>SFDG01000071.1 GCA_004558305.1 Phocaeicola plebeius
TGCCGGCCTGGTGCTGAACCGCCTCATTCCCCACGTGTCGCCCCTGATGGGACACCTGGAGTTCGTGGGCAATGCCCTGTTCATCCCCTATTTCCTGATTGGCGTGGGGATGCTCATCAACGTGAAGGTGCTCTTCGGCAACGTGGACTCGCTGAAGGTGGCTTCGGTGATGATTGTCGTGGCCCTGGCCGGCAAATGGCTGGCCGCATGGCTTACCCAGAAAATCTACCGCATGAAGGCCCTGGAGCGCGAGATGATGTTCGGCCTGAGCAACGCGCAGGCAGCGGCCACCCTGGCGGCGGTGCTCGTGGGCTACAGCATTGTGCTCCCTTCGGGCGAACGCCTTCTCAACGAGGATGTGCTCAACGGCACCATCCTGCTCATCCTGGTGACCTGTGTCATCAGTTCTTTCATCACCGAACATGCGGCCAAGCGGATGGTGGTGGGCGATGTGGACCTGGAGGACGACAAGCGGAAAGAGCAGGAGCGGTTCCTGATTCCTGTGGCCAATCCCGAGACCCTTGACGGGCTGATGGGGCTGGCCCTCACCGTGCGCGACCCGAAGCGTACCGACAACCTGGTGGCACTGAGTGTCGTCAACGACAGCAGCGACTCCGTGAAGCAGGAGCTGCGCGGACGGCGGAGCCTCGAAAAGGCGGCCCAGATTCACCACCGGCATCCTCCATACGGCCAAGGAGTGCGAAGCCACGACCATCGTCATCGGCCTCCACAACAAGTCGAGCATCGTCGATACCTTCTACGGCAACCTGACGGAGAACCTGCTGAAGGCCACTTACGTGCAGGTAATGGTGGCACGCTTCCTCATCCCCGTGAACACGCTGCGGCGCATCGTCGTGGCCGTGCCCCCCAAGGCGGAGTTCGAGCACGGGTTCATGACCTGGATGACCCATCTCTGCCGCATGAGCGGCCAGCTGGGCTGCCGCCTGCATTTCTTTGCCCATCCGCAGACACTGGGCTACATCAGCGGCTTCATCCTCAAGCGCCACAAGGACACCCGTGCGGTCTACTCCGAACTGGAGGACTGGGACGACCTGCTCCTCCTCACGGGTCAGGTCAACTACGATCACCTCCTGGTCATTGTCAGTGCCCGCCGCGGCTCCATCTCCTACGATTCGTCGTTCGAGCGGCTGCCGGTTCAGATATCTAACTATTTCAATAATAACAGCATCCTGTTGCTCTACCCTGAGCAGAAAGGTGATCCCACCGAGACACTGACCTTCGCCGACCCGCGCGGATGGGCGGAGACGCAGTATTACGACCGGGTGGGCAACTGGATCTACCAATGGCTGAAGAAGAATACATGAACGAAGAAATGATACACATGGAAGGCATCACCAAGAGCTTCGGCTCTTTGCAGGTGCTGAAGGGCATCGACCTGTCCATCGCCCGTGGAGAGGTGGTGAGCATCGTGGGACCCAGCGGGGCCGGCAAGACCACCCTGCTGCAGTTGATGGGCACGCTCGACCGTCCCGACAGCGGCAGCGTATGGATCGACGGGACGGAGGTGGGACAGTTGGGCGGAAAGGCCCTTTCGGCGTTCCGCAACCGCCACATCGGATTCGTGTTCCAGTTCCACCAGCTGCTGCCGGAGTTCACGGCGCTCGAGAACGTGATGATTCCTGCCCTCATCCAGGGCCGGTCGGCCGGACCGTCGCAGGAGGAGGCCCGGAAGATGCTGGAGCTGCTGGGACTGGCCGACCGGGCCGGCCACAAGCCTTCCGAACTGTCGGGGGGCGAAAAACAGCGCGTGGCAGTGGCCCGTGCCCTCATCAACCGCCCGTCCGTCGTACTGGCCGACGAGCCGTCGGGCAGTCTCGACACGCGCAACAAGGAGGAACTGCACCGCCTGTTTTTCGAGCTGCGCGACCGCCTGGGACAGACGTTCGTCATCGTGACGCACGACGAGGCCCTCGCCGCCCAGACCGACCGCACCATCCATCTGGTGGACGGGGCGGTGGCGGCATCCATAGAAGAACCAATCAAACAAGAACCATCAATATGAGTCACATTGCATTAGGAAGATACAATCAGTTGGAAGTAGTGAAAGAAGTCGATTTCGGTCTTTATCTCAACGGCGATGAAGACGGCGAAATCCTGTTGCCGAAACGTTATGTCCCCGAAGGGACCCAGCCGGGCGACTGGCTCAACGTGTTCATCTATCTCGACATGGACGAGCGGCTGGTGGCCACTACGCTGGAGCCGTACGTGCAGGTGGGTGAGTTCGCCTGCCTGCAGGTGGCCTGGACCAACGAGTACGGGGCCTTTCTCGACTGGGGGCTGATGAAGGACCTCTTCGTGCCGTTCCGCGAACAGAAGGTGCGGATGGAGAAGGGCCGCTACTACGTGGTGCATGTCCATCTCGACGAGGAAAGCTACCGCATCGTGGCTTCTGCCAAGGTGGAGCGCTACCTCTCGAAGGAACCGCCCGCCTATGCCCACAACGAGGAAGTGGAGGTGCTGGTGTGGCAGCAGACCGACCTGGGCTGGAAGGTCATCATTGACAACCAGTATGCCGGGATGCTCTTCAAGAACGAGGTGTTCTGCCGCCTGCAGCCGGGGATGCGCGTGAAGGCCTTCGTCAAGCAGGTGCGCGAGGACGGCAAGGTCGACCTCGTGCTGCAGAAGGGCGGTATGCGCAAGGTGGAGGATTTCTCGGACACGCTGCTGGCCTACATCCAGGGGCACGGCGGGTTCATCCCCTTCACCGACAAGAGCGATGCCGTCGTCATCTACGACACGTTCGGGGTCAGCAAGAAGACCTTCAAGAAGGCGGTGGGCGACTTGTACAAGAAGCGTTGCATCCTCCTGGAGCCGGAGGGCCTCCGGCTGGCTGGGAAGGCCGTCAGTGACCGCTGACTTTTTTAAACACAAAGACACAGAGGGCACAGAGTTTTTTTATTCAAACACAAAGACACAAAGGAACAAAGAGATTTTTTTGAAGCGAATAAGGCCCTTGTTTTTATTGTCATCCTGAGTCCCCATCACACGTTGTGTGAAACGATTCGATGATGACAACATGACAACTTTCACAAAAACCTTTGTGTTCTTTGTCCCTTTGTGTTTGACCTCAAATCCGCAACTTCGTTTGTTGCGGCTTAATGGGTTGGGATTTGATCAGATTAGTTATGCCGATGTCGGGAATTGAGCTTCAAATCGCCGCAGATGTGCACAGTTACCCCTTACCCCACGATGCGGCTTGAGGCAATACGCTGTGGATGACCCTCAAATCTGTAGCATCAGCCATAGTGTACTGATATCCGTAGAATTTGCACCTCACCCCGAGGGTAGAATCAATGACCTGCGAGAGCGAGCGGTCAAATTGTTGCATGATTGAGAAAATTCCGCCGAAAGGAGTGATTTTGTCTGATTTAATTGCTATCTTTGTCATGTCAGTTGCTGGTTCTTTTATTTTTTTTGAGCAACACTAAGATAAGTGAATTTTGCTATGAAACAGCTTTTTTTAACATTCGCAGTGGCTCTGCTTCTGCTGCCCGCTACGCTGTGGGCCGACACCGCCAAGAAGAAAATAAAGTCGGTGGAGATAACGATTGAAGCCCCTACTCCAGGAATGGACTTGGAGAAAGCTCAAAATCTCGCCCTAAAAGCGGTGAACACCGCCTACGGCGACCTGTTCAAGAGCGGTGTCATCACACTGCGCGGCATCTCATGGGATGGCGAGTTCGGCGAGAACAAGAAGGGATACCCCACACTGAAGGCCGGATACCCCTACATAGCCACGATTGAGATAATGATAGACCCGGACGGAGATTACCAGACCGAATGGGTAAAGATCGACGGTTCCTATGGAGTGTCGTCCGAAACCTTCAAGGCCACGGTGAACGGGATACCGGCACGCGTGCTCAGAAGCGCACCCTACTTCCCAAAAATGGAGGTGAAATTCACCATACCTGGCGGCAAGGGCGGACCACTGGAGAAAGATGACGATTCCTTCGATTACGACGTGATGAAGAAGGAATACCGCTCCACCCTGCCCTACATATCGCGCAAAGAGGCCGACGAAGTCTATCCACACCACCACCCGCTGGATGTACTCGTAATCGACAAGAACCGCGGGCTCCAGGAATTCATGCATGAGAAATACATCTCGTCGAGCGGACATGTATACGAAAATCACAACACTCTGCTGATGACCAAGATAATAATCGACGTAAGCAACGGGCCGGAAAACCACAACATCTCAGCATTCGCAGAAACACTCGGTGGCGCATACTCCACCGTATTCAATCTGAAAGAGGTGTGGTTGAGCCCCAAGGTGGATGCCGTGAAATACGTAAAAGACCTCAACGAGGCCACCGTCGAGCGGCTGTCAAGATGGGGACGCCAGTATATGCAACAGAGCACAAAGCTCTTCACCGCCAAGGGCACATTGTTCATCCCCGAAAACGCAGGCAAGGCTGTGCTCGACTGTCTGGCTCTCGACGCCACCGAGCCAACATACACCATACGCACATACCGCGGCGATGTGTTTGAGGCACAGAAGGCCGGCGTGGCAGCCACCAAACTTCTCACCTGCACCAAGCATGTGTTCACAGCCAAGATAGAGGCTGCCGACCGCGTGTGCCAGTACAACACATGCAAGCAACCGTTCAAATGGTACTACTCATGCAAGGTTTGCGGCAAGTGCGAATACAACAAAGCGCACACCTTCAGCGCCAGACCGAGTGCCGAAACACTGGGATATCACGACATGTACGAGGACATAGCCAACGACCAGGCATACATCGGCGTGAACGCAGCCGGTGAGCACCTCTACTGGAAGAGCTGCATCTATTGCGGCATTTCACACGGCTATCTCATGAAACACCCCACACCCAGAGACCAGAAAATGATGGGTACGCCCGGCTCTTTCGAAGATTTCAAAGTCTTAATGCTCGAAGATCTGAAGAGCTCGGAAAATGCATGCCTGCTGCAGACGGACCTGCCGAGCGACGATATGTTCATACTGCCGCGCAAGTCGGAAGCCAAGATGAGCGTGTGGGCGCAGGACGGCGTGAACCGCGCCCTGTGCGACAACCTCATCGACGACGCCGTGCTCGGCAACGACTACACCAAACCCGTCACCCGCGAACAGCTGCGCTCTATAATGACACTGCTCGTGAAGGAGATGTCTGGAAAGGACGCATCAGCCAGTGCCATCGGGCTCGACGACGCTGCACTGCCACAGAGCGGCAGCGTGACACGGCAGGAACTGGCGGCATACATACACCGCACACTGCTCTACCTGGAACAGAACACCGAACTGGCTTACAGCGAATACGAGTCGAGACTGCCGAAATACACCGACCACGCACAGATAAAGGAATGGGCAAAGGAGCCTATGGCGTTCTGCAACGCCCTGGAAGTAATCGACCCCAAGACAGCAACGACACTCGCACCCAACGAAGTCTGCACCATTGAGCTTGCACTCGTCACCGCAGAACGTGGCACCATGGCACACCGCACAGGCTGGTATCAGGCTGTATCTATCGGCGAATTGGGAGACTTCTGTTCACCCATAGGCGAACGCAACCACTACACCATCGTATCAACATTCGGCAACTGCGACCGCATCTGGGCATCGCGCGTAAAGAACGGAATGTACAACTTTCTGCCTACAATAGAGCCTATCACTGGTTCACGCTGCTATGTCGATGCGCAAGCACTGCACCCTATACGCGCAAAGATGGGCAAAGACTACATGAAAAACGCTGTCGTAGGCACCACTGCCGCCAAGAAAATAGCGGGCGAAGGCAAAAAGAAAGCCAAGAAGAAAGGCTCCGACATCGTAAAGAAAGGCGTGAAAGGGCTTCTTGACATTCTGAAATAAAAACGCTCAAAAAAGCATAAGAAGGAAACCTAAACGGTTTTACATTAAAAACCATTAACTTTGCATCGGTCATGAGCAGCATTGCCACATCGCTCATGATCCGATGCAAACTTTTATACATCAAATCCGCAACTAAGTTCTTCAACGTCCTTCTTACGCATACACGTCCTCTTTTACTGAATTATCAGATAAATTGAGATAGAAATACTCGCTGCCCCTCGTTCTTAATGACAAATGACAAATGACAAATGACAAGAAAGCGCCGGTTATACGATATACAGCGCCATCTCCTGTCCCCGCACCTCCTTCAGCCGTTCCAGCAGCCTCTCGAAGGTAAGGCGCGAGCGGATGCAGAGGCCTCGTGCGCGATGTTCGCCCACCACGATGCCTCCTCGTCGGAGGGTGTTCGTTCCGTTGCCAGCCAGCAGTTCTCCCACGGAATGCCGCTTGTCGGGCCGGCAGATCACCAGTCGTTCCGTGCCGGCGGACGGATGGAGCACTTTCACCTCGTACGTTCCGTAAGGCAGCCGGTCGGCGGTCCGTTCTGCCGTGTCACAGAATTTCTCGCCGTCTACTTCCAGCACCCCGTCCGTCGTATCGGGATGGGTGCGGGTTCTGAATATAAACATTTCCATACTCGTTTCGTGATTTTCAGTCCAACATATATTTTTTTTGAAACACAGAGACACAGAGGCCACAAAGGGAATTTTATATTTAAACACAAAGACACAAAGGGATTTTATTTAAACACAAAGACACAGAGGCCACAAAGGGAATTTTTGAAGAAAATAAGGCCTTATCCATTTCATCCTAAGTTCCCATCACACGTTGTGTGAAAACGATTCGATGATGACGCTACAACATGACAACTTTCACAAAACCTTTGTGCTCTTTGTGCCTTTGTGTTAAAAAAAACTTTGTGCTTAAATATAAAAAAACTCCGTGCTCTCTGTGCCTCTGTGTTTAAAAATAAAAATCCTCTGTGTTTCAACCAGAATACACCAACAAACGCCTCAGGAAGACAGCTTTTTCCACCCCTCCTGCGTCCGTTTCGCCAGCAGCTGCTTCTCCCAGTTCTTCAGCATCTGCCTCACCGCGTTCTGCCCCATGTCCGGCCGTTCCCTCTGCGCCACCTGCAGGACCAGTCCGAAGCCGAACTCCTGCGGCAGACGGGCGTAGATGGAGTCGTTCTTGCTCTTTCGGCGACGCAGCTGACTGACCGGACGGAAGTCCGCGCAGCTGTACGCCTTTTCGATGCGCTCGCGGAAGAAATACAGGTCGTTCTCCAGCACCGAGTCGGCAAGGGCATCGTACGCCTCCAGCAGCGAAGGTGTCTGCGTCCGCACCGTCCACTCCACGAATGCCGAAGGGTCCGCCGTGAGCCGTTGCACCGCCCCTGTCTCGCCGTACTCACGTATCATCCGTTCCGCCGCCAGACAGAGCATCAGGCACACCGTCATGCGGTAGGCTATCACGTGGTCGCGCATCCGGCAGCGGGCCTTCACCCGGTCGTTGTCCTTCAGCGACTCCATGCGCACCGCCTCCGTCCATGCCTGGCTCCGGGCCTCCAGCCGCGGCAGCTCCAGCCGTCCCTGCATCAGCGCGACCACCCGTGCCACCTGCCCGATGCGCTCCGCCTGCTCCTCCGTCAGCCGTGCCTGTTGCTCCTCCAGCCGGGCGAACGTGTTGTCCGGCGTGCGGGCGATGGCCACGCGCGAGAGCAGGCCGTCGGTGCAGTTGGGGATGACCCGGTAGAGCGCGTCCTGCGTGCCACACATCGTCACGTTCCAATACAGATGGTCGATGTGCACGTTCACCGCCTCCACGTTCTTCGCCTCCCGGTGGAAGGCCGAGCCGTCGAACGCCTGCCGCAGCATCACCGAGTAGTCCGACATGGACGACCGCCACTTCTGCGCCACGAGGTCGGCCTCGCACGTGTAGGAGAAGGCATGTTTCCCTCCCGTGTTCGCCAGCCGGTCCGAGAGGTTGGCCAGCGTATTGTTCAGCGTCAGCAGCCTTACGGGCAGCTTCGGCTCCTCCGGCTGCTTCTTGTCGTTCTTCGCCCGCTTCATCTTCGCGCGGTAGTCCGCTTCCTGCTGCAGGTACAGCTCGTCCTGCGCCTTCAGCCCCTTCATCCAGGCCTCCACCACCGGGTCGATGCTTCCCTTTCCGCTCGCCGCCTCCCCGCAGACGAAGCTGAAGAGGTTCAGGCGCGAGGGCCGTCCGTGGATGCTCACCTCCACGCCCGTGGCGAGGGTGGCGATGGCGGGGCAGACGGCGGTCAGCACGGGCATGGCGAGCTTGGGTCCCACGGCGGCGATGGAGTCGGCGATGCCCAGTGTGCGTGCCGCCCGTCCCAGCCGGCGGAAATAGTACAGCTCGTCCTGTTCCACCGTTTCGTCCAGTGCCTGCACCACCTGGCTGTCGCCCGAGTTTTCCGCCTTCACCTTCTCCAGTGCCTCCCTCAGCCGCCGGGGCATCTGCGTGCGCCGGGTTTCCAGTGCCGAGTCGATGCACTTGTCGCGTTCCGCTTCGGGGAATCCGTCGTAGCAGGGGATGACCTGCCGCATCAGCTGGCGGTCGAATCCGCAGATGTGCCGCAGGTTCACGGCCAGTTCGTAGGTCAGTGTGTCGCGGTTCGACTTCACGGGTGTCTGTCCGCCGTTGTACAGTTCCCACCACTTGTCGATGATCTGCTGGTAGGGCATCCCTTCGTAGGTCAGCTCCTCCGCCACAGCTTCCGGCGTTTCCTCCGCCGTTTCTTCCTCTTCGGTCGCTGCCGCTTTCGTAGTCGCTTCTTCCTCGCCTTCGGTCGCCGCCGCTTTTCCCGCCTTCCCCTCTTCTGGGGAAACTTCCTCTTTGTCCGTCGTCGGCATCGGAGTCTTCTGTGCGCCTGCTCCTCCTTCCGGTGTTCCGTTCCCTTCCGGTGTTCCGTTCCCCTTCGGCAGGACTTCTTCCCGGCTCCCCGCTCTGCCGAACAGGGCAGGGTCTAGGAAGAGCAGGTCGTCGGGCGAGTCGGTAGTGGTGAAGAACACCCGCGTCAGGTCTTTCGCCCCCTCGTCGTACTTCACGCCCAGCAGCCGACTGGCCCACTGCAGGTTCTCCTGCTGCGAGAGTCCCGGACGGCGGGCGAACACCAGGTGGTAGCCTTTCTTTGCCGACCGCTCCAGCAGCCGCAGTCCCAGCTGCCACTGGCTGTCGATGACCCGCCCCGGCAGTTCCGCCATCTTCCGGTCGTAGTCGGGGTCCGACGGGTCGAAGTCCACGTCCATCCCCACCGTGTCCGAGGGCGTGCGGCATCCCTTCAGCCTCCCGCCTTCCGGCAGGCAGGAGTAGTTCATCTGCACCAGCCGCCGCTTGGCCCTCTCGTCGCCTTGCCGCGCCAGGTACACGTTCTTGCGCTGCTCGTCCGAACCGCGCAACCGTCTGTATTCCTCTTCCGAGGTCACGGGCCGGGCCACCTTGTGTCCCTGCTCGTAGGTGATGTGATGGCAACTCATCGTGTTCCCTACAGACTGGAGGTGGCTTCGACAACCTCATGAAACAACGTGTCCTTGATGCACAGCCCTTCCGACTTGGCGATTTTCAGCGTCAGCTGGTAACATCCGTCCTTTGTCACCGAGAGCCGTCCGTGCGCCACCTTCTTCAGCAGTGTGCTTTGGCATTTCCGCCGCGGCTGCGCCTGAAACGCGAACGTGCCGTCAGGAAGCTGTTGGGCCACACCCGCCGAGCGAAAACCCGGCACTGCCCCGGGCGCACATTCGTCGGGACAGAACTGAAAGAACTTGCAATGGTCGTAATGTGCCATCCCGCCCAACTGGACGTGCTGGCTGTCGAATTTGATTTCCTGTTCCATGGTAAAAATGTTTTAAGTGATAATTCTGTTTGTTTTTGAAACACAGAGGCACAGAGTGCACGGAGGTTTTTTATTTAAACACAAAGAGACAAAGGCACGAAGGATTTTTTTTGAAACACAGAGGTACAAAGGATACGGAGAATTTTGATATTTAAACACAAAGACACAAAGGATTATCTTTAATGTCAACGGAGTGAAGCATCTGTGTGCATACGCTTGTGTTTACAGATTGGCTTCGCCGAACGTTGTTTCCGGGCGGACACGCAGGTCCGCCCCTACAGCGTCATCATAGAATCGTTTCACACAACGTGTGATGGGGACTCAGGATGACAATAAAACAAGGATTCTGTTCTCTTCAAAAAAATCCCTTTGTGTCTTTGTTTCTTTGTGTTTAACTATAACCCCTCCGTGTCCTCTGTGTCTCTGTGTTTCAATCCAGCAGTTCGAAGCCCCGCTCCACCGCCGTCAGGTCCGCCGGCACCCCGTTCTCCACCCGACTCATCGCCGCCACCAGCCCTACCAGCGTAGTGCGGTCCGAGAGGTCAGGGATGCAGTTCGGCGTGCAGTCCAGCGCGTCGCAGACGCAGCCGATGTAGGCATCCGTCAGGTTGCCGTCCGCCGGCGGTGCCCAGCGGCAGATGATCTGCCGCACGGTGCGTACCCCCATCCGCCGGTAGTTCAAGAGAATCACCATCATGGCGCGGTAGCCCCATGGCAGCGACTGGAACTGTACAAATTCAGGGTCCTTCTGTTCAGGGCTTTGCCCCTTCCACCGCTGGCCCCTCACGCGGCGGATGTTCCCGGGGTTGTTGTTGCGCAACCCCCTTGCCAGCTTTCCCATCGTCAGTAGGCATTCAGCTTCACCACCTCGAAAGCCGTGATTTCCTGATACACCTGCCCGTTGTATTCGTGCGTCTGGAAGCGGAGCCGTGCCGCCACCCAGTCGCCCGGGGCCAGCAGGCGGGCAGCACACTCGCCCAGCAGCGTCACCACATACTGGTTCGCCCCCTTCCCGCCGATTTCCTGCATCACCACGGCCCGTTTCGAGAGTAGTCCGCCCTCCGCTTTCTGCGAAGGCACCTGCTGCACGTCGCCGCAGCTGACAATCCGATAGAACGTATTCATAAGTCTGAAGAATGTTTAACGTGGCTGTCCTTTTCAGCCACACACTAAAAAAAAGTCGAAAAAATCCGAACCGGAAGGTAGACATTTCCGTTCCGTCCGGGTTATTATAAATTCACTTCTCGGTTCCCGCCGGAACCGTACGCCATCGCCGGCCGCTCTGCGCTTCGCCGGCGATGGCGTGTATTCAAATCGTGTGTTACAGTCGGTCATAGATCTCTTAGTCAGCCGCTTTCGCAGGGCCTTCTGAAACCCATCACCAGTGGCTGCCTCTCCTGATGACACTGCAAAGATAAGGGTGAAGGAGGGATGGAAACAAGCAAAAAGCTCCCTTTGATGCGACCCCCTTAAGGTCGCATCGAAGAAAAGCCTAATAATGATATATTGTATTGTTAATCAGTGTTATAGCTGTAATTGGGGAGGGTCGCAAGGGGGTCGCAAGGGGGGTCGCAAAGGGTCGCAAAGGGGGTCGCAAAGGGTCGCAAGGGGTCGCAAAATATATCGGGGACCTATGCCCTTCTGCCTTTATGGCTGCTGTCTTTCCCTGACCTTTCCGATAAAGTCGGACAAACAAAGAATGCAGTCGTGAAATTCAGGAAGAAACAACGGCATGTTCTCTTTCGGGACCACCAGTGTCAGGTGCTCGTCCCTCATTTCTTGCAGCTGGTTTCGCGAGACACCCTGCTGGAGGGTAAACAGATGCTTCTCCGGAATCCTGTCCGCCTCGTTCAGCACCTGCCGCCAGCGGTCCTTGCAGGTCGTCTTTGCCCCCAGCATGGTCAGCTTTCCGGCCGGAAAAAGAAGGTTGTGGTAACTTTTCCCGTCAGGAAAGAGGAAGTCCGGACGCTTGTTGTTCTCGGTCACTGCCTGTGCTTCGAACTTCAGGTGGGCAGCGGTAAATATTTCTGCCAGATGATGCTCCAGAGACTTTCCGGCACGCGATTTCCGCCGGTTGAGAATGCGGTTGGCAAAATCAATCAGATCATGGCAGTTGGCAAAGGGCTGTGTATAGACCGGGCGGTACAGCTTTTCCTCCATCAAGCTGAACAGCTGGTACTCAGCGGCCACCCAGCGCAGGATGACCGTATCTGCCTTTTGGACGATTGTTTGCGGAGAGTACTGGTGGGCTGCCGATACGCATTGCCGGGCAAAATCCGCCATTTCTGTCGTGTCGGGAAACGTGTCATGTCCTTCCACAAAACGTGCGAACTTGTCGGCGATGATTCGGTCGGGACAGGTGGCCCTGTCCTTTCCGATTACCTGATTGCCGACGGTGACATCGAGATTGAAGGTGGCCATGAAGTCTTCGATATCATCCTGGTCGGCAAGAATGTAGGCACGAAACTCCTCGTCCGCACGGCGTGTCATGACCAGCAGGCTGCCCACATAGTCGGGCTGCAGGAACTCGAATCCTCGTCCGAACCGTGTCAGGCGGTATTCGTTGCGGGTACCCACGCCGTAATAGACGGCTCTGCTGTCTGTCTCAAAGTCGTCCTGCCACTTTATCCTCACCCGTCGGTCCATGTTGCTGCCTTTTTCTCCGGCTGTCGGAAAAAACAGGGGACGACAGGAGCGGGCTACCAGAAAGCCACACTGGTGACTGCCTGTCGCTCCCACATCGTTGGGGGTGATATAGTGGCAATAGGCAAAATCCGATTCACCGGTCGCCTTGACGGCCTTTTCCAGCAGTCCGTCAGTCATTGCCGGGCCCCTCCATAGCCTTCACCAGCTGCTCAGCCACCGATGTAATAAGGGGTACCACGACCGAGTTGCCGCATTGCCGGTAGGCCTGTACGTCTGATACAGCATTGATGATGAAGTTTTCCGGATAGCCCATCAGCCGCGAGCATTCTTTGGGAGTCAGCCTCCGCGGGTTAGTCCCTTCTCCTTGTGGAATGAGGATTTCCGATCCGTCCTTGTAATAGCGTGCGCTCAGCGTACGGGCGATGCCTTCAGGATCGGCCAGTCCGAATCCGAACCCGTTCCCTTTAGCCTGC
Organism: Phocaeicola plebeius; assembly: GCA_004558305.1. Taxonomy (GTDB): domain Bacteria; phylum Bacteroidota; class Bacteroidia; order Bacteroidales; family Bacteroidaceae; genus Phocaeicola; species Phocaeicola plebeius_B. The sequence continues at coordinate 12,824 of SFDG01000071.1, forward strand.
TGCCGGGAGGCATAGTCCTGCAGGTAGCCCCACAGCTTGTCCGACAGGGTGTATTTGGGGTCCACCTGCTCGTCGAGAATCTCCTTCATCCGGTGCCGGGGGTGGGAAGATAGGTCGGGAAAACGGAATTGTTCTGCGCCGTGGTAGCGCCGCCGGTCGAAGCCTACGATAAGGATGCGCTCCCGGTGCTGCGGAACGAACGCCTGTCCGTCCATCACCTCGAAGTGGATGGAATACTCCAGTTCCTCCAGTGTTTCACGAATCACCCTGAACGTGTTCCCCTTGTCGTGCGAGCAGAGGTTCTTCACGTTCTCCAGAAAGAACGCCTTCGGGCGGTGACGGCTGATGATGTCTGCCACATCGAAGAAAAGGGTTCCCTGCGTCTTGTCCTTGAATCCGGTCTCGCGCCCCAGACTTTTCTTTTTCGATACCCCGGCAATGGAGAAGGGCTGGCAGGGGAATCCGGCGCACAGCACATCGAACTCACGGGGAATCATGCTCTTGGTACTTTCCAGCGTGATGTCGCCGAAGGGGACTTCGCCGTAGTTGCAGTAGTAAGTTTTCCGCGAATATTCGTTCCATTCGGACGAAAAGACACATTTTCCGCCTTGCGACTGCATGGCCAGCCGGAACCCGCCGATACCCGCAAACAGATCGATGAACGTGAAGGTGGGATGTTCAGGCATCGGGAAGGGGGCCGTATAGAGCTCGGCGAATAGCCGCGGCCCAAGATAGGGTACATCGGGGTCAGACAGCCCTTCGGGTGCCGCATCGGGAGTAGGTTGCCGGTCGGCCGGGCTTCCCTGCCAGTATCGCAGCAGTGCCTCGGCCCTGCGTGAGTAGGAGAGGGGAACACCTGAGTGCGACAGCTGGAGGTAGTGTGTCATTACGGCGGCCTGTTCCATTGGCGGTAGCGGGCTGCCGTGTTCGTCGAGCAGAAACCAGTTGTCTGTCGAGGAAGACTTTGCTTTTCTCTTGCAGAATTCTACCAAAGAAAGTCCTGTATTTATTTTCGTCATAGGGTTGTTCGGCTGATTTTTGAGGTTCTGTTTCCAAAATAGTGCGGCAAATGTACGAAAATTCCTGGACATGACATCGGGATGGGCAAGAAGATTTGATTCAAACCCAGAGTCACAGAAAATAATGTCGTAAATTGTCATGCTGGTCAGTGGGGGTGATCGGATTGAAACACAGAGGCACAGAGAGCACAAAGTTATTTTTGAAAATTTGCCATGCTGATCAGTGGGTGTGATCGGATTGAAACACAAAGACACAGAGAGCACAAAGTTTTTTTTGAAGAGAATAAGACCCTTGATTTTTTAATTGTCATCCTGCAAATCTAAGGGAACGTAGTGAAGAAACAACGTTCGGCGAAGCCAATCTGTAAACATCCAATGATTCATACAGAAGTAAAAAAAACTTCGTGTTCTTTGTGCCTTTGTGTTTGAATAAAAAATTAATCCTCTGTGCTCTCTGTGTCTTTGTGTTTCCATCCTACCCATAAAGCAAATGCATTCAGCAGCTCTGATTTGGAAGTCTCGCCGGAAAGTCCTATCTTTGTCGTGTTCCATCCATAACCCGCAACATGATATGCAGAACGAACTGAAAGACCAATACATCCGCTTCGACTGGGCCATCAAGCGGCTGCTCCGGCAGAAGGCCAACTTCAACGTGCTGGAGGGATTCCTGACGGTCTTCCTCCAGCAGCCCATCACGATCGTCGAGCTTTTAGAGAGCGAGAGCAACGCCGCCGACGAGCGCGACAAGTACAACCGCGTGGACATCAAGGCCCTGAACGACAAGGGGGAGGTGGTGCTGGTGGAGGTGCAG
>SFDG01000072.1 GCA_004558305.1 Phocaeicola plebeius
AAGCCAACTCTGTCGTTGGCAATTGGTCCTATGACTATGTCGTAATCGTGTATGGGGCTATGGCTTTTATTTTGGCGGTTTTTCAGTATAAATTCTGCCCATTCAGGACTGTATTCATTGAAAATCAATATAGATAACTCCTCATTGTCCAACACTTTTTCGTCAAATTCAAATGAGTTGACGGTAGGGACTCCAGTACCGACTTGTTCTGTTTTGCGTTGGGCCAATTCAAAAGCTTGTTCTTTGTTGTCTGAAAGATAAAAACCACATCCAAAGTCCTTGCCTACTTTTGATTTGGACAAGTCTATCCGATCGATTGTCATATTTGAACCATGATAAAGAATCATACTATTGCACCTCCATTTCTATGACAATAAGAAGTGAGATCTTCTACGACATCTTCAAATGAAAACGTGTGTTCCACATTATAGAATCTGTTGACAAACTCCAGTCCCTTGTAACGTGCAAGGTATCTATAAGCTTGTTGGGTGGTCAGCGAGTGTGCTTTTGAAAATTCACTGATGACCGCTATTATGTAGGCTACTTTATCTTCTATGTTTGCTCCCATATTTTTTTTTGTAAAAGTACGATATTTATTTCAATTACCAACCGGATAATCTGTTAACTATGCTATACTCTCTCTGCTTTTTTGCAATTCAGGATGTAATTCTGTCAGTCGGGCGATGATTTCTGTCAGTCCTGACTGACAGTTTGTCGTCTTTAAGGGTTTGGCACGTTTTTCGTACCAAGGTGAGTGTCCTTTCGAGGACGGAAAAACTATAGAAACAATAAACGTAAAAATAAAGAACTATGAACATCAAACCATTGGCAGACAGAGTCCTGATTCTTCCGGCTCCTGCAGAAGAAAAGACAATCGGCGGTATCATTATCCCCGATACAGCAAAAGAAAAACCCTTGCAAGGTAAAGTCGTTGCAACCGGTCACGGTACGAAAGACGAAGAAATGGTCTTGAAAGAAGGCGACCAGGTATTGTATGGCAAATACTCAGGCACGGAAATCGAATTCGAAGGTGTGAAGTACCTGATGATGCGCCAGAGCGATGTACTGGCTGTGCTGGGTTGAATTTGGGCAGATTAATTGATTAATAGTTTTAAAGAAAGAAAGGAACAACAATTATGGCAAAAGATATTCTCTTCAACATTGACGCTCGCGATCAGTTGAAAAAAGGCGTTGACGAACTGGCGAATGCCGTGAAGGTGACACTGGGTCCGAAAGGCCGTAACGTCATCATCGAAAAGAAATTCGGTGCTCCCCACATCACTAAGGACGGTGTGACGGTGGCCAAGGAAGTGGAACTGGCAGATGCTTTCCAGAACACGGGTGCACAGCTCGTGAAGTCGGTGGCCTCGAAGACCGGTGACGATGCTGGTGACGGTACGACAACAGCTACCGTATTGGCTCAGGCTATCGTCGGTGTAGGTCTGAAGAACGTAACGGCTGGTGCCAATCCCATGGACCTGAAGCGCGGTATTGACAAGGCAGTGGCCAAGGTAGTGGAATCCATCAAGGGACAGGCCGAAACAGTGGGTGACAACTACGACAAGATTGAACAGGTGGCTACCGTATCTGCCAACAACGACCCGGTTATCGGTAAGCTGATTGCAGATGCCATGCGCAAGGTGTCGAAGGACGGTGTCATCACCATCGAAGAGGCTAAGGGTACCGATACGACCATCGGTGTGGTAGAAGGTATGCAGTTCGACCGCGGTTATCTGTCGGCTTACTTCGTGACAGATACCGAGAAGATGGAATGCGTGATGGAACATCCGTATATACTGGTCTATGACAAGAAGATTTCGAACCTGAAGGATTTCTTGCCTATCCTGGAACCGGCTGTTCAGAGTGGACGTCCGTTGCTGGTCATTGCAGAAGATGTGGACAGCGAAGCGTTGACGACACTGGTAGTGAACCGTCTGCGTAGCCAGTTGAAGATCTGTGCCGTGAAGGCTCCGGGCTTCGGCGACCGCCGCAAGGCGATGCTGGAAGATATTGCCGTACTGACAGGCGGTATCGTCATCAGCGAAGAGAAGGGCTTGAAGCTGGAACAGGCTACCATCGAAATGTTGGGTTCGTGTGACAAGGTGACGATTACGAAGGACAATACGACCATCGTGAACGGTGCCGGTGCGAAGGAAAACATCCAGGAACGTGTCAACCAGATCAAGGCTGAAATCAAGAACTCTACTTCGGACTACGACAAGGAAAAACTGCAGGAACGTCTGGCCAAGTTGTCCGGCGGTGTGGCCGTGCTCTATGTCGGTGCAGCCAGCGAAGTGGAAATGAAGGAAAAGAAGGACCGTGTAGACGATGCGTTGTGCGCTACTCGTGCGGCTATCGAAGAAGGTATCGTTCCGGGCGGTGGCGTGGCTTACATCCGTGCCGCTGAAACGCTGGAAGGCATGAAGGGTGACAACGCCGACGAAACCACGGGTATCGAAATCATCAAGCGGGCCATCGAAGAGCCGTTGCGTCAGATTGTGGCCAATGCCGGTAAGGAAGGTGCCGTGGTCGTACAGAAGGTACGTGAAGGAAAGGGTGACTTCGGTTACAATGCCCGTACGGATGTGTACGAGAACCTGCACGCTGCCGGTGTGGTAGATCCGGCCAAGGTGACACGTGTGGCTTTGGAGAACGCCGCTTCTATCGCCGGTATGTTCCTGACCACTGAATGCGTGATTGTAGAAAAGAAGGAAGACAAGCCTGAAATGCCGGCTGCTCCGGGCATGGGAGGCATGGGCGGAATGATGTAATTCCGACCGGTCGTTAGAATACAACACAAAGAAACAAAGGCACAAAGGAGATTATTTCCTGCGTGCCTTTGTTTTTTTTGTGTGTGAGCTTTTGTTCAACACAAAGACACAAAGAGACAAAGGATTATATTTCCTTCGTCTCTTTGTGTCTTTGTGTTTTAATTATCCTTCTTTTCGAAATAAGGATTATTCCTTGTCCTTCAGCTTTTCGAAAATCAGTGCTTCCAGTTCTTCTGCCAGCTCGGGATTGTCCTTCACCATCTGTTTGGAAGCATCGCGTCCCTGGCCCAGCTTCACGTCGTTGTAGCTGTACCACGAACCGCTCTTCTTGATGATGCCCAGTTCGGCACCCAGGTCGATGATTTCGCCGCTGCGCGAAATGCCTTCGCCGAACATGATGTCGAACTCTGCCTTGCGGAAGGGAGGAGCCACCTTGTTCTTGACCACCTTGACACGTACCTGGTTGCCGATGACTTCATCGCCGTCCTTGATGGGACTGCTCTTGCGGATGTCCAGACGGACGGAAGCATAGAACTTCAGGGCATTACCGCCCGTCGTCGTTTCAGGATTGCCGAACATGATGCCGATTTTCTCGCGCAACTGGTTGATGAAGATACATGTCGTGTTGGTCTTGCTGATGGCAGCCGTCAGCTTGCGCAGGGCCTGCGACATCAGGCGGGCCTGCAGGCCGACCTTGTTGTCACCCATATCCCCTTCGATTTCTGCTTTCGGCGTCAGGGCAGCCACCGAGTCGATGACAATGATGTCGATTGCCGACGAGCGGATAAGCTGTTCGGCAATCTCAAGGGCCTGCTCACCGTTGTCGGGCTGCGAAATCCAGAGGTTGTCCACATCCACGCCCAATTTGGCTGCATAGAAACGGTCGAACGCATGTTCTGCATCGATGAAGGCCGCAATGCCGCCCGTCTTCTGCGATTCGGCAATGGCATGGATGGCGAGGGTCGTCTTACCGGAAGATTCAGGACCGTAGATCTCGATGATACGTCCCTTGGGATAACCGCCTACGCCAAGCGCGGCATTCAGGGCAATGGAGCCGGTAGGGATGACTTCCACCTCCTGTATCTGGTTGTCACCCATCTTCATGATGGAGCCTTTTCCGAAATTCTTCTCAATCTTGTCCATCGCCGCCTGCAGGGCTTTCAGCTTTTCGCTGTTATTGGGCTTGGACGCGGTAGGATTGTCAATACCGCCTTCAAATTCAAGTTCGTCTTTCTTTGCCATTATTCGTTGTCTTGAGTGGTTATTGTTTTAAAATCTGGGCAGCATGGTCTTTCGTCTTCACCTCCTTCGGGAGAAGAATCCGTTCGATGATGCCTTCTTCGTTGATGACGAAGGTGGTGCGGAACGTGCCCATGTATTTCCGTCCGTACATGCTCTTCTCGCCCCAGGCACCGAAGGCTTCCGTCAGCCGGTGCTCGGTGTCGGCTATCAGCGTGAAGGGCAGCTGGTTCTTTTCGATGAACTTCTGGTGCGACTTGGCGTCGTTGATGCTGACGCCGATGATTTCATATCCCGCCTGCTGCAGCTCGCTGTAGTGGTCGCGCAGGTTGCAGGCCTGGGCCGTACAGCCCGAGGTCATGTCTTTCGGGTAGAAATAGAGTACCACTTTCTTCCCCATGTAGTCGCTCAGCCGGATTTCCTTTCCGGCTTCGTTGGTTCCCAGATAGTCGGGAGCTTTGTCTCCGATATTCATACGCTTGTCAATTATATTTTTTTATGCCGGCAACACAGATACGCGGAGATGGCAGATAATTGCTTCTCTGTGACTCTGTGTTGCAGCAAGGGTTTACAATTCCAAGTCACCGTCGAACACTTCGTGCCACGGCAGTCCGCACTTGTTCAGCTCTTCCATGAACGGATCGGGATCGAATTCTTCCACGTTCCATACACCCGGCCGCTTCCACAAGCCTTTGAGGAACATCATGGCACCGATCATGGCCGGCACGCCGGTCGTGTAGCTGACTCCCTGCATACCCGTTTCTTCGTAGGCTGCCTGGTGCGAGCAGTTGTTGTAAACATAGTAGGTACGTTCCTTGCCGTCCTTGATGCCCCGGATGCGGCAGCCGATGGAGGTTTCGCCTTCGTAGTTCTTGCCCAGGTCCTGCGGGTTGGGCAGTACGGCCTTGAGGAACTGCAGCGGTACGATTTCCATGCCGTTGTAGTTGATAGGCTCGATGCTGGCCATGCCGATGTCCTGGATGACACGCAGATGAGTCAGGTAGGCCTGGCCGAACGTCATCCAGAAACGGGCCCGCTTGATGGTGGGATAGTTCTTCACCAGCGATTCCAGTTCTTCGTGGTAGAGCAGGTACGAATCGCGCGGACCGATGTTGGGGTAGGTGAGGTCCTTATGGATTTCCAGCGGACCGGTGGTAATCCATTGTCCGTTTTCGTAGTAACGTCCGTTCTGGGTGATTTCGCGGATGTTGATTTCCGGATTGAAGTTGGTGGCAAAGGCCTTGTGGTGATTGCCTGCGTTGCAGTCCACGATGTCCAGGTAGTGCATTTCGTCGAAATGGTGCTTGGCGGCATACGCCGTGTAGACGCCGCTGACACCCGGGTCGAATCCGCAGCCCAGGATGGCGGTCAGTCCGGCCTCCTCGAAACGCTGCTTGTAGGCCCACTGCCAGCTGTACTCGAAGTGGGCTTCGTCCTTCGGCTCGTAGTTGGCGGTGTCCAGATAGTTCACTCCCGCCTGCAGGCAGGCTTCCATAATCGTCAGATCCTGGTAGGGCAAGGCCACGTTAATAACGATTTCGGGTTTAAAACGGTTGAATAAAGCCACCAGTTCCTCTACGTTGTCTGCATCGACCTTGGCGGTCTGGATGGCGGGGTTGCCGATTGCTTTCACAATGGCATCACATTTTGATTGGGTGCGGCTGGCAATCATTACCTCGGTAAATACCTCAGGATGCTGAGCCACTTTGTGTGCAACAACGGTACCTACACCGCCTGCACCGATAATCAATACTTTACTCATTTTTCTGTTAATTGGATGTTAAATGCCCGGTAAACGTTACCGACCAGATGCAAAGGTAGAATTTTTTTTGAAAGTACGTGCAGTATTCCGCAGGTTTCGTTGTTATATTTATGAAACTAATCAAAATTACGTACATGAAAAGACTGACAATGAAATGCGCCGTGATGTGCGCAATGGTGGGGCTGACCTTCGGTGCCTGCCAGCAGAAGGGGGGCCAGAAGGGCCAGGAGGATGCCGCAACTGCCCAGCAGGCGGTTCAAGCCACCTTGGCTGACCTTCAGGGAGAATGGATCATACAGGAAGTGAACGGAAAGGCACTTCCCACAGACATGGAGCGTACGCCTTTTCTGGCCTTCGATACGGAAACGATGCGGGTACACGGGTTTACGGCCTGTAACTTTGCCAATGGAGCCATCGGGCAGACGGAGGGAAATCCCGCATCGCTGCAGATGCCCCAGATGGTGACTACCATGATGGCTGGGCCGCATCTGGAATGGGAACAGGAAATCCTGAAGGCGACGGAGCAGGTGGCTTCGTTCCGGCTGGACGGACAGCAGCTGTCCTTGCTGGATGCGGCAGGGAAGGAACTGCTTCGTCTGCAGAAAAATACAGGGGAAAAGCTGTCGCGCTGACAGCCGGACCCGCATACTTGTTTGTTTTACCATGATGAGCGCAGCACCTGTAGCCGGTATTTCAGCGATACCAGCAGGTAGCTGCGCAATTGTTCTTGGTAGGTTTCCGAGAACGCATACGCATTGACGGAGCGGAGATAGTTCTTCTTTTCGTTCAGGATATCCGCCCAGTAGAGCGACAGTTCCGCACGTTTATCGCTCAGGAAACTCCAGCTGACGCGCAGGTTCCAAAGCACTTCATCGTTCTCGCTGCCTTGGATGCCTGTCCCGTTGAGCGAACGGTAGCAGGCATCGGTGCTCACCTGTACATTCCCCGGCAACTGGAGGGTGCTTTCCAGGGTGAGGGTATAGTTGCGGGCAAATGTGCTCTTGTCCCGCAGTGAGTTGTGGGAACGGCTGAAATTCCAGGTGCCGGACAGGTCGATATTGCCCCAGGAGGGGAGATAGGAAAGACGGAGGGTGCTGTTCAGGCTGGCATTGCCCGTACAGCTGCGGTCCGGAGTCTCTTTCATTCCCTCGTTCAGCAGGCTGACCGTATGGAAATAACTGCCGCCTCCATTCAGGTTCAGGCGCAGCGAGCGGATGCGTTTGTCGTAGCCTACGGAGGTCTGCAGGTTCCAGTTGCCGTCCACATTGACGGGCATTGTCTCGATACCTCCCGTTTCGCGATGGTAGAGGGTGGCACGGGTGATACTGTTCAACTCTTGCGACCAGCTGGCAGATACCGTCACCCCATCGGCCGGGCGGTGAAGGGTGAGCAGCAGCTGGTGGAAATAGGAGGGTTTCAGGTCCGGATTGCTCTTGATGACGCGGAGCGGAGAACGGTAGTCGGCAGGAGCCACCAGGTTGTTCAGCGACGGTTGCCGGGTGGAACCTGCATAGCCGAGGGTGAACAGCAGGCGGGGACTCCGATAGCTGAGGCTGACAGTGGGCCGCCATTCCACGGAGTTCAGGGTGGTGTCGATATATTGCCGTCCTTTTTTCTTGTCGATGGAGCGTTGCTGGGGCTGCATGCTCAGTCCCGCCGTCACCAGCACTCCCCGGTGGGAGTAATTGTAGCGCAGGGTGAAGCGGTGGCCGGTAGTCGTCCCTTCGTGGGTGCTGCTGAGGCTGTCGGTAAAGCAGTGCTCGTAGCCGTACGGAAGGTAGCCGATGGGGTAGCCTTCCTGGGCGAAGGGGGTAATGTCGTATGTGGCTGTCTGTTTCTGCTCCGAACGTAACAACAGGCTGTACATCAGCTGTATGCGCTGCTTGCGGGTAAGGGCCTGTGTGTACGACAGGCTGGCCTGGTAGAGATGGCTGTGCCCGGGCGACGACTGGTACTGGTGCTGGTAGTAGGTGGAGTCGTGTCCTGCGGAGCTGGTCAGTCGGAAATAAGTTGTCGAGGCTGTGGTGAAACTGTTGTCCCTGTCGTTCATTCCGTTGGTCTGGAAAGCAACATTGATGTTGCTGCCTTTCGGGTCTGTTTTCCGGGTCAGGCTGGCCCGTATCTGATAACTGCCCTGTCGGGAACGGGTCAGTACGTGCTGCACGTTGTCATGGATGAGCCATGCCAGAGGAATCTCGTCGAAATGTCCGAAAGGGTCTTTCACGTCGTTCTCCGGGTCGCGCGAGAAGGCGGCACTGCGCTGGTCCGATGAATGATGGTTCCATTGCTGCTCCCAGTTCCCCGCTACCTGTAGTTCGGTCTGCGGGTCGATGGTCCACTTCAGTTCCATCCGGGCGTTCGCGGCATGTGCTTTCTTCAGTGTGAACCCGGCGGCCGAGGAATACTGGTTGCCGTAGTTCAGGTACTGCTCCATGTTCGAGGATGTCTGTGCCCCTAGCTTGTCGTAGCGATAGTCGGCGCTGGCGGAGAGCGTGACCCGTTCGCCCCAGTTGTGGGTGAAGTTGGTGCCGAGGTTGTTGTCCGTATTTCCCTTGTACGAGCTGGTGGCATAGCGGTTGGTCGATGTGGCCACAATCGAGAGATTGTTGCCTTGGTCGTTGAACCGGAACACCTGTCCGTTCAGGTCTTTTTTCTGATGCGTGCCATAGCCCGTTTCGGCCGAGGCAATGAGCGACCCGTTCAGCTGGCGACGGGTCTTCAGGTCCAGCACATAGTGCCTTTCGCCCGTCTTGATGCCGGTGGCTTTTTCTTCCTCCGTAGCCTTGTCGTACACCTTTATCTGACTGATGAAGTCTGCAGGAAGATTCTCGAGCGCCATCTGCCGGTTGTCCTTGAAGAACTCCTTGCCGTTGAGGACGATTTCCGTGATGGTGTGACCGTTGTAGGTGATGGATTGTGTCCGGCTGTCATACAGCAGTCCGGGAATCCGTCGCACCAGTGCTTCCAGATAAGCCCCTTGAGGGAGGCGGAAAGCATCGGTGTTGTACACCACCGTGTCTCCCCGCTGCTCTACCGACGGCCGATAGCCCATGACATACACCTCATCCAGGTGTACATGGCCCGAGACAGAAGTGTCACTGTTCTGTCCGAATACCGGGAGTGACACGGTCAGCAGGCTGGCAAGCATCGGTAAAAGCCATTTTCGTTTCATGATCGTATATATAATAATAGGTATATCTGCAAGCTGGCTACAAATGTAGTCATAAACTGGCCAACTGATACTCCTGTGCCTATGTTTTAAGAAAATTCAAGGTTCCGCCTTTTTCCGCAATCCCGTCAGTCCGAAGGCAGGACCACCCGTGGAATGTCAGTCGGAAATGTCATTTTGTCAGTCGCACGGAAAAATATCCCCTCTTTCCTCTTTGGCACGGCATTTGTTTATACTAAGGCGTAACGCTTCGGCGCTACGAATGAACAACAATAGATAATAATAAAAATAGATACAATTATGGGAAAGATTATTGGAATTGACTTAGGAACAACAAACTCATGTGTTGCAGTATTCGAAGGTAACGAACCGGTGGTAATTGCCAACAGCGAAGGCAAGCGCACCACACCTTCAGTGGTAGGTTTCGTAGACGGTGGCGAACGTAAGGTCGGCGACCCTGCCAAGCGTCAGGCCATCACCAACCCCAAGCGTACGGTGTACTCCATCAAGCGTTTCATGGGTGAAACATACGATCAGGTGCAGAAAGAAATTGCCCGCGTACCTTATTCAGTAGTACGTGGCGACAACAATACTCCTCGTGTAGACATCGACGGACGTCTGTACACTCCGCAGGAAATCTCGGCCATGGTGCTGCAGAAGATGAAGAAGACGGCCGAAGACTATCTGGGCCAGGAAGTGACGGAAGCAGTCATCACCGTTCCGGCTTACTTCTCCGATTCTCAGCGTCAGGCTACCAAGGAAGCCGGTCAGATTGCCGGTCTGGAGGTGAAGCGTATCGTGAACGAACCGACCGCAGCGGCATTGGCCTACGGTGTGGACAAGGCCAACAAGGACATGAAGGTGGCTGTGTTCGACCTCGGTGGCGGAACATTCGATATCTCTATCCTCGAATTCGGAGGCGGTGTGTTCGAAGTATTGGCCACCAATGGTGACACTCACCTGGGTGGTGACGATTTCGACCAGGTCATCATCGACTGGCTGGTACAGGAATTCAAGAACGACGAAGGTGCCGACCTGACTACTGACCCGATGGCCATGCAGCGTCTGAAGGAAGCTGCCGAGAAGGCGAAGATTGAATTGTCTTCTTCTACTTCTACCGAAATCAACCTGCCGTATATCATGCCGGTAGCCGGAGTGCCCAAGCACCTGGTGAAGACACTGACCCGTGCCAAGTTTGAACAGCTGGCTCACAGCCTGATCCAGGCATGTCTGGAACCCTGTAAGAAGGCCATGCAGGCAGCCGGTCTGGGCAACAGCGACATCGATGAAGTCATCCTCGTAGGTGGTTCTTCTCGTATCCCTGCCGTACAGCAGCTGGTACAGGATTTCTTCGGCAAGGCTCCGTCGAAGGGTGTGAACCCCGATGAAGTGGTAGCAGTAGGTGCTTGTATCCAGGGTGCCGTGCTGAACCAGGAAGCCGGTGCAGGCAACATCGTTCTGCTGGATGTCACTCCGCTGTCAATGGGTATCGAGACCATGGGCGGTGTGATGACGAAGCTGATTGATGCCAATACGACCATCCCGTGCAAGAAGAGCGAAGTGTTCTCGACGGCTGCCGACAACCAGACGGAAGTGACCATTCACGTATTGCAGGGCGAACGTCCGATGGCTGCCCAGAACAAGTCGATCGGCCAGTTCAACCTGACAGGTATCGCTCCGGCTCGCCGTGGTGTTCCTCAGATTGAGGTGACCTTCGATATCGATGCCAACGGTATCTTGAAGGTATCTGCCAAAGACAAGGCCACCGGTAAGGAACAGGCCATCCGTATCGAGGCTTCTTCCGGCTTGAGCAAGGAAGAGATCGACCGCATGAAGGCTGAAGCCGAAGCCAATGCCGATGCCGACAAGAAGGAAAAGGAACGTATCGACAAGCTGAACCAGGCTGACAGCTTGATCTTCACTACTGAAAATCAGTTGAAGGACTTGGGCGACAAGATTCCTGCCGACAAGAAGGCTCCTATCGAAGCAGCCTTGCAGAAACTGAAGGATGCCCACAAGGCACAGGATTTGGCAGGCATCGATGCTGCCAGTGCTGAACTCCAGAGTGCCTTCCAGGCAGCCAGTGCCGAAATGTATGCCCAGAGCGGTGCCCAGGGCCAGCAGGCTGGTCCGAATGCCGGTCAGGCCAACAACGGCGGACAAAGCTCTTCCAACAAGGACAATGTCCAGGATGCTGACTTCGAGGAGGTGAAATAAGCACATAGAGAAATAAGAATACAATATCAAATGGAAAGCGTGTAGCTCAATGAGTTACACGCTTTTCTTGTTTTTGGCCGTACA
>SFDG01000073.1 GCA_004558305.1 Phocaeicola plebeius
ACTTTTTTCTCATGATAAAAAAATTTTAATTTATAAATTAAAAAACTCAAATTGTTCTAACTCAAGTTGTTCTTAATTCAGTCTCCTGGAGCCTATCGGAGCAGTGGACGGAAAAGGGCCGTACGAGGGACGGTTTCGATAGAAAACCGACCGGTTTCCCGGCACTCAACCCCTCTCAGAAGCCTCAGAACGGGGTTTTACCCCCGATTTCGTTGGCGCGTCGATAACTGAATCTGAGAAATGAGACGGCTATGAATCAATGAGATAAGTATCGATTTTTGCAGACGAGGGACCAAATGGGGCCGAGACCGAAGGGCGTTTTCGGAGAACGGAGGGCTAAAATATGGAAAAAGAGGAGGCTGCACTATTTATAGTGCGTATAAATTACCCGATTTGAGCACATCCCTTTATGTTTACAGATTCTTCGCTGCGCTACTAATGACGAAACTGTAGGGGCAGACCTATGTGTCTGCCCGGAAACATCCACCTCGGCATTCCGGGCGGACACGCAGGTCCGCCCCTACAGCATCATTCATCGAATTGTTTCACACAACGTGTGATGGGGACTCAGGATGACAGGACAAAGCGAGTGGATAAAGCAACGAACGTTGTCACTGAATGGATAAAGCAACAAATGTTTCATGGTTGGATAAAAGAACGAAGTTGCCATTGACAGATGAAAAGGATAGCCGAAAAAAGCCGCTATTACAGGATGATGCCACCGCCCAATACCCGGTCGTCCTGGTAGAAGACGGCAGCCTGGCCGGGAGCAATGGCGGCTAAGGGTTCCAGCAGGCATACACAGAGCGAACCGTCGGAACACGGATGCAGGGTACAGGGAGTGGCTTGCTTGCGGTAGCGGATACGGACTATCAGCGTCTGTCCGTGGAGGGCCTCCTCCGGACAGACCAGCTGCCATTCCTTCAGGCGGAATGAGGTCTGCTCCAGGGCAGACAGGCGGTCGGAAAGAATCACCCGGTTCTCGGCAGGAAGAATCTCCTTGACAAACACCGCCTTGTTCAGGTGGATGCCCAGTCCGCGACGCTGGCCGATGGTGTAGAAGGGATAGCCTTCGTGCTTGCCGAGGCAGTACCCCGCTTCGTCGTAGAACCAGCCGGGACGAATCAGTCCCTCACCGACTTCCCGACGGAGGAAAGACCGGTAGTCACCGGGACAGAAGCAGACACCCAGGCTGTCGCGCTTCGTGGCCAACTGCCGGTAGCCGCGGTCGGCGGCCAACAGCCGGACCTGCGACTTGCAGAGCGTTCCCATGGGCAGCAACATCCGTTCCAAGATGTCTTGCGGCAGCCCCCACAGGAAGAACGACTGGTCTTTGTCGGCATCGGCACCGGCTGTGATATACCAGTAGCCGTCCACGAACCGCTTCTGCACATAGTGCCCCGTGGCCAGGTGCCAGACGCCGCGCTCGTCGGCCAACTGACGGAGGAGAGGCCATTTGAAGAGATGGTTGCAGCGGGTGCAGGGGACCGGCGTACGGCCCGCCATGTATTCGTCGACAAAGTATCGGACAATGCTGTGGCGGAAGGCTTCGCGGGCATCGTAGATGAAATGAGGAATCCCCAGACGGGCGCACAGCTGGGCGGCCTCGTCCAAATAAGCGGTAGCCCCGTCCTTCTCATACAGGCGGAACGTGACTCCCGTCACCTCGTAACCGGCATCGATCAACAACAGGGCGGCCACCGAGCTGTCCGTGCCGCCGCTCATTCCTAACAATACTTTCTGGTTGGGTCTCATTTCCTTCATCGTCAATCTGTTTATGGGGCTATAGGGAGTAACAGGCATAAAAAAAGGGATTCCGCTGAATCCCAACCTTTGTTAACCTTAAATCTAATACTATGAAAAACACGATACAAAGGTACGGACTTTCTGGAATCCTGCAAATAAATAGCCGGAAAAGTTATGTTATATAACAGGATTTAACGGGCAGAAAGGTGCATTAAGAATATAAATGGTTAGCTTTGCAGGCAAACAACTCATCTAACAATCAACGTATGAACAAGAACATTTTTCTTTCACTGCTGGCTGCCGGGACAATGACGGCGGCTCAGGCAGACGAAGCACGATTGCTGCGCTTCCCCACCACCAACGGCACGGAGGTGGTGTTTACGTATGCCGGCGACCTGTACAAGGCTCCCCTGCAGGGAGGTACGGCGGTCCGTCTGACCTCGCACGTGGGCTATGAACTGTTCGCCCGTTTCTCGCCCGATGGAAAATCGGTGGCCTTTACCGGCGAATACGACGGCAACCGCGAGGTGTACGTGCTGCCGACAGAAGGCGGACAGCCGCAACGGGTCACTTACACTGCCACCAACGGGCGCGACGATGTGGGCGACCGCATGGGACCGAACAACATTGTCATGACCTGGACACCCGACGGACGGCACATCGTGTACCGCAACCGCATCAGCGACGGCTTCGACGGCCGGCTGTGGAGTGTGGCGAAAGAGGGCGGAATGCCCGAGGCCCTGCCGCTTCCCGAAGGCGGCTTCTGCTCCTACTCTCCCGACGGGAAGAAAATGGCCTACAACCGGGTCTTCCGGGAATTCCGCACCTGGAAGTACTACCGTGGCGGTATGGCCGATGACATCTGGATTTACGATGCCACCAGCAAGAAGGTGGAGAACATCACGAACCACGTAGCGCAGGACATCGCGCCGATGTGGATCGGCGATGACATCTATTTCATCTCCGACCGCGACAAGACCATGAACCTCTTTGTGTATCACACGACGACGGGACAGACGGAGAAGGTGACCCACTACACGGACTACGACGTGAAGTTCCCCAGTTCGAACGGGAAACTCATTGTCTACGAGCAGGGCGGCTACCTGTTCGAGTTCGACCCCGCCACCCGCGAAAGCCGGCAGATTCACATCACCCTCCAGGCAGAGAATCCCGTCGCCCGCCCCGAACTCAAGGCGGTAGCGGACTATGTGACGGCGGCTGACCTCTCGGCCGACGGCCAACGGATGGTAGTGACGGCCCGTGGCGAAGTGTTCGATGTTCCGGTCGAGAAGGGCGTGACCCGCAACCTGACCCGCACGCCGGGAGCGAACGAGCGGGGAGCGGTCTGGAGTCCGGACAACCGTACCATAGCCTATATTTCCGACCGCACCGGCGAGACCGAAGTCTGGCTGCAGACGGTGGAGGGCGGCGATCCGGTCCAGCTGACGCGCAATAACGATACGTATATCCGCAGCCTGCAATGGAGTCCGGACAGCAAGTCGCTGCTCTATACCGACCGCAAGAACCGGTTGGTATGGGTGGATGTAGCCACCCAGGCCAAGAAAACCCTGCAGCAATGCCCCGAAAGCGAGTTCCGTGGAGTGGCTTTCTCGCCCGACAGCCGATGGCTGGCCTATACCAAGCCGGCTGCCAACGATATGTCGGTGGTCTATGTGTACCAGGTGGCTACGGGCAAGGAATACCCCGTGACGGAAAAATGGTACGATTCGTCCAGTCCGGTCTTCAGCCAAGACGGCAAGTACCTGATTTTCTCCTCCAATCGCGACTTCAATCCCATCTACGGACGGACCGAATGGAATCATGTCTACACCACGATGGGCGGCATTTACCTGACGATGCTGTCACAGTCCACTCCCTCGCCCTTCCTGCCGAAGGATGCCGTGGCCGGGGAAAAGCAAGCCGACAAGGAGAGTCCGGCGGCCGGTACTGAGGTCCGCATCGACACCGACGGACTGATTGGCCGCACGGTCAAGCTGCCCTTGGAAGCCGGTAACTACGGCAACTTCTACTGCGACGGAAAGACCGTCTGGTACAGCACCCGCAACGGGGTACATGCCTACGACCTGCAGAAACAGAAGGAGGAGACGGTGGCCGAACGGGCTGGCATGAAGGTGGCCGCCGACGGCAAGAAGGTGCTGTTCTCCCAGCGCGGAAAGCTCTATGTCTGTCCGCTGGGGACGGGCAAGGCCAGCCTCTCTGAGGCCGTGAAACTAAACGACATGAAGGCCGTGGTGGACTATCCGCAGGAGTGGGCACAGGTTTTCGACGAAGCCTGGCGGGCCTTCCGCGACGGGTTCTATCTGGAGAACATGCACGGGCTGGACTGGAAGGCCATCCGCGCCAAATACGAAGTGCTGGTGCCGTATGCCCAGACGCGCCTCGACCTGAACTACATCATCGGAGAGATGATCGGCGAACTGGCCTGCGGTCATGCGTATGTCAATCCGGGCGAATACAAGAAGCCGGAGCGCATCTCCATGGGACTGCTGGGTGCCGAACTGAGCCGCGACAAGAGTGGCTTCTTCCGCATCGAGAAGATACTGCCGGGCGCCCCCTACAGTGAAAGCCTGCGCTCGCCGCTCACCGAGCCGGGACTGGGCGTAGAGGAAGGAGATTATATCGTAGCGGTGGACGGAGTGTCCACGGCCACCGTAGACAATATCTACCAGCTGCTGGTGGGCAAGGCGAATGTACTGACCGAACTGTCCGTCAGCAAGAAAGCCTCGAAGGAAGGAGCCCGGAAGGTGGTTGTCTCCCCCATTGCCAACGAATATCCGCTCTACCATTACAACTGGGTGCAGAAGAACATCCAGACGGTGGAAAAGGCCACGAACGGCCGGGTGGGCTACATCTATATCCCCGACATGGGACCGGAAGGACTGAACGAGTTTGCCCGTTACTTCTATCCGCAGCTCGACAAGGAAGCCTTGATTATCGACGACCGGGCCAACGGCGGCGGCAATGTATCGCCCATGATCATTGAACGCCTGCTGCGCAAGCCCTATCGCATGACGATGTACCGCACCTCGTCGCGCACGGGAACCATCCCCGATGCCACGCAGTACGGGCCGAAGGTGCTGCTGATCAACAAGTACAGTGCTTCCGACGGCGACCTCTTCCCCTGGAGTTTCAAGGCCAACCAGTTGGGCACCGTCATCGGTACCCGCACGTGGGGCGGCATTGTGGGCATCAGTGGCTCGCTGCCGTACATGGACGGTACGGACATCCGTGTCCCGTTCTTCACGAACTACGATGCCAAGACCGGCCAGTGGATAGTAGAGAACCACGGAGTTGACCCGGACATCCTGATTGACAACGACCCTGTCCGCGAAGCTGCCGGCGAAGACCAGCAGTTGCAGAAGGCTATCGAGGTGGCGCTGGAGCAGCTGAAAGACCGCCAGCCCCTGCCGGGTGTTCCTGCCCCGCGCACCTTCAAGGATTTGGGATTGTAAGGTGGAAATGGTAGTGTAGGGTCTTCATACCCTACCAATGACGAAACTGTAGGGGCAGACCTATGTGTCTGCCCGGAAACATCCACCTCGGCATTCCGGGCGGACACGCAGGTCCGCCCCTACAGCGTCATCATCAAATCGTTTCACACAACGTGTGATGGTGACTCAATCACATCCGCTCAGGCACCTCGATGCCCAGCAGACCCATAGCCAGCTTCACCACCTTGCCCACGTTCTGGCTCAAGGCCAGACGGAACACCTTCACGGCCTCGTTCTCCTCGCGCAGGATGCTGAAGTCGTGGTAGAACTGGTTGTACTCCTTCACCAGGTCGTAGGCATAGTTGGCAATGATGGACGGGTTGTAGTCCTGTCCCGCCTGCTTCACGACGTTGGCAAAGTCCGCCAGCAGCTGAATCATGCCTTCCTCCTTTACGCTCAGCTCGATGCCCGTCGGGATAACGGCAGGAATCGTCAGCCCCGCTTCAGCCGCCTTCCGCAGGATGGACTGGATGCGGGCATACGTATATTGGATGAACGGACCCGTGTTGCCGTTGAAGTCGATGGACTCCTTCGGGTTGAACGTCATGTTCTTGCGGGCATCCACCTTCAGAATGAAATACTTCAAGGCCCCCAAGCCCACGATGCGGGCAATGTCGTCGGCCTCTTCCTGGCTCAGCCCGTCCAGCTTGCCCAGTTCGGCACTCGTTTCCTTGGCCGTCTCAATCATGGCCTCCATCAGGTCGTCGGCATCCACCACCGTCCCTTCGCGGCTCTTCATCTTGCCTTCCGGCAGTTCCACCATCCCGTAGGAGAAGTGAACCAGGTCCTTGCCCCACTCAAAGCCCAGCCGGTCGAGGAGGATGGACAACACCTGGAAGTGATAGTTCTGTTCGTTGCCCACCACGTAGATCATCTTGTCAATGGGGAAGTCGGTGAACCGCTGTTCGGCCGTACCGATGTCCTGCGTCATGTAGACCGAGGTACCGTCGGCGCGGAGCAGCAGCTTCTGGTCCAGCCCTTCGTTCGTCAGGTCGGCCCATACGGAGCCGTCCTCCTTGCGGAAGAACAATCCCTTCTCCAGCCCTTCCAGCACCTTCTTCTTGCCCTCTAAGTACGTGTTCGACTCGTAGTAGATCTTGTCGAAGCCGACCCCCATCATGCGGTAGGTCTCGTCGAAGCCGGCATACACCCAGTCGTTCATCTTCTTCCAGAGCGCACGTACCTCCGGGTCGTTGGCCTCCCATTTGCGCAGCATCTCGCGGGCCTCCAGCATCAGCGGCGAGTTGGCCTCCGCCTTCGCCTTGGCCTCTTCTTCGTTCAGTCCTTCTGCCAGGTACTGCGCCGTCAGTTCCTTCACTTCCGCCTTGAAATGCTTGTCGAAGGCCACGTAGTAATCGCCGATCAGGTGGTCCCCCTTCTTGCCCGACGACTCCGGTGTCTCCCCCTCGCCATATTTCAGCCAGGCCAGCATC
The DNA here is from genome assembly GCA_004558305.1 of Phocaeicola plebeius. Classification (GTDB taxonomy): domain Bacteria; phylum Bacteroidota; class Bacteroidia; order Bacteroidales; family Bacteroidaceae; genus Phocaeicola; species Phocaeicola plebeius_B. The sequence goes on from SFDG01000073.1 coordinate 6,692, forward strand.
GACTTGCAGATATGGATGCCGCGGTCGTTCACGATGTTCGTCTTCACCACCTTGTTGCCGTTGGCCGCCATCACGTTGGCCAGGGCGTTGCCCAGCAGGTTGTTGCGCACATGGCCCAGGTGGAGCGGCTTGTTGGTGTTGGGCGACGAGTACTCAATCATCACCAGCGGTGCGTGTTCGTCCGCCGTGCGGAGTCCCCATTGCGGGTCAGCCTGGATGCGGTTCAGCAGGTCAATCCAGATGTCCGAAGCGATGGTCAGGTTCAGGAATCCCTTGATGACGTTGTAGGCGGCAATGGCCGGCTCGTTCTGCTTCAGGTAGTCGCCGATTTCCCGGGCCGTCTGTTCGGGCCCCTTCTTCGACAGTTTCAGGAAAGGGAACACCACCAGGGTGAGGTGTCCTTCGAACTCCTTCTTGGTCTTCTGCAGCTGTACCATCTTGGCAGGCACTTCCTGCCCGTACAGGTGCTTCACTCCGTCGATGACGGAGGCGGTCAGTTGATCTTCAATTTTCATGGTGCAAACTATTTTTGGGGACAAAGATACACATAATTTGTCAATGGTGGGATATAGAGGGTTTTAATTATCACACATACACCAGCGTCGAGAGGAAGTCCTCGCCGAAGCGGTCGTTCGCCACCTCCTGCAGTTGGGCGGCCGTCAGTGCCTCGATGCGGCGGAACACCTCCTCCTTCTCCTCGTACTTCCGGTAGTGGAGGAAACACTTGCCCATGTTCAGCGCATTGTTCTCGAAGTTGTCGCCGGCCACCCCTATCTGCCCGATAAGCTGCTTCTTGGCCGCCGCCAGCTGCGTCGCGGTCAGCCGTACGTCGCGCAGCCGCTTCAGCTCCTTGTGCACCAGTCCGATGCACTCGTCCGCATCCTCCGGGTCGCAGCCGAAGTAGATGCAGAACGTGCCCGTGTCCGTATAGGAAGTCAGGTTGGCCTCCACCGAATAGACCAGTCCCCGCTTCTCCCGCAAGCTCACGTTCAGGCGGCTGTTCATGCCCGGTCCGCCCAGTAGGTTGTTCAGCAGGTAGAGCGCCGTCCGCCGCTCGTCGTAGGCATCATACCCCCGTGCCCCGATCATCACGTGGCTCTGGTGCGTGTCCTTCTTCAGCGTGAGGTGCTGCGGACGATAGGCGAAAGGCGCCTGCCGCCGGTAGTCCGTCGAGGCCGACAGGGAGATGCCGGCCACCGCCTTCTCCACCGTGCGCACCACCTTGCGGAAGTCCAGGTCGCCCAGCACGAAGAACACCATGTTCGCCGGGCGGTAATGGCGTCGCGTGAAGGCCTGCGCATCCTCGCTGCGGAAGTTGCGCAGCAGTTCCGGCCGTCCCAGGATGTTCCGTCCCAGCGGATGGCCGGGGAAGATCAGTTCCTCGAAGTCATCGAAGATCAGGTCGGCAGGGCTGTCCTCGTAGCTCTGTATCTCATCGATGATGACCTCCACCTCCTTCTCGATTTCCGGCTGGGGGAAGATGCTGTTGAACACGATGTCCGTGAGCAGCTCCACCGCCCGCGGGAAGTGCTCCTTCAGGAAGGCGCTGTAGACCACCGTCTCCTCCTTGTTGGTATAGGCGTTCAGGTCGCCGCCCACGTTCTCCATCCTGTTCAGGATGTGCCACGCCTTCCGCTTGTGCGTCCCCTTGAAGATCAGGTGCTCCACGAAGTGCGCCATCCCCTGTTCCTGCGGCTGTTCGTCGCGCGTGCCCGCATCCACCGCATAGCCACAATAGGCCACGTTGGTGGGGCAGGGAGCATGGATGATGCGCAGTCCGTTGGGGAGTGTAAAAGTACTGTATGCCATGATGATTTCGTACGAATAATCGTTTCCTGTGCAAAAATACAACAATACTTTTTGTCTATCCTCAAAAAAATGCAGATATTTGCAGGTATTTACGAGAACCCTTAAAACCGAAAGCATGCAAAAGATAGCGATATTCTGCTCTGCCTCCGATGCCGTTGCCCCGGTCTACGCCGAAAAGGCCGCCGAGTTGGGCACCTGGCTGGGCCGTCACGGCAAGTGGCTGGTCTACGGAGGGTCGAACACAGGACTCATGGAGAAGACCGCCCGCGCCGCCAAAGAGGCCGGAGCGATGATCATGGGGGTAGTGCCCACCAAACTGGAGGAGCGGGGCAAGGTGAGCGACCTGCTCGACGTGACCTTCCGCACCGACAACCTGAGCGACCGCAAGGATGTCCTGTTGCGCGAGAGCGATATCTGCGTGGCATTGCCCGGAGGAGTGGGGACCCTTGACGAGGTCTTCACCGTCATGGCCTCCGCCACCATCGGCTACCACGACAAGAAGGTCGTATTCTATAATGTGGACGGCTTCTGGGACGACATCCTCCGCTTCCTCGACGGACTGGAGGAGAAACGCTTTGCCCATCGTCCGCTGCGCTGCCACTACGAAGTGGCCCGTACCCTCGACGAGTTGGCCGTCTTTTTGGAATGAATAACCTTTTATCTCCCTTACAGCAAACAAGAACGAATTATGGAAACATCTATCAAAGAACTGTTGCGGCGCGAAGCGGAAGCCGTACTGAATATCCCCGTCACCCCGGCGTTCGAGCAGGCGGTCGACCTGATTGTGGAACAAGTGCACGTGCGTCGCGGCAAGCTGGTCACCAGCGGTATGGGCAAGGCCGGACAGATTGCCATGAACATCGCCACCACCTTCTGCTCCACCGGCATCCCCTCCGTGTTCCTCCATCCCAGCGAGGCCCAGCACGGCGACCTCGGCATCGTGCAGGAGAACGACCTCCTGCTGCTCATCTCCAACTCCGGCAAGACCCGCGAGATCGTGGAACTGACCGAGCTGGCCCGCCGGCTGAACCCGGACATGAAGAAGATTGTCATCACCGGCAATCCCGACAGTCCGCTGGCACAGGCCGCCGACATCTGTCTCGCCACCGGCCACCCCGACGAGGTCTGCGTATTGGGCATGACCCCCACCACCTCGACGACGGTCATGACGGTCATCGGCGACATCCTGGTGGTTGAGACCATGAAGAAGACCCGCTTCACCATTGAGGAATACAGCAAGCGCCACCACGGCGGCTACCTCGGCGAGCGGTCGCGCGAACTGTCCAAGTAACCGGAAACAACTACAAGATGCAACTATGCGAAAAGTAATCGGAATCGGGGAGACCATCCTCGATATTCTCTTCCGCGACGGGCAGCCCACGGCTGCCGTACCGGGAGGTTCTGTCTATAACGCCATGATTTCCCTGGGGCGTATGGGCGCGGATGTCACGTTCATCAGCGAAACCGGCAACGACCGGGTGGGCCGGATGATCCTGTCCCACCTGCGCGACAATGGCATCAGTACCGACAGCGTCAATGTCTTCCCCGAAGGCAAGTCGCCGGTGTCGCTGGCCTTCCTCAACGAGCACAACGATGCCGAGTATCTCTTCTACAAGGACTATCCCCGCCTGCGTCTCGACGTCACCCTGCCGCCTGTCTCGCGCGATGACATTATCATGATCGGCTCCTACTATGCCGTCACCCCCGTGCTGCGCGACAAGGTGAAGGAGCTGCTCGACGCGGCCCGCCAGGCCGGAGCCATCATCTACTACGACGTGAACTTCCGCAGCACGCACGCCAGCGAGGCCATCAAGCTGATGCCGGCCATCCTGGAGAACTTCGAGTATGCCGACATCCTGCGGGGGTCGGCCGAGGACTTCCAGAACATGTTCCGTCAGGGCGACCCCGACATCATCTACCGCCGCCATGTGGGCTTCTACTGCCCGCAGTTCATCTGTACCGACGGCGGCGGCGACATTTGCCTGCGCACGGCCCGCCTGTCGAAGAACTATCCCATCGACCCGATTCCGACGGTCAGCACCATCGGGGCCGGCGACAACTTCAATGCAGGCGTGGTGTGGGGACTGCTGCGTTCGCGCATCCGTCGCGACGACCTTCCCGACCTGACGGAAGCCGACTGGGACGGTATCATCCAGTGCGGCAAGGACTTCAGTGCCGAGGTCTGCCAGAGTGTCAACAACTCCATTTCCCGCGAGTTTGCCGCCGGCTACCGGAAATGATTCCGGGTGCGGTGCGGAAAAGGCACCGAGTACAGTTGTCACAGTCGTTCCACGGCCTTTGTCACAAGCGTTCCCAGCCGGTGGAACGAGTGTGACAAAGGCTGTGGAACGGCTGTGATAAAAGCTGTAGGACAAGTTTCTATCACTCCTTCACGAAAGACTTGCCCACGGCCTCTTGCAATTCTCGGAAAAAAGCGGTTTCTTTGCGAGAGGAAAGGACGGAACGCTTTCCTCCCCGGCAGACGATGAATACGAAACCTATTTAAAATATGTAGCATATGAAGTACCCGATAGGCATACAGAACTTCCCGGAAATCATCCAGGACGGTTACGTGTACGTGGACAAGACGGACCTGGTGTACCGGCTG
>SFDG01000074.1 GCA_004558305.1 Phocaeicola plebeius
TTTTGCAGAACAATTAGTTAACTTGACAGTAAAGGAAGTTAATGAACTTGCAACTATCCTTAAAGAAGAATATGGTATTGAACCTGCTGCTGCAGCTGTTGCTGTTGCTGCTGGTCCCGCTGCTGGTGCAGCTGTCGCTGAAGAAAAGACATCTTTCGATGTAGTTTTGAAGAGCGCTGGTGCAGCTAAGCTGCAGGTAGTTAAGGCCGTTAAGGAAGCATGTGGTCTTGGCTTGAAAGAAGCAAAAGACTTGGTTGACGGAGCTCCCAGCACAGTGAAAGAAGGTTTGGCTAAGGACGAAGCTGAATCTTTGAAGAAGACTTTGGAAGCAGCTGGAGCTGAAGTTGAACTCAAATAAGATTGACCTGTTAATCAGGTAGTTCGGTTAGGAATCCTCTATAATGAGGATTCTTAACCTTTTTGCGTCTATATTTGGTTGAGTCATACTTAGGCGTATTTCATTCAACTCTCGACTTACCAACATAATTTTTTATAAGATGTCTTCAGATACTCAAAATCAACGAATTAGCTTTGCTTCCATCAAGAATCCGATGAAGTATCCGGATTTCCTGGAAGTCCAATTGAAGTCCTTTCAAGACTTCTTGCAGTTAGACACTCCGCCTGAAAAGCGTAAGAACGACGGTTTGTTCAAAGTGTTCGCAGAGAATTTCCCCATTGCCGACACACGTAATAACTTCGTACTCGAGTTCCTCGACTACTATATTGATCCGCCTCACTACACCATCGATGACTGTCTGGAGCGGGGATTGACCTATAGTGTCCCTTTGAAAGCCAAACTGAAGCTTTATTGTACAGACCCCGATCACGAAGATTTCGATACCGTTATTCAGGATGTGTATCTCGGCCCCATCCCTTACATGACTCCCAAGGGAACTTTTGTCATCAATGGTGCAGAACGCGTTGTCGTTTCCCAGCTTCACCGTTCTCCCGGCGTGTTCTTCGGACAGAGCGTACATGCCAACGGCACAAAGCTGTATTCAGCCCGTATCATTCCCTTCAAAGGATCGTGGATTGAATTTGCTACGGATATCAATAACGTGATGTATGCGTATATTGACCGTAAAAAGAAATTGCCTGTAACTACACTGCTCAGAGCTGTCGGTTTCGAGAACGACAAGGATATCTTGGAAATCTTTAACTTGGCTGAAGACATTAAAGTCACCAAGACGAACCTCAAGAAGTTGGTTGGCCGGAAGCTGGCTGCGCGTGTGCTGAAGACCTGGACGGAAGATTTCGTCGATGAAGATACCGGTGAAGTGGTAACCATCGAGCGTAATGAAGTGGTTATCGACCGTGAAACCGTACTGGAGGAAGACCATCTTGATGTGATTTTGGAGTCGGGTGTACAGAACATTCTTGTTCACAACGAAGAAGCCAACGCTTCCGACTATTCCATTATCTTCAATACGTTGCAGAAAGACCCCAGTAACTCCGAAAAGGAGGCCGTGCTGTACATCTACCGCCAGCTGCGTAACGCAGACCCTGCCGATGATGCCAGTGCACGTGAAGTCATCAATAACCTCTTCTTCTCTGAGAAGCGGTATGATCTTGGCGATGTGGGCCGTTACCGTATCAACAAGAAGTTGAACCTCGACACCTCTATGGATGTGAAGGTGCTGACCAAGCAGGATATCATCGAAATCATCAAGTACCTCATCGAGCTGATCAATTCTCATGCCGATGTCGACGATATCGACCACTTGAGCAACCGTCGTGTCCGTACGGTGGGCGAACAACTGTCCAACCAGTTTGCCATTGGTCTGGCACGTATGTCCCGCACCATCCGCGAACGCATGAACGTACGCGACAACGAAGTCTTTACTCCCATTGACCTGATCAACGCGAAGACCATTTCTTCCGTCATCAACTCGTTCTTCGGAACCAATGCCCTGTCGCAGTTCATGGACCAGACCAACCCCTTGGCCGAAATCACGCACAAGCGTCGTCTGTCTGCCCTCGGTCCCGGCGGTCTGTCGCGCGACCGTGCAGGATTTGAGGTCCGCGACGTACACTATACCCACTATGGCCGCCTCTGCCCGATTGAAACTCCTGAAGGACCGAACATCGGTTTGATTTCTTCGTTGTGTGTCTATGCCAAGATCAATGACTTGGGCTTCATTGTCACTCCTTATCGTAAGGTAGCCAATGCACAGGTAGACCTTTCTCCTGAAGGAATCGAATACCTCTCTGCGGAAGAAGAAGAAGACAAGATCATTGCCCAGGGCAATGCCCCCTTGAATGACGACGGTACGTTTATCCGTGAAAAAGTCAAGGCCCGCCGTGATGCCGACTATCCGGTAGTGACACCCGACCAGGTGGAACTGATGGACGTTTCGCCCCAGCAGATTGCTTCTATCGCCGCTTCGTTGATTCCGTTCCTGGAACACGACGACGCCAACCGTGCGCTGATGGGTTCGAACATGATGCGCCAGGCAGTACCTTTGTTGAAGACGGAAGCTCCTATTGTGGGTACCGGTATCGAGAAGCAGTTGTGTGAAGACTCCCGTACGCAGATTACTGCCGAAGGCGACGGTGTGGTTGAATTCGTGGATGCTACTACTATCCGCATTCTGTACGACCGCACCGAAGACCAGGAATTCGTCAGCTTCGAGCCGGCTCTCAAGGAATACCGTATTCCGAAGTTCCGGAAGACCAACCAGAGCATGACGATTGACCTGCGTCCTATTTGCGACAAGGGACAGCGGGTGAAGAAGGGAGATATCCTGACAGAAGGTTACTCTACGGCCAACGGTGAATTGGCGTTGGGCAAGAACCTGCTCGTAGCTTACATGCCGTGGAAGGGATATAACTACGAGGATGCCATCGTGCTGAACGAACGTGTGGTTCGTGAAGACATCCTGACTTCTGTCCATGTCGACGAATACATCCTCGAAGTACGTGAGACCAAGCGCGGTATGGAGGAACTGACTTCCGATATTCCTAATGTCAGCGAGGATGCCACGAAAGACCTCGACGAAAACGGTATTGTCCGTATCGGTGCCCGCATCGAGCCGGGAGATATCCTGATTGGTAAGATTACTCCGAAGGGCGAATCCGATCCTTCGCCCGAAGAAAAGCTGCTCCGTGCCATCTTCGGCGACAAGGCCGGCGATGTGAAGGATGCCTCGTTGAAGGCTTCTCCCTCGTTGCGCGGTGTGGTAATCGGCAAGAAACTGTACTCGCGTGTCATCAAGACGCGTAGCGAAAAGAACGCCGACAAGGCCATCCTGCCGAAGCTGAATGAAGAATTTGAAGAAAAGGCAGCCGCCCTGAAAGATATCCTGGTCAACAAGCTGCTGGTGCTCACCAACGACAAGGTGTCTCAGGGTGTGAAGGACTATCTGGGTACAGAAGTCATCGCCAAGGGTGCCAAGTTCGTCAAGCACGATCTGGAATCCCTTGACTACACCATCATCCAGTTGAGCAAGTGGACGAACGATGCCCACAAGAACGAGATGATCCGCGACCTGGTGATGAACTTCCTGAAGAAGTACAAGGAACTCGATGCCGAACTCAAGCGCAAGAAGTTCGCCCTGACCATCGGTGACGAACTGCCTTCCGGTATCATCCAGATGGCCAAGGTCTATATCGCCAAGAAGCGTAAGATCGGTGTCGGCGACAAGATGGCCGGTCGTCACGGTAACAAGGGTATCGTGTCGAGAGTGGTCCGTCAGGAAGATATGCCGTTCTTGGCCGACGGTACTCCGGTTGATATTGTATTGAACCCGCTGGGTGTGCCTTCCCGAATGAATATCGGTCAGATATTCGAAGCCGTACTGGGTCGTGCCGGTAAGGAACTGGGTGTGAAGTTTGCCACTCCTATTTTCGACGGTGCAACGCTGGATGATCTGGACAAGTGGACCGACAAGGCAGGTTTGCCCCGCTACTGCAAGACCTATCTGTACGATGGCGGTACGGGCGACCGTTTCGACCAGCCCGCTACAGTAGGTGTGACATACATGCTGAAGCTCGGTCACATGGTGGAAGACAAGATGCATGCCCGTTCCATCGGTCCGTACTCGCTCATTACCCAGCAGCCGTTGGGTGGTAAAGCACAGTTCGGTGGACAGCGTTTCGGAGAAATGGAAGTCTGGGCCATCGAAGCCTTCGGTGCGGCCCATGTCCTGCAGGAAATCCTGACCATCAAGTCCGACGACGTGGTAGGCCGTTCCAAGGCCTACGAAGCCATTGTCAAGGGCGAACCGATGCCTACGCCGGGTATTCCTGAATCCTTGAACGTGCTCCTCCATGAACTGAGAGGTCTCTGCTTGAGCATTACGTTGGAATAATACAATTCTTCATCTACCAATAATATATAAAGTATGGCTTTTAGAAAAGATACTAAAATAAAGAGTAATTTCTCAAAGATTACAATCGGACTTGCTTCGCCCGAAGAGATTCTGGAAAACTCCTTTGGCGAAGTGCTGAAGCCCGAAACCATCAACTACCGTACTTACAAGCCCGAGCGTGACGGTTTGTTCTGCGAGCGTATTTTCGGTCCGGTGAAGGACTACGAATGCCACTGCGGAAAGTACAAGCGCATCCGTTATAAGGGCATTGTCTGCGACCGTTGTGGTGTAGAGGTGACCGAGAAGAAGGTGCGCCGCGAACGCAGCGGCCACATCCAGCTGGTCGTCCCGGTGGCTCATATCTGGTATTTCCGTTCGTTGCCCAACAAGATTGGCTACCTGCTCGGATTGCCGACCAAGAAGCTCGACGCCATTATCTACTACGAGCGCTACGTGGTGATTCAGCCGGGTGTGAAGGCAGAGGATGGCATTGCCAAGTACGACCTCCTCTCAGAAGAAGAATACCTGGATATCGTGGAAACGTTGCCGAAAGAAAACGAGTTCCTCGAAGATTCCGACCCCAATAAGTTCATCGCCAAGATGGGTGCCGAAGCCATTTACGACCTCCTCTTGGGGCTGGACCTCGACTCCTTGTCGTACGAGTTGCGCCACAAGGCCAACAACGACTCTTCGCAGCAGCGCAAGAACGAAGCGCTGAAGCGTCTGCAGGTGGTGGAATCCTTCCGCGCTTCCCGTGGCCGCAACAAGCCCGAGTGGATGATTGTCCGCATCGTGCCGGTCATCCCGCCCGAATTGCGCCCGTTGGTTCCGCTGGACGGTGGCCGTTTCGCTACTTCCGACCTGAACGACCTTTATCGTCGTGTCATCATCCGCAACAACCGTCTGAAGCGACTCATCGAGATCAAGGCTCCCGAAGTCATCCTGCGCAATGAAAAGCGTATGCTGCAGGAAGCCGTCGATTCATTGTTCGACAACTCCCGCAAGTCCAGTGCCGTGAAGACCGATGCCAACCGTCCGCTGAAGTCCTTGTCCGACAGCCTGAAAGGTAAGCAGGGACGATTCCGTCAGAACCTGTTGGGTAAACGTGTGGACTATTCGGCCCGTTCGGTAATCGTCGTAGGTCCGGAACTGAAGATGGGTGAGTGCGGTATTCCCAAGCTGATGGCTGCCGAACTCTACAAGCCGTTCATCATCCGCAAGCTCATTGAGCGCGGCATCGTGAAGACGGTGAAGTCTGCCAAGAAGATTGTCGACCGCAAGGAATCCGTTATCTGGGACATTCTGGAACACGTGATGAAGGGACACCCCGTGTTGCTGAACCGTGCCCCGACACTGCACCGTCTGGGTATCCAGGCCTTCCAGCCCCGCATGATTGAAGGCAAGGCCATTCAGCTCCACCCGCTGGCATGTACGGCCTTCAACGCCGACTTCGACGGTGACCAGATGGCCGTCCACTTGCCGTTGAGCAATGAGGCTGTCCTTGAAGCCCAGCTGCTGATGTTGCAGTCACACAACATCCTGAACCCGGCCAATGGTGCGCCGATCACCGTGCCTGCACAGGATATGGTGTTGGGCCTGTACTACATTACCAAGCTGCGTAAGGGAGCGAAGGGTGAAGGCCTGATTTTCTATGGTCCTGAAGAAGCCATGATTGCCTACAACGAAGGGAAGGTGGACATCCACGCCATCATCAGCGTGCTGACCAACGACCTCGACGAGAACGGCAACATCGTGAAGAAGATGATCAAAGAAACCTCGGTAGGCCGAATCATCGTGAACGAACTGGTTCCCGACGAATGCGGTTACCTCAACCTCATCATCTCCAAGAAGTCCCTGCGCGACATCATCAGCGATGTCATCAAGCGCGTCGGTGTGGCCCGTGCCTGCGACTTCCTCGATGGCATCAAGAACCTCGGTTACCGCAAGGCCTTCGAAGGCGGACTGTCCTTCAACTTGGGCGATATCATCATCCCGAAGGAAAAGGAAGAACTGGTGAAGCGTGGTAATGAAGAAGTCGAGCAGATCATGATGAACTATAACATGGGTTTCATCACCGACAACGAACGTTACAACCAGGTCATCGATACGTGGACCCATGTCAACGGCGACTTGTCCGACATCTTGTACAAGACCATCAAGAACGACGACCAGGGCTTCAACTCCGTCTTCATGATGCTGGATTCCGGTGCCCGTGGTTCTAAGGAACAGATTCGTCAGTTGTCCGGTATGCGTGGTCTGATGGCGAAGCCGCAGAAGGCCGGTGCAGAAGGTGCACAGATTATCGAGAACCCGATTCTTTCGAACTTTAAGGAAGGCTTGTCCGTGCTGGAGTACTTTATCTCTACCCACGGTGCCCGTAAGGGTCTGGCCGATACGGCCTTGAAGACAGCCGATGCCGGTTACCTGACCCGTCGTCTGGTCGATGTGTCCCACGATGTCATCATCAACGAAGAAGACTGCGGAACATTGCGCGGATTGGTTTGCACAGCGTTGAAGAACAACGATGAAGTCATCGCTACGCTGTACGAACGTATCCTGGGCCGTGTATCCGTCCATGATATTATCCATCCCACTACAGGCAAGCTCATTGTGGCTGCCGGTGAGGAAATCACGGAAACCATTGCCGAAGAAATCGAGCAGTCACCGATTGAAAGCGTCGAGATTCGTTCGGTATTGACCTGTGAATCCAAGAAGGGAGTCTGCGCGAAGTGTTATGGCCGCAACCTGGCATCCAGCCGTATGGTTCAGAAGGGTGAAGCGGTCGGTGTCATCGCTGCCCAGTCTATCGGTGAACCGGGTACTCAGCTGACCCTGCGTACCTTCCACGCCGGTGGTATCGCCGGTAACATGGCAGCCAATGCTACCATCGTTGCCAAGAACCCCGCCCGTCTGGAATTTGAAGAACTGCGTACGGTCGATGCAGTAGAAGAGACCGGCGAACCGGTGAAGATTGTTGTAGGCCGTCTGGCCGAAGTACGCTTCGTCGATGTGAATACCGGCATCATCCTTTCTACGCACAACGTGCCTTACGGTTCGAAGCTGTATGCTTCCGACGGCGAAGTGGTCGAAAAAGGCAAGCTCATTGCCAAGTGGGACCCGTTCAATGCCGTCATCGTTACGGAAGCCGGCGGTAAGGTCGACTTCGAATCGGTGATCGAGAACGTTACCTATAAGGTAGAGTCCGACGAAGCGACCGGTCTGCGTGAAATCATCATTACCGAGTCGAAGGACAAGAACAAGATTCCTTCGCTGCACATCCTCGACGAGAACGGAAACATCACCCGTACGTACAACTTGCCGGTGGGTGGCCACGTTGTGGTCGAAGACAAGGACATCGTGAAGTCGGGTGACATCCTGGTGAAGATTCCGCGTGCCGTAGGTAAGGCGGGCGATATCACCGGTGGTCTTCCTCGTGTTACCGAGCTGTTCGAAGCCCGTAACCCGTCGAATCCCGCCGTTGTGTCCGAAATCGACGGTGAAATCACCATGGGCAAGATTAAGCGCGGTAACCGCGAAATCATCGTTACCTCGAAGGCCGGTGATGTCCGCAAGTACCTCGTTGCCCTCTCCAAGCAGATTCTGGTACAGGAGAACGACTATGTACGTGCCGGTACGCCGTTGTCCGACGGTGCCATCACGCCCGCCGACATTCTGGCCATCAAGGGTCCTACGGCTGTACAGGAGTACATCGTGAACGAAATCCAGGACGTTTACCGTCTGCAGGGTGTAAAGATCAACGACAAGCACTTCGAAATCATCGTTCGCCAGATGATGCGCAAGGTACAGATCGACGAACCGGGCGATACCCGCTTCCTGGAACAGCAGGTAGTAGACCGTCTGGAGTTCAACGAAGAAAACGACCGTATCTGGGGCAAGAAGGTGGTTGTCGATGCCGGTGATTCAGAGAACCTCCAGCCGGGTCAGATTGTAACAGCCCGTAAGCTGCGCGACGAGAACAGTATGCTGAAGCGTCGCGACATGAAATCGGTGGAAGTACGCGATGCAGTGCCTGCTACCTCTACCCAGATTCTGCAAGGTATCACCCGTGCCGCTCTGCAGACTTCCAGCTTCATGTCGGCAGCCTCCTTCCAGGAAACGACGAAGGTGCTCAACGAAGCAGCCATCAACGGCAAGGTAGACCGTCTGGAAGGTATGAAGGAGAACGTCATCTGCGGTCATCTGATTCCGGCCGGTACCGGTCAGCGCGACTTCGACAAGATTATCGTCGGCTCAAAGGAAGAATACGACCGCATTCTTGCCAACCGTAAGAATGTGCTCGACTATAGTGATGTAGAATAATCCGCTCCGTGCGGATATACCGCTGAGGAGGGTTCAGGCGATTGTCCTGTTCCTCTTCAGCGGTATTTCTTTATCCTTTTTTGAATAAAGTGTGCCAAATGCTTGGAAGTTTCCCGAAAACTACCTACCTTTGCAGCGCATTTAAGGAATGCCCAGATGGCGGAATCGGTAGACGCGCTGGTCTCAAACACCAGTGGATTCACCTCCATCCCGGTTCGACCCCGGGTCTGGGTACAAAGATAAGAGCTAAGTGTTGAAAAATCAATTACTTAGCTCTTTATTTTTATCGAAGATGTTCCCAAATTGTTCCCAATCATCCTTATGTATTCCACCAAAGATGGGGCATTTATTTCATGCCATCTATTACTTTTAGTATAGAATCGGGCTTTTCTACCATTCGCAATACAGAATCCGAATCAAATCCCATATATTCTATATAGGTTCGTATTAACTCATAATGCTCTTTGGCATATTTTGTATCTATCGCACGTGTAGCGTTGAAGCAGATAGGTTCATGATGTGCTATTCGGTTACGAAATTCACGGATGGCAGTCAATTGTTTGTAGATGTCTGTTTGTTTTAAGCCATGCGCTTTGTTGGGAAATATTTGAAGAAGTGTTTTTCCTCCTATGCGATAATTGCGTCTTGTAAACAGATAAGTCCAGAAACCAAATGTAAAGGAAGCTACCATCTTATCGTTGTTGTACACTCCCATATTGGTATAAGTACGCTGTATGCGTACTATTTCGGAAGCTTCCTGTTCAAGTAATCCATTGGGTCTTGCTTGGTTGATTATCCAATTATCATCATTGAAATATTGTTTGTAGTGAGTGTTTATGGCATTGCGTAGCATTATCTCAAACATACCGATAACCCCATAAAAACGTTGGCTTAACTTGATGTTATATTGGTATAGACGCAAGGTCTTGGCTTTTTCATTGCCGCTTGCTTGTGCGTATTTATTTAATCTTGCAGGGGATAGTACCTGCAAACATTCGTCATATTTCATTTGGTATAAGTTTAAAAGCGGAACTTCTCTTGCAAATATAGAAATTAATGCCTATATTTGCAAGCGTAAGACCCTGTTGTCCCTGCTGAACAAGCAAACTTCAGGGTTATTGTTTTTTATGTACCTATGATAATGGCAGAATTTTGTTAGAGCCTGTCTCTCTGTAATAAATGCTGAAAATCAGTAGATTACAAAATAAATACCCATTTTTACACCCAAGAATGTAAAACTGGGTGTTTTTGTATTATTTAAGAAATGAATTTTAGCTGGGGTTTATTAAACAAGATACTATTTTTCTTAGAATACAAAGATACATCAAAGGTTGCCTATGTACATGCGAATGCATTAGATAGGCAACCTTTAGTTTTTTAAGTGGCATTGCATTACTTAGGAAATGTGGCTTCAATTTGTTTGGCAACACGTTTTATAGCACCTCTAATGTCTGCAGATACGCTCAATCCTAATGTACTGTATGCACCACGACATGAAGCTATCGGGCGACCCGTGAGGAAATCTATGAAATTCACAGTTACAATGGATTCTTCTTCTAAAATATCTACCCCATATTTTACCATAAGCAGTTTTGACTGTTGTGTTGCAGTCAGCTCATTTATACGCATATCACTGACCAACGTAAGACGAGAGCCTTCTACTGCATCAAACAACTGTATTTCGTATTCCATCAGTTGGGCAGGAATGTGATAGGTGTCATTGTTGATGATTGAGGCATATTCATATTTAGACA
>SFDG01000006.1 GCA_004558305.1 Phocaeicola plebeius
CTTACGAGATATGCAGAACGAACTGAAAGACCAATACATCCGCTTCGACTGGGCCATCAAACGGCTGCTCCGGCAGAAGGCCAACTTCAACGTGCTGGAAGGATTCCTGACGGTGTTCCTCCAGCAGCCCATCACGATCGTCGAGCTGCTGGAGAGCGAGAGCAACGCCTCCGACGAGCGCGACAAGTACAACCGCGTGGACATCAAGGCCCTGAACGACAAGGGGGAAGTGGTGCTCGTGGAGGTGCAGAACTCTCACGAGGCAGACTACCTGGAGCGGCTGCTCTTCGGGGTGGCGAAGACCATCACGGAGCACATGGAGCTGGGCCGCCCCTACCGCGAGGTGAAGAAGGTCTACAGCATCAGCATCGTCTATTTCGACCTGGGGAAGGGTTCGGACTACCTCTACCACGGCCAGAACCGCTTCGTGGGTGTGCATACGAACGACCAGCTGGAGATTACCACGCGCGAGCGGAAGGCACTGGTGACGCGCCGACCGGAGGAGATCTTCCCGGAGTACTACCTGATCCGCGTGAACGAGTTCAACCGTGTGGCCACCTCTCCGATGGAGGAGTGGGTGCAGTACCTGAAGGAGGGCACCATCCGCCCTGACACGACGGTCCCCGGCCTTCGCGAGGCCCGCGAGAAGCTCCGCTACTATTCGATGAGCGCGGAGGAGCGTCGTGCCTACGAGGCGCACATGGACGCGCTGGTGGTTCAGACGGACGTCATCTCCACCGCCCGCCGCGAGGGCCTGTACGACGGCCGCTTAGAGGGCCTGGCGGAAGGGATGGCGAAGGGCCGTGCCGAAGGTCTTGAAGCAGGCCGCGCCGAAGGCCGCGAGGAAGGCCGTGCCGAAGAGAAGCGTGCCATCGCCCGGAGCCTGAAGGGCCTCGGCCTGCCGGTGGCGGACATCTGCCGTTCCACTGGCCTGCCGGCGGAGGAAGTGGAAGCACTGTAAGACGGACAGCGGGAAATCTTCGTGTGTCTTCTGAGGGTATGTCAAAAAAAACGCCTGTCATTTTGTTTGTTATTCTGAGTAGCCATCACACGGGTGTGAAACGATAAGATAATGACCATTTGAGAGTTAAACACAAAGACACAAAGGTACAAAGGAAAATATCCTTCTTTGTGTCTTCGTGCCTTTGTGTTTAATAATATAAAAAAAACTCCGTGCCTCTGTGTTGAAACAATACCACTCTTTTGGAATATCCACCCCCGTCAGGGTTGCTCTGCAATCGGCAACTGTACCTTAAAAGCTACATATTGGGTGTCCTCCAGAGGGGTAGCCTTTATGCCATCCACGAAGACGGAGTTGGGGTCAGGAACCATTAAGTAAGGGCATTCATTATACGAAGCACCTTCCGGGCTGTCGACCATTTTCGCGTCTATCGTATGTTCCTTCTCGTCCCTGAATACCTCAGGAGCGGTGAGCCGGACCGTGTACCGAAAGGGTTTCGGTCGCTTGAAAAAAAGGTACCAGTTCAAGTCCATGGGTACCATGTCCAACATGGGTTCTCCGTAATATTTGCTGATGTATAGCGTATTACGGAGAGAGTCGAAATCCTGGGGAACTCCATCAAACTCAAAACGGATAGTATAGTTGGATAGCGAATCGCCATTTATTCCGGATGCCAGCAGGTTCTGCCCGTGTGAGTCATGGATGGCCAAGTGAAGCCCAATCGAGTACGGGTCTGCCAGACAATCTTCCACTTCCTCTTCGGACGAGGAGCACGCGCCTGCCAGCACTGCGGTGAGAACTATCCAAATGTATTGTTTCCACTGATTTACAATGGGGTACATCGACTTATTCATTTCTACTTTCATGGGATATCTTTTTAAATGGTTCAATTATTAGGAGTTGCTTTGATATATTTCTTGGTCAGACAAAAATCCATGCCACCTGCACTTTCCGGAGCTTTATAGTTCCCATACCTATTCCATGAATTGTAAGATGCACCCCATCCCCAATTCATGTGCATGTACCAGAGTGACGGCGAATAATGAGTTTCATAGGTTCCCACCAATGCTTCGAACGGGTTCGCGGTAATCATTCTATCATCAGGGCATTGGAACCTTGAAGGGATATATATAGTCATAATGGTCGTATATGCATGTTTCTTGTACCCGTCACATACCCATGCATGGCCATTCTCTCTATCCACATTTCCACATAAAATGATGGGGCGGTGATTGGACAGTTCAGATTGTAGTACCGAAGTAGAGATTTCATTCTCATCTAAAACCGCCTGGTAGCCGTTTTGTGATAGAACTATCTGCATCTTCCTCGCACTTACACCTCTTTGGGTCGTACTATAGTCAATACCCAGGCTTTCGCCTAAATTCTTGAAGAAATCGCCTTGTGCATCACTCCAGTTCACGTTTATCCCATCCCAATCGTAAGTTGACGGATAGCGATGATAATTCATGACTTGCGCAACGGCTACAGTCGCGCAACCTAAAACTTTTTCATTACCACCAAGTTTGAAATTGTAAGGTGATTCCTGATGCCAGTTGGTCGACAATAACGGTGAAGTCATGGACAGGTTTTCAAACTCCCGAAGATGATAGATGGCATCTTCCTCCCTATACCCTTTGCTGGTACACAGATAGGATACCTGGTCATACAGTGAGGCCCATTCAGGATAGAGGCTCCGGACTTCTCCTACAGCCGAACACCAGTTACCAACCACTTCTCCGGTAGCTCCTACATAATCTTCATAATTTGAATGGTAATCGGGCTGGGTCAGTTCACAGGCAAATTCCTCCCACCACCATTGCACATCCTCGGCATCTTCTGCCGAACGGGAATGGCTGCCCGAATATGTCTTCGGCGTGACACTGTATTTTATCCATTCAGGATGCAGGCTGACGGTTGTGTCGTTGATACAGGTCATCACCTGCACTTTTTCTTCAGCCAGCCATTCTTTTATACCTCCTAATTCCGGTTCGAACCTTCCCGACTCGGAATAAGCCAGGACAGGGCTGAATTTTTTCGTGGCACTGACTATCACGTACCCCGCTCCCTTAAAAGACACTACATACATGAGAGGCGTATTGTCATCTCCTTGAATGACAGAAACCGAATCCACCTCCTTGTCTTGTGTGAACCTGGAAGAGGTTGTCTGCTTCATTTGGAGCAAGGCGATTTCTGCTGCCTTTTCTGTGGGAACGACTGCTGTCGTATCAATACCTTGATACACTCGTATTTCGCGTAAAGAAGCCGGGGTGTCAAACGTTGGTGATTCATACGCTTCCTGGCATCCTGTCATTAATGTCAGGAGCATTGCCGTAATGGCCAGTGACTGCTTAGTTTTCATCATCATTCAATAGTTTAAAGTTTTCGGTTCATACAAAGATAGAATCATTTTCCGAAAAAGACAAGCATACAGGAGGAAAAGACCAGTATTGGCGCGGAAAAGACCGGCGAAACAGGCCGGACTGAGTAGCAGGCGAATAACAGGGGTAAACACAGAGGCGCAGAGGGCACGGAGTTTTATTTATTGAGCAGGACGGGGGACGGTTAAACACAAAGGCACAAAGAGACAAAGGAAAATTCTTCTTTGTGTCTTCCTTTCTTTGTGTTCAATTCTCCCCACCGGTCACTATGGAAAGGAATAAACACAAAGACACAAAGAAACAAAGGAAAATATTCTTTGTGTCTTCCTCTCTTTGTGTTCAATAACCCCTTTCCATCCACTCAATAAAAAAACTCCGTGCCCTCAGTGTCTCTGTGTTAAAAAAAAGCAACAGAAAGCTTCCGGTTCCCTCACCTTGTCTTGCGGGTAGTCGGCGGTAAGCCGTGCGTTCTCTGCTGCATTTCGTCGGCAAACTCATCCGCCGCAGCGGGCTTCACAGCGACGCTCAGCGTGATACGGAAACGGGCAGCAGCCAGTTTGTCGAACACATTCTCAACGGTTTCCCCAGGTTCCAGGTCAAGGGACCGTACTTGAAAGGCAGCGTGGAAAATCCGGTCCACCGTCTCCAGACTCAACGTGGAGTCGGCGGTCGGATGATGCAGCTTGGCGAGGGTACGCCGGTTGACGTGAAGCCTCCGTGCCGCTTCAGACCACGACTCAAAATGCAGCCACGACATCAGGTCGGCGAACTCGCGGGCGGCAACAAAGATCCACCCGGAGCCTTGAGAGGTGGGTCTTGCTGCTTTCATGGTATAAAGTGTTGAGGACGCTGTCTCTGGTCCCTGTTAACTCTTCTATACGGAAAAGCGAAACAAACTTAAATCTCTCTAAAAGACCTGTAAGGATGTGCACTCATGAGTGCACATGCCCCATGGCTCAAAGAACTACCTTTGGGGCACAGACCGGCGGGAACCGGAAGTTCTGTAGCTGGGATAAAATTAGGTATTTACGTTTAAATTAACAAGAAAATGGAGAAAAAATTTCCGAAAAAGACGAGCGAGCGGTTCGCCCGCTTCGTCAACCTCACTTCCTGCACCCCACAGGAGGTGACGCTGCAGGCTCTCGAACAGGAGCTGAAGGGAAACAAGCTGGCGGAGACCACCCGGTGCTACCGCCGCACGTATGAACAGCTGGCGGCAGCCGAAGCAGCCGACGGGCCTGCCGAAGGACGGGAGGAGCTGCAGCGCACCCTGCGCAGGCTCAAACTGTCACTGCCGGCCTTCGTCTGCGGCGTGACCCTCGAGGGTGGGCGCAGCCACCGCCACATCCGCGCCTACACGGCCTGCTGCATGGCCGACTTCGACCACGTGCCGCCTGAACGGTTCGACGAGATGTATGCCCGCATCGCTGCCGACCCGCACACGCTGCTCGCGTACCCCACCGTCTCGGGCCGCGGCATCCGCGTGGTGGCACGAGTGACGGGCGAGGTGGACGCCAAGACCTACAATGCCGCCTGGACGGCGGTGAACGAGTACTATGCGCGGCTCACGGGACTGGCCTACGACCGCCAGTGCAGCAACGCCACCCGCATGTCGGCCCTCTGTCATGCCCCCGAGGCCGTCTGCCGTCCCGACGCACAGCCCGTGGAATTCACTCCCCGGCGGAAGGCACCGACCGCCCTGAAGAAGCCGGGACGCAAGCCCACGGCAGCGAAGGCCGAGACCGAGGTGCGCCGGCTGGTGGAGGAGGAGGGAGGACGCTACGAGCCTTCGCGCCACAACGACTACATCAGCCGCTGCCTCTACCTGATGAACCGCTTCGGCGTGGCCGAGGACGACGCCCTGCAGTGGGCTTCCGCCGCCTTTGCCGACTACGAGGCCACCCATCCCGGCAGCATCGCCTCCACCGTGCGCAGCTGCTACGCCCTCACCGCCGAGCACGCCACCCGCCGCCTGCCTGTCGCCAAGTCGGCTGCCGACGCTCCGACTGCCGGAGGAGGAGGCCGCCGCTGCTCACTGGCCGAGGTGGAGGAGTTCGTCACTGCCCGTTTCCGCCTGCGCCGCAACCTGCTCAGCCGTCAGGTGGAGT
Source organism: Phocaeicola plebeius (assembly GCA_004558305.1). GTDB lineage: Bacteria > Bacteroidota > Bacteroidia > Bacteroidales > Bacteroidaceae > Phocaeicola > Phocaeicola plebeius_B. Next base: position 5,448 of record SFDG01000006.1, read on the forward strand.
ACGCTCCGGCGGAGGCCCTGTCAGCGGAAAGCACGCCGGCGGAAGACCGTCTGGCAGCAGGCGGCTCGTCAGCAGGCGGCGAGTGGCGCATCATGGACGACCTCTTCGAGAACTCCCTCTGGTGTGCCCTGGAGCGTGCAGGCCTGCGCTTCGACATCAGCTCGCTCCACAACCTGCTGCAGAGCGACTTCGTGCCGTCCTACCACCCCTTGCGCCAGTACCTCGACGCGCTGCCGCCCTGGGACGGCACCACCGACCATCTGCGCTGGCTGGCCGACCGCGTCCACTGCCGCCACGCCTCGCCCGAGGAGTTCGACTATTACTTCCGCCGCTGGTTCGTGGCGATGGTGGCCGCCGCCCTCCACGACAAGGTGGTGAACCACGAAATCCTGGTGCTCCTCGGTCCGCAGGGCAGCTACAAGAGCTCCTTCTTCGAGAACCTCCTGCCGCCCGAGCTGCGCCCCTACTACGTGTCGAAGACCAACTCGCAGCGGCTGACGAAGGACGACCTCTTCACCATCGCGGAGAACCTGCTGCTGAACTTCGAGGAGATCGACTCGATGCAGACCGCCGAGCTGAACCAGCTGAAGGCGATGACCACGACGACGCACATCAACGAGCGGCCGGCCTACGGGCGCAACAAGGTGAGGCGGCCCCACGTGGCCTCGTTCTGTGCCACGGGCAACAACCTGCAGTTCCTCACCGACACCACGGGCAGCCGCCGCTGGCTCCCCTTCGAGGTGGAGCGCATCGAGAACCCGTGGACGGCGGACATCCCCTATGCCGGCATCTTCGCCCAGGCCCGCTGGCTGCTGGAGCACGGCTTCCGCTACTGGTTCGAGGGCGGGGAGATAGAGCAGCTGAACCGCCGCAACCGCCGCTTCGAGGCCCCGAACCCTGCCCGCGAGCTGGTGATGGCCTACTTCCGCCGCCCTGCCGAGAAGGAGAGCTTCCTCCTGCTGTCGGCCTCGCAGATCGCCTCGCGCTTCGCCCCGCAGCTGCATGTCACGCCGACACAGGTGGGGAAGGTGATGTCGGAGCTGGGATTCATGCAGCGACGCACTCATACTTCCCGGCTGTGGATGGTCTGTCAGCGCACGCAGTACGAGGTGGAGCATACCCTGCCCGATGCAGACACCCCCATGTCGGCATCCGATTCGCCTGTGCCTCCGTCTGCCGAGCCCGAACTGCCCTTCTGACCCCGGCAATCCTCGCTGATGCGCGTCATTGCGCCACTGCGTCACTTACTTTTTTCGAGTATAGGAAAAAGAATTAAATACCTGCTCCTTTAAAGGAGCTACTATTTAATTATTCGTAGGAATGTTAGAAAATGCACGTGACACAATGACGCACATGACGCAGATGCTCCCGGTTCCGGCTGTTCCGGAATACTCTTTTCAGGCCGGCCATCGCTTGCCGGCATCCGTTATCAGACTCATGTATTACCGTTTCAAGACACCATTCATTATGACTCGAAGAGAACTTGCATTGCAGTATTTTCCCGGCACCGACCCCAAGCGTGCCGTCCGCCGTCTCACCGCCTGGATCCGCGGCTGCGACGAGCTGTATGCCCGGCTCACGGCCAACGGACAGACATTCGACCGCCGTCACCACCTCACCATCCGGGAGGTGAAGCTCATCTACTACTACCTCGGCGAGCCGTGAGCTTCGGACTTATCACTCCCTGTCATCCTGAACGAAGTGAAGGATCTGTCCAACAGCGCAGCCATGCGGGCGGTAACAGATTCCTCATTTCATACCAATGACGGAACTGTAGGGGCAGACCTATGTGTCTGCCCGGAAACATCCGCCTCGGCATTCCGGGCGGACACGCAGGTCCGCCCCTACAGCGTCATCATCGAATCGTTTCACACAACGTGTGATGGGGACTCGGAATGACAGGAAAAAAGAATGCTGGGCGGCCACTCGGAACGACAGGAAAATGGAACGACAGGGAAATGAAACACGGGACGAGTGCAGTCATGGCCCCTTGACGACTGCACTCATCGCCCCCTCACAAGTGCAGTCGTCAGGGGCTTACGGATGCAGTCATGAAGGGGTCACGGCTACAGTCGTGAGAGCGTCCGCCGTGAAGAACCCGCAACGACCGAAAAGGACGTCCGTCGCGGGCAGATGCCGTAAATTTGCAATGTTGATTCATGAACCCTTAACTAATTGACTGACTATGCCAAAAGCTTACAAAGTGACCAAACGTATGGTGCGGTTCGACAAGGAGAACCCCCATGAAGTGTACAGTGTAGCCCCCGTGTGCTACGGAACCCTGACGACCGACGATGTGGCGCAGCAGATTGCCACCGAATCGTCCGCCACGCCCGGCGACGTGAAGAACGTGCTGGACCGTTATGCCTACTACGTGAAGGAGAACCTGAAGAAGGGCTATGCCATCCAGCTGCTCGGCTTCGGCGTGCTGAACATCCGCTTCCTGAAGGGCAGGGCAGTGACTTCTGCCGACAAGGCGAACGCCTCGCTCATCAAAGGACTGGTGCCAGGCTTCGTCCCCTCGTTCTCGATGGTGAACGGCTCGCGCAAGTACGACCTGCTGCCGGACAAGATCCAGCTCGTGAAGTATACCGGCTCCCTGCCTGCCGACGACCCGTCGTCCACGGATCCGGACGACAGCGGAACGAGCATCCCCGACCCGTTGGGGTGACGGCAGCGGCGTGAGGATGTATCAAAACCAGCGCCTCCTATCTAATTGTCATTCTACCAATGACGAGACTGTAGGGGCAGACCTATGTGTCTGCCCGGAAACATCCACCTCGGCATCCGGGCGGACACACAGGTCCGCCCCTACAGTGTCATCATCGAATCGTTTCACACCCCGTGTGACAGCCACTCAAAAAGACCAACAAAATGCCCAGCATTTTAAATTTTAAATTATAAATTTTAAATTCCAAAGAACATGAGCAAACTGACCTCCGACCAATGGCGTACCATCATCAACGCCATCTGTACCATTGTGACGACCCTACTTGCAGGCTTCACCATGACCTCGTGCATCCTGCAATGACCCCAGGTAAGGGCCACAATGACACAGGCAGAACAACAAAAAAAATCAGTGGTCATCTGTACCATCTGTGTTTATCTGTGGCCCATTAACCACCCACAGAACCACCCACAGAACCACCCACGAAACCATCCACGAAACGAGCCTATGATAGACTATCAATTCCCGCTTGCCCTCAGCGACATCGTCGCCAACGAACGCCAGCTCCTGACCTCCTACGAGGACGGACAGCTGATGCAAGGACCAGACAGCGTCCGCTTCCTCGTCCTCCACTGCTCCGCCACCCGCTGCGACCGCGACTACACCATCGCCCAACTGCAGCGCGACCACCGCGCCCGCGGCTTCCGCACCGTGGGCTACCACTTCTACATCCGCAAGGACGGCACCCTGACGCAGCACCGCCGCCTGCTGGAAGTCGGCGCGCATTGCCGACCCTACAACCGGTGCTCCTTAGGAATTTGCTATGAGGGAGGACTGGACCCTCAGGGCCGCCCTGCCGACACGCGCACCCCGGCCCAGCGCAACCGCCTCCGCCAGCTCCTCGGGCTGCTGAAAGAGCTGTTCCCCCAGGCCCGCATCGTGGGTCACCGCGACCTGCCCGGCACCACCCCCAAGTCCTGCCCCTGCTTCGATGCGGCCGCCGAGGAAGCCAACGGGTGGCTGTAGGCCATCTTTCCTCCCGAGGCGGCAAAAAAGGCATAGGGTGTTTGGCAGACTGCGGATTTTCCACTACTTTTGCATCTGAATAAGGAACAAAAAATGATTTGAATAATGAATACAAAAGCAAAACCATTCATCAAATGGGTTGGCGGTAAAGGCCAACTCATCGAACAACTGGAAGCAAAACTTCCAGCTGACTTTGATCATTGGGAGAATGCGACATACATAGAGCCGTTTGTAGGCGGTGGGGCTATGCTGTTTTATATGCTGCAGCAGCACCCGAATATCAAGCGAGCGGTCATCAACGACATCAATTCTGACCTGATTACTTGCTACAGAACCGTCCGCGACCACGTAGAAGAGTTGATTCCTGCCTTGCAGGATATACAGGCACACTATTACGCTTTGCAGGACATGGAAGCCAAGCACGAGATGTATATGGCTGTCCGCCAGCGTTACAACGAGAAGAATCTCGATCCGATAGAGAATACGGCGAAGTTCTTCTTCCTGAATCGTACGTGCTTCAATGGCCTGTATCGTGTGAATAGGAAAGGACTGTTCAATGTTCCTTGCGGAAAGTACATGCAGCCGCAGATTTGTGATAGGGATACACTTAGAGCAGACAGCGAATTGCTGAAAAGAGTGGAAATCCTGGAAGGTGATTTTGAAGACACCTTGCTTTATGCGCAGGGGAGATCTTTCTTCTATCTGGACCCTCCTTACCGTCCGCTGAGTGACACTTCCAATTTTAACGACTATGCAAAGGAAGCGTTCAATGACGAGTCGCAAGTCAGGCTCAAGGAGTTCTGCGACCGAGTGGTTGCAGATGGACATAGTTTTATGCTTAGCAATTCGGACTGTAAAGGGAAGAACGAAGCAGACAACTTCTTCGAAGTCTTGTATGCTGACTACTACATAGACCGGGTGATGGCTTCGCGTAATGTCAACGCCAATGGAGCAAGACGAGGGAAAATATCAGAACTGTTGGTCCATAGTTATCGCGACACAAAAGACTGGCTGCCTGCCAAGACAAACGAGCACAAGCCACCCCATGTGGCTATAAATCAAAGGGCTTATGCGTAAGGATTTTGGCAAGTTCATGTCTCAGCTCAAAGAGACGAACCAAACGTTGGACTTCTTCTGTGACTTTGAAAAGATTTCACAGAACGTTGAAGACATAAAGTTGAGCCTATGTATGCTCAACAGCCTCATTGGTGCATCCGATTTGCGCAAAAGTGTAGAAACTATATGGAAGAGAGACAAGAGTGCTTTTTCGGTCCTGGACATTCTGATTGCCGTACGCACTCGTGACAACAAGAAGATTCTTGATGCTGCAGGCAACTGCGTCCCGCTTGAAAGCCTGTTCCATTCTGTTGATTCCGTCATGACCTTCCTCACGGATACAGGACTTGGCGCTGTTCTTCAAAACCAGTCGGTAAAGAACCTTGTGGATTATGTCTTTGGCATCGAAACAGGTCTGGATACGAATGCAAGAAAGAACAGAAGCGGACATTTGATGGAGAAGACGGTAGCCGACATTTTCACCCATGCCGGCATACCCTTCAGACAGGAAGTATATTCAAGTGAATGGCCTGCCATTACAGAAGTGTTGGGAGATGACGAAAAACGTTTTGACTTCGTGGTTGAAACTGCCTCGAAGGTCTATCTGATAGAAGTCAACTTCTATAGTAGTGGTGGCTCCAAACTGAATGAGGTGGCCCGCTCTTATTCTGATATTGCACCGAAGATAAATTCTGTGGATGGCTTTGAGTTTGTCTGGATTACTGATGGTATCGGTTGGAAGTCTGCAAAGAACAAATTGCAAGAGGCGTATGGAATCATACCCAGTGTGTATAATCTCATGTCTATTCATGAATTTATGGACAGTCAAATCAATAGCGCTACTAATGATACAAGCATATTATAAATCCCCTTACAATGATTTCATCCTTGCGCATGGTGATTGCTTCAAACTGCTGGGTGAATTTGACTTCAAGTTCGACATGATATTTGCCGACCCTCCCTACTTTCTCTCCAACGGTGGAATATCGTTGCAGAGCGGCAAGGTGGTGTGTGTGGATAAGGGCGACTGGGACAAGGGTAAGTCGCAAGAAGAGATGATGGTGTTCAATCTGGAATGGCTGCGTCTGTGCCGTGACAAGCTGAAAGACAACGGCACGATTTGGATAAGCGGCACCTATCACAACATCTTTTCCGTGGCGAATTGTCTTACCTATCTTGGCTATAAAATTCTCAATGTCATCACTTGGGAGAAGACCAATCCACCTGTCAACATATCCTGTCGATACTTTAAATACGCTACAGAGTTTGTCATCTGGGCAAGGAAGATGCAGAAAGTACCCCATAAGTTCAATTACGACGTGATGAAGAGCCTGAACGACGGCAAGCAAATGACCGATGTGTGGCGTATGCCAGCCATTGGGCGTTGGGAAAAGACCTGCGGCAAACATCCTACACAAAAGCCTTTGCGTTTGCTTGTCCGGATGATTCTTGCATCGACCGACCCGGGCGACTGGATTCTTGATCCATTCAGTGGCAGTTCCACGACGGGCATAGCAGCCAACCTCTGTGGACGGAGATTTGCGGGATTGGAGCTGGAGGAAGCATTCTGTAAGTTGAGCAAGGCGAGACGTGAGGAAATGGAGCATCATGAAAGTTATGACTGCCTGATAAGTCATATTGAAGATTTGTGTAAATTACAAGACTGCTCCATGATAGTGAGAGAAGATATGAGAGGATATATAAAGACTCCCTTTTAAATTTGGCAGACTGCGGAATTTCCATTACTTTTGCAGCGACATCAGAAACACAGTGACTGCATTTCAATTCAATAATACATTAATTTAATTAACACGAAAGATGAAAAAAGTTTATTCAATGATGTGGATGGCCATGATGGCCGCATTCACAATGATGCTGCCGGCTTGCTCCGACGATGACGACGAACAGATGAACACGGAAGAGATTGTCAGGAACCTGGCAGACGGCATGTGGTACAACGCCGATGCCGATGGCCTTGACGCCATTGCCTTCGGCAACGACAAGACGGTCAATTACATTAAGGTGACTCCCCTCGACAAGATGGTCAGGAAGGGCACCTACGAGGTGACGGCCAGCAACCAGCTGACGGCTACCGTGGACGGGGAACATTACACCTCGGACTACCGGCTGAACGGTGACGAACTGACGACCACCAACGGGGGAGTGACAACCAAATACCGCCGCACGCAGGTGGACAAGAACCTCACAGTGGCCAACAAAAGCTATAAGGCGGTCGATAATGTCTATTCCTTCGTCAAGTTCAACGATGGCAAGACCAAAGTGTCACTGCCCGACAACCTTCAGGTGGGCGACACGAAAGAGCTGAATCTCATACAGATGTTATCACAACTCACAGGGCTTTTCAACCAGTGCTTTAGTGACATTTCCTTTACGGAAGACAAAATAATGCTGCCGACTGTCCAGGTGGATGGCACATCCTATAGAGAATACACCCTTACTAAGGGTACTTATGCCGGTTATGACACCAACGTTCTCTCTATCAGCCTCGGCTTTTTCGGTCTGCCTTATCAGCTCAACTTGTTCGCTTATGCATCCCCTGACTACTTGTGTCTGGTGGCCCATAAAGAAATGCTGATAACGGGGATAGCCAATCTGTATTGCAACAATGCCGGCGTAAAGTATGGAAAAACATTCACTGAAGCCGACGTGAAGCAGCTGGAGTCGCTGATTGCTGGCTGCATCGAAGAGTTCATGAACGTATTACTGTTTGCTGAGCATTAACTCTCCCTCCGCTCGGGGGCGGTGCGGATCGACTTCGTCGGACGTCGTTTCTTCGCTACGCTACCCATGACACTGTAGGGGCAGACCTATGTGTCTGCCCGGAACCATCCACTTCGGTATTCCGGGCAGACACGCAGGTCTGCCCCTACAGCATCATCATCGAATGGTTTCCATTTGTCATGTCATCCTGAGCAAAGCGAAGGATCCGTAAGCGCAAAGTGGGTGCATTCAGATGCTTCACTCTGTTCAGCATGACAAAATGATAGGTCTTCCAAAGTTTTCGGACAGTCTCCTCCGGATATCATCTTTCCTGCTGAGTACGAGGCCGCTCAGTAGGCAATCTCCAGACTGTTGTCGGCCGAGGGGGAGTCGACATAGAATCCGGCGTACAGGCGTTCTGCCATCTGGAACAACTGCACCGTTTTCTCATAGCCTTCTACCTTCGAAAAGGCCTCCACATAGCTTTGCAAGACTTCACACACTGCCGGTGTGTGCGGTTCCTGCTGTTCGTCCCCTTTTCGGGCAATCATGAAGGCACTGGTCATCGCATCGACAAAGGAGTATCCCTCTACGATGGGAAGCTGTGTGAATCCCTTTAGAACGTTTTCAATTCTTTCTTCTGTAAGTCCTTGCGACTGAACGAATTGAGTAAGAAGGGCTATGAAGTAATAATGGGTCCCTTCGCTACAGGTTTTCTCCAGCACAGCGGAGACATCCACCCCACCGGGCAGCTGGCTGACGACGGAGGACGAGATCTGCAGGGTGCGGGTCTCGGGATGAACGTCCAGGTAACGGAGCGGGGCCAGCGAGACGATGCTGCCCGTCTGTATGTCGTAGAAAGGTGCTCCCTGCACATCCACGCTGGCGATGTCCTGCATATGCTGGTGGCCGGTCAGCACGATGTGCATCCCCGCTGCCGCCAAGGCTTCGCGGGCCTCGACGTAGTTGTCGGCCAGGTACTCGGGCAGCCACACGGACTGAATGCCCGGGATGTGCTCCACCAGCCCGTGGTGCAGCACCCCGACGGGTACTCTTCCGGCTTTCAGGGCCTCGGCACACTGCGCTTTCGCCCACTCCAGCGTGGATGCCTTCAAGGTGCCCTTGGTCTCCTGACGGGGAGCCGTCTTGGAATCGTTGTAGATGTTGGAGTCCATCAGAATGAGGCGGATGTCCTTCCCCAGGTCTGCGCTATACGACAGTCCGCCTGCTTCCTGCGAGAGGGCATGGTCGTACCCGTAGTCGTGATAGATGCGCAGGAAATCCGCCGAAGTGGCGGTCTCGATGGGGAACTCCCCTTCGGGGGTGAATGTCTTGGCCGCCGCATTGGACAGGTCGTGGTTGCCGTTGATGACGAAAACCTGCGCACCCGCTTCCTCCATGGCCTTGAAACAGGCGGCGGCGAACTCGTGGTTGATGACCTCGCCGTCCTTGGTCAGGTCGCCGGGCACTACCACGTAGCGCACCTGCTGCTCTTTCACCCTGCGGGCCAGCTCCTCCATGATGGCGGCGCAGTAGGTATAGTTCTTGTCTTCTATCGCCAGCCTTTTTTCCCAGGCTTCCCCTTCATGGCCGATCCGGTCCATGTCGAAGAGGTGGAGGTCGGAGATGACCATCACCCGATAGGGTCCGTCGTCCTCCTGCTGTCCGGACCCGTGCGGGTCGTCGCTACAGGCGGGTGTCCCTGCCAGCAGTCCCATCAGGCAGACGGCACCGCCCATTCGTTTGCTCCATCGTTGCCACCGGCTTTCTCCGCCGGCTCTCTCTTGTTGGTTTTCTGCGTTCATATTGCTTACTTGATTTTAGATGATAAATGTTGTGTATGTCCCTGCAAAAATAGTGTTTTTATTTGAAACATGCGGCTGTCCTCCGCAGAAAACTGAACGCTGTGAAGCAACAGCGTCCGGCGGCCTGGAGGGGAAAGCTCATCTGAATACATCCACTAATGCTTTACAGATTGACTTCGTCGAACGTTGTTTCTTCACTACGTTCAGCATGACAAGCAAAATGACAGTCGTCTTGAATTCTGATACACCCTCCTACAGTTTTCGTCATGGGTAATCTTTCGAAGTTACCAGTTGTATGCAACAAAGCAGTTTTTCACATAACAAAGCATAAATAGATGATCAATTTATATGTCATCATCCGTTACCCACAGCAGCAGCACCTGGCGGGTGGACGGCGTGACGCGGAAGCGATGGTCGAGACGTTCGTTGACCAGCCACACGATGTCGCCGCCGCTGCAGACCACATACTGCGACTCTTTCTGGAACAAGGAGAACTTGCGGTCGCGCAGGTAGTCGCGCACCCGCTTGAAGCCTTTCATGCCCAGGGGCATGAAGCGGTCGCCGGACTGCCACTTGCGCAGTTCGAGGGCGGGAGCGGGCAGGAGTCCGGCATCAAGACAGGCCATGCGTGCATCGCGGGGAACCTGGAAGTCGGCGTCGACAGTGCGCAGCTCCTGGTGGAGCACCGGAAGGGCAGCTGCACGATGGACGGGGCGTACCCACAGCCATTCCCGGTCGCGCAGCAACTCATGGGACGGACTGCGGAACAGACGGCCCGAACCGCCAGACAGGCTGCGGAAAATGTCGCGGAGCTGGGCGGCATTGAAGCCCTTGTCGTGGAGCAGCTCGAAGAGGACGGCTTCGGGGGCCGCCTCGGCCAGCAGCCGCCCGATGTGGATGTTGTCCTGCCCGTCCGTGACGCGGCTGCAGGACGCTCGGATGGCTGCACGATAGACCTCCTCGACCCCTGCCAGACGCTGGGCGGTGGCGGCAATGGCCTCGCTGACCGACGGGTTGATGGTCCGCAGCAAGGGGAGCACGTCCAGCCGCAGCTTGTTGCGGGTGACATCATCCTGCAGGTTGGTGCTGTCCGTCACATAGTCCTGTCCCAGACGGTCCAGGTAGTCCAGGATGTCAGCACGGCTCACCTCCAGCAACGGACGCACCACACGGCCGTTCACGGCCCGCATCCCTTTCAGTCCGTTGATACCCGTCCCCCTTACCAGGTTCAGCAGGAAGGTCTCCACACTGTCGTCGCGGTGATGCGCCACGGCAATGACCGCCGCTCCCGTCGCCGTCCGCTGCTGCTCGAACCACTCGTAGCGCAAGGTCCGGGCAGCCATCTCCAACGACACCCCGTGAGTACGGGCATACGCCTCGGTGGCAAAGCTGACGGTCTGCAGCTCCACCCCCAAGCCGCGGCAGAGCTGCCGGACAAACTGCTCGTCGCGGTCGGACTCCGCTCCCCGCAGGTGAAAGTTGCAATGGGCTGCCACACAGGAGTACCCGCACTGCAGGAGTACCCGCAAGAGGGCCACCGAGTCCGCTCCGCCGCTCACGGCCACCAGCACCTTGTCGCCCGGAGCCATCATCTGCCTGTCGGCAATCGTTTTCTGTATCTTTTGTCTGAACATGCTGCTTGTTGCTTTATACGGGTGGCCCACCGAAAGAGCCGCCCGACTATCCGCCACGAAGATACGACTTTTGTTCCGATCCGTTTCCCTTGCCACTTCTATTTAAAAACAATCTAAATAGCTTGCACAGGTGAAGTCAATCCTGTATCTTTGCGGCTATAATACCAAAAAGCGAAAAGACTATGCGATTATCAGACTTACAGACCGGAGAAAAAGGAGTGGTCATCAAGGTGCTGGGGCACGGAGGCTTCCGCCGCCGGCTCATCGAGATGGGCTTCATCAAAGGCAAGACCGTGGAGGTGCTGCTCAACGCTCCGTTGAAAGATCCTATAAAGTACAAGGTGATGGGATATGAAATCTCCCTCCGCCGCCAGGAAGCCGGTATGGTGGAAGTGGTGAGCGAGGAAGAGGCCCGCAGCCTGCAGGGAGAAGCGCGCTATGAAGGGACCATCGCCGAGACCATTGAAGTGCCGGAAGAGGAACTGAAGGCCATTGCCCAAGGCAAACGACGGACCATCAACGTGGCCCTGGTGGGCAATCCGAACTGCGGAAAGACATCGCTGTTCAACGTGGCTTCGGGGGCGCACGAGCATGTGGGCAACTACAGCGGCGTGACCGTGGACGCCAAGGCCGGCCACTTCGAGCTGCAGGGCTACCAGTTCCGGCTCATCGACCTGCCGGGCACGTACTCGCTCTCGGCCTACAGTCCGGAGGAGCTGTACGTGCGCAAGCATATCATCGAGGAGACACCGGACGTGATCATCAACGTGGTGGATGCGGGCAACCTGGAACGCAACCTGTACCTGACGACGCAGCTCATCGACATGAACGTGCGGATGGTGATCGCACTGAACATGTACGACGCACTGGAGAAAAGCGGGAACACCCTCGACATCAAGAACCTGAGCGAACTGCTGGGCGTGCCCATCGTGCCGACGGTGAGCCGCAACGGACGGGGCATCGACAGCCTGTTCCACGTCGTCATCGAACTGTATGAAGGGGCGGACTTCATGGGGCAGAAAAAGGAAATCGAGAACGAAGCCATGCAGGCCTTCCGCGAATGGCACGCCACCTACGTGCCCGACCACGAGTACAGCGGCAGCCACGGCAACGAGAAGGGCTACCATCCGCAGAACTTCATCCGCCACATCCATATCAACCATGGCGCAGAACTGGAGCGGAGCATCGACATCGTGAAGAAGGCCATCCAGAGGAACGAGCACATCCGCCACCGCTACTCGACGCGCTTCCTCTCCATCAAGCTGCTGGAGAACGACCGGGAAATCGAGGCCTACGTGCTCCGGGAACTGGCCAACGGGGCGGACATCATCGCCCTGCGCGACCACGAGGCGGCCCGGCTGAAGAAGGTGCTGAACGAGGACAGCGAACAGGCCATTACGGACGCGAAATACGGGTTCATCTCAGGGGCACTGAAAGAGACCTTCACGGACAACCACAAGGGCGACCAGGAGGTGTTCACGCGCATCGTGGACAGCATCGTCACCCACCGCATCTGGGGCTATCCCATTTTCTTCATCTTCCTCTATCTGATGTTCGAATGTACGTTCATCCTCGGGGCCTATCCGCAGGACGGCATCGAATGGCTGGTGGGGCAGATCGGCCAGCTGGTGGAAACGCTGCTGCCGGCCGGTCCGCTGAAGGACCTGCTCATCGACGGTATCATCGGCGGAGTGGGAGGGGTCATCGTGTTCCTGCCCAACATCCTGCTGCTCTACCTGTTCATCTCGCTCATGGAAGATTCGGGCTACATGGCCCGGGCCGCCTTCATCATGGACAAGATCATGCACAAGATGGGGCTGCACGGCAAGTCGTTCATCCCCCTCATCATGGGATTCGGATGCAACGTGCCGGCCATCATGGCTTCGCGCATCGTGGAGAGCCGCAAGTCGCGGCTGGTGACGATGCTCGTCACGCCGCTTATCTCGTGCAGTGCCCGCCTGCCTATCTACCTGGTGCTGATCGGGGCCTTCTTCCCCCGTCACGCCAGCCTGGTCCTGCTGTCCATCTATGCCACCGGCATCGTGCTGGCCGTCGTGCTGGCACAGGTCTTCAGCCGGTTCATCGTCAAGGGGGACAACACGCCGTTCGTGATGGAACTGCCGCCCTACCGGATGCCGACCACGAAGTCCGTGGTGCGCCATACGTGGGAGAAGGGGGCACAGTACCTGAAGAAGATGGGCGGTATCATCATGGTAGCCTCCGTCATCATCTGGTTCCTGGGCTACTATCCGCGCCACGACGCAGCGGCCACACAGGCCGAGCAACAGGAGAACTCCTACATCGGCCAGTTGGGCAAGGTCATCGAGCCGGTGATGGCTCCGCTGGGCTTCGACTGGAAGATGGATATCGGCATCCTGTCTGGAGTAGGGGCGAAGGAGCTGGTGGTCAGCACGCTGAGCGTACTCTATACGAACGAGGAAGACAGCGAGAGCGTGAACCTGGCCGAACGCATTCCCATCCATCCGCTGACGGCCTACGGCTACATGCTGTTCATCCTGGTCTATTTTCCCTGCATCGCCACGCTGGTCGCCATCAAGAACGAGTCGGGCAGCTGGAAATGGGCTGTCTTTTCGGCTGTCTACACCACGGTGCTGGCCTGGCTGCTGGCCTTTGCCGTCCACCAGGCAGGCAGCCTGTTCGGCTAAAGTGAGGAGGAACGGTCATGTGGCAAGAATTCATCGTCTACATCGTGGTGGCAGCCTGTGCAGCGTACGTGCTGAAAAATCTGCTCACTTTTTTCCGGAAAGGAAGGAAAGGCACAACCGCCTGTAACTGCGGCTGTTCGGGCTGCCCACACGCTTCCAGAAAGGCTTGTGAGGGGAAGAGACCCGAAAAAAAATCGGCCGAACGCTTGCAGATTCAAAAATAAGTCGTACCTTTGCAGCGCAATTGAGAAAAACAATGGCAAATAAGGAAACTGGTTCCTTGGATGAGTGGCTTAGTCAGCGGTCTGCAAAACCGTGCACGGCGGTTCGAATCCGCCAGGAACCTCCCCCTTCCATGCACGGCCATCGTTTCTCGAAAGAGGCACTTGGTTCCTTGGATGAGTGGCTTAGTCAGCGGTCTGCAAAACCGTGTACGGCGGTTCGAATCCGCCAGGAACCTCCTCAGGCACTCTTAGCTCAGTTGGTAGAGCAACTGACTCTTAATCAGTGGGTCCAGGGTTCGAATCCCTGAGAGTGTACTTTTTTAGGCCAGGAAATCAGACAATTCAACTGATAACCTGGCTTTTTTTTGTTACCTTTGTCCACAACCAACCTCAATCATATCGTATGAACAAGAAAGGATATACTCCCCTCCATCGGAGGAAACTCAGCAAGCAGCTGCGCCAAGTGGCGATGGCCTTTGGCTTTTCGGCCCTGCTGTTCCCCACCGTCTGTACCGGTGTGCAGGCGCAGGTGAACCTCGACCACGGAACTTTCAGCATCAACGGCAAGAACGTGCAACTGATATGCGGCGAAATGCACTATCCCCGCATTCCCCGTGAATACTGGCGCGACCGGATGCGCCGGGCACGGGCCATGGGACTGAACACCCTGTCGGCGTATGTGTTCTGGAATTTCCACGAACGCACACCGGGTGTCTTTGATTTCAGCGGACAGGCGGACATTGCCGCCTTCGTGCGCACGGCACAGGAAGAAGGACTGTATGTCATCCTCCGTCCCGGTCCTTACGTGTGTGCAGAATGGGACTTCGGCGGCTATCCGGCATGGCTGCTGAAAGAAAAAGAGATGACCTACCGCAGCAATGACCCCCGCTTTCTGGCCTACTGCCGGCGCTACCTCCAGGAACTGGGCAAGCAACTGGCTCCCTTCAGCGCCAACAAAGGCGGCAACCTCATCATGGTGCAGGTGGAGAACGAATACGGCTCTTACGCTGCCGACAAGGAATACCTGGCCGCCCTGCGCGACATGATCCGGGAGGCCGGATTCGACGTGCCGCTGCTGACATGCGACGGTGGCGGACAGGTAGAAGCAGGGCACATAGACGGTGCCTTGCCCACACTGAACGGCGTGTTCGGCGAGGATATTTTCCGCATCGTGGACAAGTACCGTCCGGGCGGTCCGTACTTTGTGGCGGAGTTCTACCCGGCCTGGTTCGACGTGTGGGGCAAGCGGCATTCGTCCGTGGCATGGCAGCGACCGGCCACCCAGCTGGACTGGATGCTGGAGCACGGCGTATCGGTCAGCATGTACATGTTCCACGGAGGCACGAATTTCTGGTACACGAACGGGGCGAACACCAACGGGGGATTCGAACCGCAACCGACCAGTTATGACTATGACGCACCGCTCGGGGAATGGGGCAACTGCTCGCCGAAATACCACGCCTTCCGCGAGGTGATTCAGAAGCATCTGCCGGCGGGAACCGTATTGCCCGATGTTCCGGCTGACAATCCTACCACTACCTTCGCTACGGTGGAGCTTCGGGAAAGTGCACTGCTCACGGCTGCCTTCCATCGGACCGTGACCTCGGACGAAGTGATGTCGATGGAAGATGTAGGGATGGACTTCGGGTACATCCACTACCGGACTACGCTGCACCACGGGGGACGGCGGAAACTGGTGCTGCAGGACTTGCGCGACTATGCCGTCGTATTGATTAACGGACAGCCGGTGGCCAGCCTGGACCGCCGCTACAACCAGAACAGCGTGACGCTGGAGGTGAAGGAGGTGCCGGCTACTCTGGAACTGCTGGTGGAGAATACGGGCCGTGTGAATTACGGACCGGATATCCCGTTCAACCGGAAAGGCATTACGGGACAGGTGATGTGGGGGGACGAGAAACTGACGGGCTGGTCCATTACCCCGCTGCCGCTGTACAAAGAAGATGTTTCGGCCCTTCCTTTCGGGAAGCCGCTGAACGGGGTTCCTGCCTTCCACCGGGCAACCTTCAGGGTAGACTCTTTGGGTGACTGCTTTGTAGACATGAGCCGCTGGGGAAAAGGGGCGGTATGGGTGAACGGGCGGTCGCTGGGCCGTTTCTGGAACATCGGTCCGCAACAGACCCTGTATCTACCGGCACCGTGGCTGAAAGAAGGGGAGAATGAAATCGTCGTCTTCGAAATGGAAGATACGGGCAACCGGTCGCTCGCCGGGCTGGACCGCCCCGTGCTGAACAGCTTGGGGAAGGACAAGAATTTCCGGGAGGGACCCCGTCGGCCGAACCGGGGAACGCCTGTCCTGGACGAGGGTGACCGGGTGCTGGAAGCGACCTTGCTGGAAACGAATGACTGGCAGACCCTGGAATTCCCGACTCCTGTCTCGCTCCGCCATCTCTGCATCGAGACCCTCTCGTCCTATACCGAAGACGGGCAGTCCTGCCTGTCGGAAATGGAGCTGACGGACGAACAGGGCCGTCCCATCGACAAGTCGGCATGGGAGGTGGTCTACGTGAGCAGCGAACGGACGGACAAGAACATGGGAGTAGCCGAGAACCTGTTCGACGGGGATGTCTCCTCGTTCTGGCATACTGACGCCAAAACGGAGGCGGTTCCGCCGCACCGCATCATCATCGACCTGCAGGAAATCTACAAGGTGTCGTCCCTCCGGCTGAAGGTACGCAAAGGGTCCTTCCTTTCCGGAAAGGTGAAAGACTTACGGGTATATGCCCGGCCACAGTTCTTCCTGTTCCGCTGATGTCATGATAATGACGCATTCCGGGCGGACACCAGTTCCGCCCGGAATGCCGAGGTGGATGTTTCCGGTAGCGAAAAATAACAATTGAATCACCACTTGGCAATCCGCTCCATGGCACGGAGGGTATCCTCCCGCTGACCGAAGGCTGTCAGACGGAAGTAGCCTTCGCCGCTCGGGCCGAAACCGACACCCGGAGTGCCCACGATATGAACCTCGTGAAGCAGCCGGTCGAAGAACTGCCAGGAGGTAGTGCATTCGGGAGTCTTCAGCCAGATATACGGCGCATTCACACCCCCATAGACCTGGAAGCCGGCAGCCTGAAGTCCCTGACGCATGATACGGGCATTCTCCATGTAATACCGGATGGTTTCCTGGATCTGCTGCCGGCCTTCGGGTGTGTAGACGGCTTCTGCCCCGCGCTGGGTGACATAGCTGGTGCCGTTGAACTTCGTGCATTGACGGCGGTTCCAAAGGTGGTTCAGCGGCACACGCTCACCGTTTTCCGTGCAGGCCGTCACCTCCTTCGGTACGACGGTATAGCCGCAACGCACACCGGTGAAACCGGCTGTCTTGGAGAAGCTGCGGAACTCGATGGCCACTTTCTTCGCCCCTTTGATTTCGTAGATGGAATGGGGGACATCCTCCTCGCTGATATAGGCTTCGTAGGCGGCATCGTACATGATGATGGCATCGTTGGCCAATGCATAGTCCACCCATTTCTTCAGTTCGGCACGGGTCAGCGTAGTACCCGTGGGATTGTTGGGATAGCACAGGTAGATGACATCCACCCGCTTGTCGGGGAGGGAAGGGATGAATCCGTTTTCCGCCGTGCAGGGCATATAGGTCACATTGCTCCACTTGCCGTTGTCCAGCTCGCCCGACCGGCCCGCCATGACATTGCTGTCGATATAGACCGGATAGACCGGGTCGGTGACCCCGATGGTGTTGTCCTGTCCCAGGATATCGCCGATATTGCCCGTGTCGCTCTTGGCTCCGTCGCTGACAAAAACCTCCGACGGACTGAGGCTGATGCCGCGGGAAGCGTAGTCGTGGCGGAGAATGGATTCGATGAGGAAATCATATCCCTGTTCGGGCCCGTAGCCCCGGAACGTTTCGCTGCGGGACAGTTCATCGACGGCACGGTGCATGGCCTCGATGCTGGCAGGGGGCAGGGGACGGGTAACATCGCCAATGCCCAGACGGATGATGTCAGCATGAGGATGTGTCGTCTTGAAGGCAGCTACCTTCTTGGCTATTTCAGAGAAGAGGTAATTGCCGGGAAGTTTCAGAAAATTCTCGTTTACTAAAGCCATTTTGAACGATTATAATAGATTGTCATTTATTCATTGTCTAACTCGATTTCGCCGTCAAAGACCTTGGTGGCCGGTCCCGTCATGAACAGGCGATTGCCCAGGCCCATCCAACGGATATGGAGGGTGCCGCCGTCCATGCAGACAGCCGATTGAGGACGACAACGATGTGTGAAGGCAGCCGCCACAGCCGTGGCACACGCCCCGGTGCCACACGCCTGGGTAATGCCGGAACCCCGTTCCCACACCCGCATACGGATATGCCCGTCGTCGAGCACCTGGGCGAACTCCACATTCACCCGGTCGGGGAACAGCGGATGGCGTTCGAGCATGGGACCCACCGTAGGCAGGTCCACCTGGCGGATATCCTCCACAAAGAGGACCAGATGGGGATTGCCCATGCTGACAGCTATGCCTTCTGTATAGCCGTAGCCGCTGCCCAAATCAACGGGATGGATGTCGGAAGGGATGCCCATATCGACCGTGACCGACTCCACCTTGCCGTCCTTCACCTCCAGGTGGAGGAGCTTGACCCCCGAAAGGGTATCCAGCGTGATGTCCGTCCGGTCGGTCAGGCCGTATTCATACAAATACTTGCCGATGCAGCGGCTGGCATTGCCACACATCTTGGCCTCCGAGCCGTCGGCATTGAAAATACGCATACTGAAATCCGCCTTGTCCGACTCACCAATCAGTACCAGTCCGTCGCTGCCGATTCCCGTATGATAACGGCTCCAGTCAATGGACACCTGTTCGGGGTCCGCGATGGGGTAACGGCGGGTATCTACATAAATGTAGTCGTTGCCCAGGCCGTGCATTTTCGTAAATCTGATTTTCATGGTCCGTCCTCCTTATTTTTCGTACGCTTCTTCATGAACACCGGCCACCGCACGTCCGCTGGGGTCGTTCAGGTTCTTGAACGAAGCGTCCCATGCCAGAGCTTCCGCCGTGGAACAGGCCACACTGGGTACGCTGGGTACGCTGCGGGCCGCACTCTCGCTGGGGAAATACTCCTCGAAGATGCTGCGATAGTAGTATTCTTCCTTGTTCATCGGGGTATTGATGGGGAAGCGTTCGGCGGCATGAGCCATCTGCTCGTCGCTCACAGCCTGTGCTGTCACCGCCTTCAGCGTGTCGATCCAGCTGTAGCCCACTCCGTCGGAGAACTGTTCCTTCTGCCGCCAGGCCACGCTCTCGGGCAGCATGTCGGCAAACGCCTCGCGGACAATCTTCTTTTCGATGGTCTTGCCCGGGCACATCTTCGCTGCCGGATTGGTGCGCATGGCCACATCGAGAAATTCCTTGTCGAGGAAGGGAACACGCCCTTCCACTCCCCAAGCCGACAGCGACTTGTTGGCACGGAGGCAGTCGTAGAGATGGAGCTTGGACAACTTGCGCACCGTCTCCTCGTGGAAAGCCTGAGCATCGGGTGCCTTGTGGAAATACAAGTACCCACCGAACACTTCGTCGGCCCCTTCTCCGCTCAGCACCATCTTGATGCCCATGCTCTTGATGACACGGGCAAGAAGGTACATCGGTGTGGAGGCACGGACGGTGGTCACATCGTAGGTCTCGATGTAATAGATGACATCGCGCACGGCATCCAAGCCCTCCTGGATGGTATAGTTGATTTCGTGGTGAACGGTACCGATGTGGTCGGCCACCACCCGTGCCTTGGCCAGGTCGGGTGCTCCCTTCAGGCCCACGGCAAAGGAGTGGAGCTGCGGCCACCACGCAGCGTGTTGATCGTCGGTCTCGATGCGTCGGGCAGCAAACTTCTTCGCCACGGCCGAGATGACCGAACTGTCCAGACCCCCCGACAGCAGGACGCCATAAGGCACGTCGCTCATCAGCTGACGCTTGACGGCCTCCTCAAGGGCATCATGGATAGCCTCCACTGATGCAGGGTTGTCCTTGACGGCCGCATAGTCCATCCAGTCGCGGGTGTACCAGCGGTGCATCTTGCCCTCCTTGCTCCAGTAGTAATGGCCGGGCAGGAAGGGTTCGTACTCGTCGCAGAAACCTTCCAGCGCCTTCAGTTCGCTGGCACAGTAGACCGTTCCGTCCTTGTCTCGTCCCATGTAGAGGGGAATGACACCGATGGGGTCGCGGGCGATGAGGAAGTCATCCTTCTCCTCGTCGTAGAGGGCAAAGGCAAAGATACCGCTCAGATCCTCCAGAAAGTGGATGCCCTTGTCGCGGTAGAGGGCCAGGATGACCTCGCAGTCGCTGCCCGTCTGGAACGCATAGCGTCCTTCGTACTGCTTGCGGATGTCGCGATGGTTATAGATCTCGCCGTTCACGGCCAGAATCTGTTTCCGGTCGGGGGAGAAAAGGGGTTGACCGCCGCTCTGCGGGTCGACAATGGACAAGCGTTCGTGCGCCAAGATAGCGCTCTTTCCGCAATAAATGCCGCTCCAGTCGGGACCGCGATGACGGATTTTCTTGGCCATAGCCAGTGCCTTGGTGCGAAGTTCGTTCGTTGGTCGCTGTATTTTGAATATTGCTGCTATTCCACACATAGTTGTATTTTCGTTTGAAGATTAGTTAGGGTAAGACGGAAAAACTCATTTCTGCTGTAGGTAAGCGTCGATGTCTGCCGCGGCCTTACGGCCTCCGGCAATGCAACGGACCACGAGGCTGGCTCCTGTAGCCGCATCACCGGCAAGGAAGACGTTTTCTGCATACTGCGGATGCTCGGGACGGAGAAAACCCATGGCCAGCAGCACGAGGTCGGCCTTCAGCGTTTCCTTCTTTCCGGTCGGGTGCAGGATGGGACGGCCTCCATCGGGATTGGGCAGCCATTCCACTTCTTCCACTTCGACACCGCACACATGACCGTTCTTGCCGATGAACTTGTTCGAAGTGAGACACCAGCGGCGGGTACAGCCTTCTTCGTGGCTGCTGCTCGTCTTGAGCACCTGCGGCCACTGCGGCCAGGGAGTGGCCGGATTGTAGCCTACCGGCGGCTTGGGCATGATTTCGATCTGCGTCACGCTGGCCGCTTCCTGACGGTTGCTCGTACCGATACAGTCGCTGCCTGTGTCACCGCCACCGATGACCAGCACGTGCTTGCCTTTGGCGGTGATGCGCTCCTCCTTCGAGAACTGCTGGCCGGCCAGGACGCGGTTTTGCTGGCTCAAGAGTTCGAGGGCAAAGTGAATCCCCTTGAGATCGCGTCCCGGAATGTTCAGGTCGCGTGCCTGGGGAGTGCCCGTGCAGACACAATACGCATCGAAGCCCTCGGGCAGTTTGTTCATGTCGATTTCTGCCTGGGTGCGGAAGACAATGCCTTCTGCCTCCATCACCCGGATGCGGCGGTCGATGATGGCCTTGTTCAACTTGAAATTCGGAATGCCGAAGCGGAGCAATCCGCCCACGTATTCCAGCTTCTCGAACACCGTCACCTCATATCCCCTGCGGTTCAGCTGGTTGGCCGCGGCCAGTCCGGCAGGTCCGGAACCGATGACTGCCACTTTCTTGCCGTTGCGCGCATACTGCCGGGGCTTGATGTAGCCTTCCCGGAAGGCCGCTTCGATGATGGCCGCTTCATCCTCGCGGATAGTCACCGGTGCATCAATGCTCAGTTTCAGCACACAACTTTTCTCGCAGAGCGCAGGACAGATACGGCCTGTGAACTCCGGAAAGTCGTTGGTGTGTGTCAATATCGTATAGGCTTCTTCCCACTTGCCTTTGTACATGGCATCCTGAAATTCCGGGGGGCGGTTGCCCAACGGACAGGCCCAGTGGCAGAAAGGTACGCCGCAATCCATGCAACGCGACGCCTGCAGTTTGCGGTCACTGGTGTTCAGCGTCTGTTCCACCTCCCCAAAATCGAGGATGCGGTCGTGTATAGGGCGGTAACCGGCTTCTTGTCTCGGCACAGTTAAGAATGCTTTAGGATTTCCCATAATTGTAGTTGTTTTTGTCCGACAACCGGGAAGACGGGGCGGCCGGCACGTCCGACGGACGGGCACGCACCGCAGTCTCCCGATGTCTGTATTTGTTTGATAAGTTATAGCATCAATAATCTCGTTGTACTTCTGCGATTTTCTGTTGTAGCTTGCGCATCTGCTCTTCGGCCAATACCTTCTTGTATTCGATGGGGGTCACCTGGATGAACTCGTCGATGTAGTGATTCCAGTTGTCCAGCATCGTACGGGCCAGTTGCGAACCGGTGTAGAGGTAGTGCTGGCGCACCAGCTCGTGCAGTTCCTTGCGGGCAGTCGCATCCTCCAGGAGGGAGAGTTCCACCATTTCCATATTACAGAAATAGTCGAAATTGTGGTTCTTGTCCCAAACATAGGCCACGCCGCCGCTCATGCCGGCTGCAAAGTTGCGTCCCGTTTCGCCGAGCACGACGACGCGTCCGCCCGTCATGTATTCGCAACAGTGGTCGCCCACGCCTTCCACCACGGCAATGGCACCGGAGTTGCGGACGGCAAACCGTTCGCCGGCACAGCCGTTGATGTAGACCTCACCGCTGGTGGCTCCGTAGAGCAGGGTATTGCCCACGATGGTATTCTTCTCGGCATCGAAGTTGCTGCGTACGGGCGGCTGCACGGAGATGTGTCCGCCGCTCAGCCCCTTGCCGAGGTAGTCGTTGGCTTCCCCTTCCAGCTTGAAGCTGATGCCATGAGCGAGGAAGGCACCGAAGCTCTGTCCGGCCGATCCCTTGAACTTCACGTTGATGGTCTGCTGCGGCAGTCCGGCCTGGCCGTAGCGGGCAGCCACCGCACCCGACAACATGGCACCCACCGAACGGTCTGTATTGCCGATGGCATATTCCAGCGACACTTCCTTCTGGTTTTCCAGGGCATCGGCTGCCGCTGCCAGCATGGCCACGTCCTTCACCCGGTCGATGTCGTGCTGCTGCTGGCTCACATTGTGCAGGGCCGAGCCATTGTCCACCTTGTGCAAGATGCGTTCGAAATCGAGCAAGGCCGCTTTCGAGCCGGGCAGTGACGGCTTGATTTCAATCAGGTCCGTGCGTCCGACGATATCATCGAGCCGGCTGAAGCCCATCTCTGCCAGATATTCGCGCACCTCCTCGGCCAAGAACCGGAAATAGTTGACCACGTATTCGTAGTGGCCCCGGAAATGATCGCGCAGTTTCGGGTCCTGGGTAGCTACACCCACCGGACAGGTATTGGCATGGCACTTGCGCATCATCACGCAGCCCAGGACAATCAGGGCAGTCGTACCGAAGCCGAATTCCTCGGCTCCGAGCAAGGCCATACTGATGATGTCATGCCCCGTCTTCATCTGTCCGTCGGTCTGCAGGCGCACCTGTCCGCGCAGTCCATTCAGCACCAAAGTCTGTTGCGTCTCGCTCAGTCCGATTTCCGGAGAAATTCCGGCATAGCGCATGGAAGAAGCAGGCGATGCACCCGTACCTCCCTCTGCTCCTGAAATCAGAATCAGGTCGGCCTTCGCCTTGGCCACACCGGCAGCAATCGTGCCGACTCCGCTTTCAGCCACCAGTTTCACGCTGATTTTCGCTTTCGGATTCACATTCTTCAAGTCGAAGATGAGCTGCGCCAAGTCCTCGATGGAGTAGATATCGTGGTGAGGAGGAGGAGAAATCAAGGAGATGCCCGGGATGGAGTGGCGGGTGCGGGCAATGATTTCGTTCACCTTGAAGCCCGGCAGCTGTCCGCCTTCGCCCGGCTTGGCTCCCTGCGCCACCTTAATCTGGATTTCCTCGGCATTGACCAAGTATTCCGCCGTGACACCGAAACGTCCCGAAGCCACCTGCTTGGTCTTGCTGCACAATGAAATGCCGTCGTATGTGTCGTGGAAACGGACGGAATCTTCACCGCCCTCGCCAGTATTGCTGCGGGTGCCCAGCTTGTTCATTGCCAAGGCCAGGGCCTCGTGAGCTTCCTTGCTGATGGCACCGAACGAAATGGCGCCCGTGACAAAATGCTTCACGATGTCTTCCACCGGCTCCACCTGGTCGATGGAGATGGGATTCCGCTTGAACTCGAAGAAATCGCGCAGGAAGACGGGGTGTTTCTTCGTGTCCACCAGCCGCGTGAACTCCTTGAACTTCTTGTAGCTTCCCGTCCGTGTAGCCAACTGCAGAGTACTGATGCTTTCCGGATTCCAGGCATGTTGCTCGCCATCCTTGCGGAAAGAGAACTGGCCGATATTGGGCAGCAACGGATCGACCGACTCATCGGCAAAACCGGCATCGTGGAAGGCAATGTAGTCTTTGGCGATTTCTTCCAGCCGGATGCCGCCCACCGTAGAAGTGGCCGTCCCGAAGTACGTGCTCAGCAGTTCCTGGCTCAAGCCGACCGCTTCGAAGATCTTTGCGCCGCGGTAGGAGCGGATAGTGCTGATACCCATCTTGCTCATAATCTTATAGAGGCCCTTGCAAACCGCCTTGATATAGTTCTTTTCCGCCGTTTCGTAGTTCATCTGGATGTCGCCGCGCTTCACCAGTTCGTCCACGACCGCAAAGGCCATATAGGGATTGATGGCGCTGGCTCCATAGCCCAGCAGCAATGCAGCGTGCATCACCTCGCGGATTTCGCCGCTTTCCACAATCAGTGCCGTCTGTACCCGCTTCTGGACGCTGATGAGGTGATGATGGACAGCACTGACCGCCAGCAACGATGGGATGGCTGCGTGTTCAGCATCTATGCCACGGTCGGACAGGATGATATAGTTGACTCCCTCGGTTACTGATTCCTCGGCTTCCTTACACAGTTCCGTCAAAGCCTGCTGCAGGCCGGCCTTGCCTTTGCTTACCTCGAAGAGAATGGGCAGTTTCACGGTCTTGAATCCCTTGTAACGGATGTTGCAAAGAATATCCAGCTGCGTGTTGGTCAGAATGGGGTGGGGCAGACGCACCATCTTGCAATGGCTTTCATTGGGCTGCAGGATATTGGTACCCACCGCACCGATGTATTCGGTGAGCGACATCACCAGTTCCTCGCGGATGGGGTCGATGGCCGGGTTTGTCACCTGGGCAAACTGCTGGCGGAAGTAGTTGAACAGAATCTGGGGCAGATTGCTCAAGACGGCCAAGGGAGTGTCATTACCCATGGACGCTGTCGGTTCGGCACCATTCATGCACATCGGCGTAATGGTCCGCTCGATGTCCTCGCGGGTGAATCCGAATGCCCGCAGATGGCGGTCGTACTCCTCCACGTTATTGGCCACCTTACGCCCGCTGCGCAGCGCATCCAGTTCGATACGGTTGGCAGAGAGCCACTGGCGATAGGGACGGGCCGAAGCCAACTGCTCTTTCAGTTCGCCGTCGTAGTAGATGCGCCCTTCCTGAGTATCGATGAGCAGAATCTTGCCCGGCTGCAGCCGCCCTTTTTCCTTGATGCTTTCAGGTTCGAAATTGATGACACCCGCTTCACTGGCCACCACCATGATGTCGTTTTTCGTAATCAGGTAACGGGCCGGACGCAGGCCATTACGGTCGAGCATACCACCGGCATAGCGGCCGTCGCTGAACAGCAGGGCAGCCGGACCGTCCCACGGCTCCATCAGGATGGAGTGGTATTCATAAAACGCCTTCAGGTCTTCGCTGATAGGATTCTTGTCGTTGAAGGATTCGGGAACCAGCATGGCCATGGCATGCGGAAGGCTCAGGCCCGACATGACGAAGAACTCCAGTACGTTATCGAGCGAAGCGCTGTCACTCATACCCGGCTGGATAATCGGCCGGATATCCTTTACCTGCCCCAGCTCGGGACTGTTGAGGACGCTTTCACGGGCATCCATCCATCCCCGGTTGCCGCGGATGGTATTGATTTCCCCGTTGTGGGCCAACAGGCGGAACGGCTGTGCCAGGCTCCAGGTGGGGAAGGTATTCGTGCTGAAGCGCGAGTGGACAATGGCCAGTCCGCTGGTGAAATAAGGCTGTGTCAGGTCCTGGAAGTACTCGCGTACCTGCACGGACGAGAGCATACCTTTATATATAATACTTTTGCTCGACAACGAAACGATGTAGAAATCGCGGTTGTTGATGCGTTTCTCGATTTTCTTGCGGATGATATAGAGCGTACGCTCGAAATTTTCCACATCGTTGGTCCCCGTGATGAACACCTGCTTGATGTCCGGTTCCGTTTCCAGTGCACTCTTTCCGAGGATAGACGAATTGACGGGAACGGAACGAAGATGCATCAGCGACAGTCCCTCGCGCTCAATCTCTTCAATCATGATGCTCAGAATGTGCGACTGCAGCTGCTCGTTCTTGGGCAGGAAGACCAAGCCTGTGCCGTACTTTCCTTTCTCGGGAACAGGGATTCCTTGCAGAAGGATGAACTCATGGGGAATCTGCAACAGGATGCCGGCACCATCGCCGGTCTTGTTGTCGGCACCTTCTGCGCCACGATGTTTCATGTTCTCCAGGACTTTCAGGGCCGAGTCGACCAACTCGTGCGACTTGTTACCATGAATGTCAACAATCATACCTACACCACATGCGTCGTGCTCATAGGCTGCATCATAAAGTCCCGCCCTCTGTGGCTGACTTTGTGCTCCTGCACTTCTCTCTTTACTGATAAAAGTAACCTCTTTCATTGGCGTTTGCTTTCTTTTTTATGTTTCCTATTGAATTAACTCCAAATTGTGACTGCAAAAGTAGGAAATATATTGCAAAATGATTTCTTACAGGAAGGTTTTGTAGAGGGAAATATCGGAATCCGTTCGGTCAACTTACGGATAGAAAGGAAATCGACAATTATTGTATCAATATGAATTGGCAAACAACAACAATCCTTCGATTTGTAACATTCGTTCCGAAGATACCGTACCGACGAGCATCGTCAGCGGAGTTTTCCCAAAAAGAAGGGCAATACTTTGCGTGTTTCGGGGAAATTGCCTATATTTGCAAGCTGACATATATAAAGAATATACAACGATGAAATATATAGGAATCATTCCCGCCCGGTATGCGTCGACCCGCTTTCCGGCCAAGCCCTTGGCAATGCTGGGAGGAAAGCCCGTCATCCAACGGGTGTACGAACAGGTAAAAGGAGTACTGGACGACGCATGGGTCGCTACCGATGATGTCCGTATCGAGGAAGCTGTCCAGGCATTTGGCGGACAAGTGGTCATGACCTCCGTCCATCATAAAAGCGGAACAGACCGCTGCTACGAAGCCTATTGCAAGGTAGGCGGGAACGCCGATGTGGTGGTGAACATTCAAGGGGACGAACCCTTCATCCAGCCTTCCCAACTGGAAGCGCTGAAAGCCTGCTTCGCAGATACCGACACCCAGATAGCAACTTTGGTAAAGCCCTTTACGGAAGCGGACGGTTGGGAAGCCCTGCAGAACCCCAACTCGCCCAAGGTGGTGATGGATGCCCGCGGACGCGCCCTCTACTTCAGCCGTTCCGTCATCCCCTATCGCCGGGGCATGGACACCCGTGAGTGGCTGAAGGAACATACCTTCTATAAGCATATCGGACTGTATGCCTATAGGGCCGATGCCCTGAAAGAAATCACCGCCCTGCCGCAATCATCGCTCGAACTGGCAGAATCGTTGGAGCAGCTGCGCTGGCTGGAGAACGGCTATGTCATCAAGGTGGGCCTAAGCGAAGTGGAGACCATTGGTATTGATACACCGCAGGATCTGGCTCGCGCCGAGGCATTCCTGGCAGCCCAACAAGAAAGAAGATGATGCTGGACCGAACCACTCCTCCTGTCATCCGGCCGATGGAACGTTTTTCACTGGCTGTCCCTGACCGCTGCCGCCTGCGCAACGGCATCTTGCTGAACGTGCTGCAGATGGGCGACGAAGATGTCATCCGCTTTGATGTGCTGATGCGCGGCGGACAATGGTGCCAGGAACAACCCTTGCAATCCATCTTCACCAACCGGATGCTGAGGGAAGGGACACGCAGTTACTCATCGGCACAGATTGCCGAACGACTGGATTTCTACGGTGCATGGCTGGACCTGTCATCGTCGGTAAACTGCAACATCGTGACCCTGTATACATTAGGCAAATATTTCGAACGCTCTGTGGAGATTCTTGCCTCCATCCTGAAGGAACCGGTGTTCCCGGACGAAGAACTAAGCGTGGTGGTCAACACCAACAAGCGCCAATATCTGGTGAATGCCCAGCGGGTGGAGTCGATTGCCCGCCAATGGCTGGCCCGTGCCCTTTTCGGTGCCGAGCACCCCTTGGGGCACATGAAGGAAGCGGAAGATTACGACCGCATCACACCGGAAACTCTGCGCCGTTTCTACGAGGCGCATTACCATTCATCCAACTGCACGCTGTATGTGTCGGGAAAGGTGACCGGAAATGCCCTGCGGTGCATTGAGCAACACTTCGGCAATGCCCCGTGGGGAAGGGAAGGAGCGGTTCCTTCCGTCCTCCCTACCTTCGCTCTACAGACCACAACGGAGAAACGCCTGTTTGTTGAAAAGCCTGAAGCCTTGCAGAGTGCCGTCAGGCTGGGCAGCTTCACCATCGGCCAGCTCCATCCGGACTATGCCAAGATGAAAGTGCTGACCACCCTGTTCGGCGGCTATTTCGGCAGTCGTCTGATGAGCAATATCCGCGAAGAAAAAGGCTATACGTACGGCATAGCCGCCGGACTGGTGCACTATCCCGGCATCGGAATGATCATCGTGGGCACGGAAGCCGCCAATGAATACGTGGAACCCCTCATCCGGGAAGTCTACCACGAAATGGACCGCCTCTGCGAAGAACCCGTACCAGCCGATGAATTAGAGATGGTGAAGAACTACCTGATGGGCGACCTGTGCCGCACGTACGAAAGCGCATTCTCCATCTCTGACGCTTGGATTATGCAGGATACATCCGGACTGCCCGATGACTTTCTGGAACGGACAGCGGAAGCGATATGCGCCACCCGTCCGGAAGAGCTGCTGCAGGCTGCACGTACGCATTTGCGCAAAGAAAACTTCCTGGAGATAGTGGCAGGCAAGAAAGTGTGAAACTATTATTAAACAAGAACAAAACATGAACGAAAAGATAACCTCATTCCTCTTGGGCTGCGCCTTGATGACCTTCGGATATAGTGAAGTCGATGCCCAGTTGTCCATCGGATACTATAAATTCAAGGACGGTGCCGAATACACCGGTGAACTGAAAGGCAAGAAGCCGAACGGCAAAGGCCGTACGGTGTTCCCCAACGGCGACATTTACGAAGGGGAATACGTAAAGGGGAAACGCCAAGGAGAAGGTACCTACACCTTCAACGACGGGGAAAAATACGTGGGGCAATGGCTGGAGGACCAGCAACACGGGAAAGGTACTTACTATTTCATGAACAACAACCGCTACGAAGGATTGTGGTACACCGACTACCAAGAAGGGGAAGGCATCATGTACTATTACAACGGCGACCGCTACGACGGCCAGTGGTACCATGACCAGCGCAACGGAAAAGGTGTCTACCTTTGGAAAGGCGGCGCCCGCTACGAGGGGGAATGGAAAAACGACCTGAAGGACGGCAAGGGCGTCATGGTATGGGAAGACCAATCGAAATACGAAGGCGACTGGAAAGAAGGAGTACGCCACGGGAAAGGTGTCTTCCATTACACCAACGGCGACCGCTACGACGGAGAGTGGGTGAACGACATCCAGCACGGCAAGGGCGTCTACTATTTCCAGAACGGCGAACGCTACGAGGGCGACTATGCCAAGGGCGAACGTACCGGAAACGGCGTTTACCACTATCCGAACGGAGATAAATATTCCGGACAATTCAAGGACGGATGGCAGGAAGGCGAAGGTACCTTCTCGTGGACCAATGGTGCTGTGTACGAAGGGGAATGGGTAAAGAACCAGCGTTCGGGACAGGGCCGCTACTTGTGGGGAAATGGAGATGAATACATCGGACAATGGAAGAACGATCGTGCGGAAGGGGAAGGAGAACTGCGGATGAAGGACGGATCGGTCTATACAGGCCAGTTCTCACAAGGAAAGGAACACGGAAAGGGCGTCATCGTCAACAAGGACGGCTCGCGTTTCGAAGGCTCCTTCAAGAACGGCAAGAAAGACGGCCCGTTTGTGGAGAAAGACGCACAGGGCAATGTGACCCGTCAGGGGACTTTCCGCGCCGGACGACTGCTGAACCCATGAACTCAGAAGGCTGACTACCAACGAACTTGCCGAAGTGTGAACTTTCTCCTGAATTTTTTCTGTTTTTTTTTGTAAATTGAAAAAAATATCGTATGTTTGTGAAGTAGTAAGACTTCTATCAATTAATACATAAGATTATGGTAATAGACAAATTAGAGAACCTGAAGAATTATGTTGCGCTCAATCCGTTGTTCGCACAGGCTCTTGACTACCTGGCTTCGACCGACCTCGCAGCTCACGAAACAGGCAAGGAAGTGCTGAAAGAAGGCGAACTTGTAGTGAACTTTGCGCAGACCAAGCCCAAGACGAAAGACGAAGCCAAACTGGAAACCCATAACGACTTCATCGACATACAGCTTCCGCTGTCGGGTGTGGAAACAATGGGCTATACACCGCGTGCCGATTTGGCAGAAGCTGACTACGATGCCAAGAACGACATCTCCTTCTATCCTGGCCTGGCAGCCGACTATCTGCATGTTCAGCCGGGTATGTTCGCCATCTTCTTCCCTGAAGACGCCCATGCACCAGGCATCAGTGCAGAAGGAGTAAAAAAAGTGATTGTTAAAGTACGTGTCAACTAAAAACTCAACCGATATAATTTATGGAGGAAAAGAAAGTCATCAAAGAACCTACGCTGAAAATATTGGCCAATGACCCTTGGCTGGAACCCTATGCAGATGCCATTAACGGACGCCACCAGTATGCCGTTAACAAGGAAAAGGAACTGGTGGGCAAGAAAAACTTGTCAGACTTTGCATCGGGCTACATGTATTTCGGTCTGCACCGAGATGAAAAGAAGGGTTGGGTATTCCGTGAATGGGCACCCAACGCAACAGCCATTTACCTGATTGGCGACTTCAACAACTGGCAGGAAGACGCAAAATACAAGCTCAAGAAACTGCGCAACAGCGGCAACTGGGAAATCAAGCTGCCTGCCGACGCGTTGAAGCACGGCGACCTGTACAAGATGAAAGTGTACTGGGAAGGTGGTTGCGGCGAACGTATTCCGGCCTGGGCGAACCGTGTGGTCCAGGACGAACAGACAAAAATCTTCAGCGCACAGGTATGGAGCCCCGAAAAGCCCTACAAGTTCAAGAAGAAAGTGTTCGTGCCGAATGTTTCTCCCCTGATGATTTACGAATGCCATGTGGGCATGGGACAGGATGCCGAAAAAGTAGGTACCTACAACGAATTCCGTGAAAACGTGCTGCCGCGAGTAGCAGCCGACGGCTATAACTGCATCCAGGTGATGGCCATCCAGGAACATCCGTATTACGGCAGTTTCGGCTATCATGTTTCCAGTTTCTTTGCTCCCTCGTCACGCTTCGGTACACCCGACGAACTGAAACAGCTTATTGACACGGCCCATCAGATGGGTATCAGTGTCATCATGGATATCGTGCACTCACATGCCGTCAAGAATGAGATGGAAGGTCTGGGCAATCTGGCCGGCGACCCGAGCCAGTATTTCTATCCGGGTGCCCGCCGGGAGCATCCGGCTTGGGACTCGCTCTGTTTCGACTACGGAAAGCACGAGGTGCTGCACTTCCTGCTCTCCAACTGCAAGTACTGGATGGAGGAATTCCACTTCGACGGCTTCCGCTTCGATGGCGTGACTTCCATGCTGTACTACAGCCACGGACTGGGTGAGGCATTCTGCAACTACGGTGACTATTTCAACGGAGCACAGGATGACAATGCCATCTGTTACCTGACCCTGGCTAACAAGCTGATTCATGAAGTGAACCCGCGTGCCATCACCATTGCCGAAGAGGTTTCGGGCATGCCGGGGCTGGCAGCTCCCGTAGAAGACGGAGGTTATGGCTTCGACTACCGTATGGCCATGAATATTCCTGACTATTGGATCAAAATCATCAAGGAACGCCGCGATGAAGACTGGAAACCGTCAAGTCTGTTCTGGGAAGTGACCAACCGCCGTGCGGACGAAAAGACCATCTCGTATTGCGAAAGCCACGACCAGGCACTGGTGGGCGACAAGACCATCATTTTCCGTCTGATCGATGCCGATATGTACTGGCATTTCAAGAAAGGCGATGAGAACGGAGTCGTACAGCGAGGCATTGCCCTGCACAAGATGATTCGTCTGCTGACCGCTTCGACCATCAATGGCGGTTACCTGAACTTCATGGGTAATGAATTCGGACATCCGGAATGGATTGACTTCCCGCGCGAAGGCAACGGATGGTCGCACAAGTATGCCCGCCGCCAGTGGAACCTGGTGGACAATCCGGAATTGTGCTATCACTATCTGGGCGACTTCGACAAGGCGATGATTCACCTTATCGAAGGTGTGAAGAATATCCAGAAGAGCGATGTCATTGAAATATGGCACAATGACGGAGACCAGGTGCTGGCTTATCGCCGTAAAGATTACGTATTTGTGTTCAACTTCAATCCTACGCAGTCGTTTACCGACTATGGCTTCCTCGTTCCGAAGGGCGAATACCAGGTAGTATTGAATACCGATGCGAAGGAATTCGGTGGCTTCGGCAACACCGACGACAGCATGGCTCACTTCACATGTCTTGATCCGCTCTATGCCAAAGACCGGAAAGGCTGGCTGAAGCTGTACATCCCTGCCCGTTCGGCTGTAGTACTGAAACGTGTGAAAGCCTGAACGAATGACCGAAAACTCACCATCCATCTATAGAAAAGCCGCCCGCATACAGTCCGTTGTGTGCGGCTTTCTTTTTTCCGTCTTCAGCATTGTCTATCTGTATGTCTTCCAGCCTTACGTGCTGGAAGCCCTGCATTTCTCGCTGGCGCACGGAAAGACCCAGTATGCCCCGTTGGCCAGCGCACTGACCCTCACATTGGGACTGATGCTTCTGCGAATGGGTATCTGCCGTCTGTTCCGCCTGGAAGGACTGCTACGGACAGTGGCTTACTTCCCTTCCTACTTGCTGCTGGCTGCACTGACCGATGTAGGCCGAGGACTTTACCGTTCTGATTACCATACGCCCTGGCTCTGGATACTGCCAATGCTGTTGCTGCTGTTCGTGGGAGTAGTTGCGAAGTGGAAATCCTGGATGGCTCACCGGCAGGAACCTACCGCGTCCGGTCCCTTGAATGCCAGCCTGATTCTGTTATTGGGATTCAGCATAATGACGGTGACGATTGGCAATGCTGACCCGGAATTCCACCACGAGACAGAAGCCGAGCATTTCCTGAACATCCAGTCGTACGACCGGGCATTACAGACCGGAGCACATTCGTCCTCTACCAGTCGTACGCTCACAGCTCTGCGGACATTGGCCATGACCCACACGGGAGAACTGGGAGAACGCCTGTTTGAATTCCCCCAACCCTATGGCTCAGACGGACTGTTCTTTTCATCAGACTCGCTGGAGCATTTGCGCTACACCAATGATTCCGTCTATTTCCTGTTAGGAGGACGGCCTTACAACGGACAAAGGAACATCGACTTCCTGCGCACTTTATGCTACCAAGACAAAGGGAAGTATACGGCATTGGACTACTACCTCTCCGCCTTGCTGCTGGAGAAGCGTACCGCCGATTTCGCACAGGCCGTCAGCGATTTTTTCGAGACACCCGATTCGCTGCCCCGGCACTACCAGGAAGCCTTGGCCCGCTATGCGTTCGATGCTCCCCCGTCCCGGCAGTTACCGGCAGACAGTACCTGGTTGGAACGCTATGCCGAGTATCTGAGAGCCGGTGAAGCATGGAGCAACACTGACGAGCGTCGCAAGGCCCTGCGTGAAACGTATGGACACACCTACTGGTGGTATGCCGACTTCCAGCCGTTACCTGTTCGGAGATACGGACGATGACACATCAGTACGTATCGGCAGCTGTCGAAAAAAAACGGGGAAAGGTATGGCAGAGGCTTACTTTTTTGCTATTTTTGCAGCCTAAAGAAGAATAACGTAAAAATAATACGATAGAAGCAATGGCTAAAGAATTAAAAGAACTTACCAAAAGAAGCGAGAACTACTCGCAGTGGTACAATGACTTGGTGGTAAAGGCCGATTTGGCCGAGCAGTCGCCGGTGCGCGGCTGTATGGTCATCAAGCCTTATGGTTATGCTATCTGGGAAAAGATGCAGCGACAGCTGGACGATATGTTTAAGGCGACAGGGCATGTCAATGCCTACTTCCCTTTGCTGATTCCCAAGTCCTACCTCAGCCGTGAAGCGGAACACGTGGAAGGATTCGCCAAGGAATGTGCCGTGGTGACCCACTACCGGCTGAAGAATGCCGAAGACGGTTCGGGGGTCATCGTAGACCCTGCAGCCAAGCTGGAGGAAGAACTCATCATCCGTCCGACTTCCGAAACCATCATCTGGAGTACCTACAAGAACTGGATCAACTCTTACCGCGACCTGCCCATCTTGTGCAACCAGTGGGCCAATGTCATGCGTTGGGAAATGCGTACCCGTCTGTTCCTCCGTACTGCAGAGTTCCTGTGGCAAGAAGGTCATACCGCCCATGCTACCCGCGAGGAAGCAGAAGCCGAAGCACAGAAGATGCTGCATGTATATGGTGATTTTGCTGAAAAGTACATGGCACTGCCCGTCATCAAGGGAGTGAAGTCGGCCAACGAACGGTTTGCCGGTGCCCTGGATACCTATACTATCGAGGGATTGATGCAGGACGGAAAGGCCCTGCAATGCGGAACGTCCCATTTCCTGGGCCAGAATTTTGCAAAAGCCTTCAACGTGCAGTTTGTTGACAAGAACAACCAGCTGGACTATGTATGGGCCACTTCATGGGGTGTTTCCACCCGTCTGATGGGTGCCCTCATCATGACTCATTCGGACGACAACGGTCTGGTGTTGCCCCCGCATCTGGCACCTATCCAGGTGGTGGTGGTTCCCATCTACAAGAACAACGACCAGTTGAAGCAAATCGATGCGAAAGTAGAAGGTATCGTCAACAAGTTGCGTGAAATGGGTATCTCCGTGAAATATGACAATGCGGACAACAAGCGACCGGGCTTCAAGTTCGCCGACTACGAACTGAGAGGCGTACCTGTACGTCTGGTAATGGGTGGCCGCGACTTGGAGAACAATACTATGGAAGTGATGCGCCGCGACACGCTGGAAAAGGAAACGCGTTCGTGTGAGGGCATCGAGGAATACGTAAAGAATCTCCTGGAGGAAATTCAGGCCAATATTTACCAGAAGGCCCTGAAATACCGCAACGAGCACATTGTCAAGGTGGATACGTACGACGAGTTCAAGGAACAGATTGAGAAGGGAGGCTTCATACTGGCTCACTGGGACGGTACTACCGAAACCGAGGAACGCATCAAGGAAGAAACGAAGGCTACCATCCGCTGTCTCCCCTTCGAAGCCGACGAGGAAAGCCTCACTCCGGGCGTAGACATGGTGACCGGCAAACCTTCTGCCCGCCGCGTGCTGTTCGCCCGCGCTTATTGATAAACGGAAAGATTGTATGGATTATTCAACACGTGCTGAATTGATCATGTTGGGAACGGGTAACGCTGCAGTTACCCGTTCTTACAATACTTGTTTTATCCTAAAAGAAGGAGAACATCTGCTGCTGGTGGACGGAGGAGGAGGCAACGGCATCCTGCTTCAACTGGAGAAAGCCGGAATTGCTCTTTCAGACATTCATGATATATTCGTGACACATGCCCACACCGACCATATCTTGGGGGTGATATGGGTGCTCCGCATGATTGCTCAGCAGATGAACAAGGGCAGCTACGAAGGAGAACTGCATATCTATGGCCACGATAAAGTGATACAAGTCATTGACTGGATTTGCCGAATGACACTACCGAGCAAGATTGTCGCCCGTATTGGCAAGGGAATCTGTCTACAGGAAGTCAGGAACAACGATCGGCTCACCCTGGCGGAAGTGTTCGACATGCAGTTCTTTGACATTCTCTCTACCAAAGAGAAACAATTTGGGTTCCACCTGTGGCTACCCGACGGCCAGAGACTGGTATGTCTCGGCGACGAGCCTTTCAATGAACAAAACCGCCACTATGTAGAAAAAGCAGACTGGCTGTTGTGCGAGGCCTTTTGCCTGTATACCGATAGGGAGCGGTTCAAACCTTATGAAAAGCACCATAGCACCGCACTCGATACCGGAAAGCTGGCAGCAGAACTGAATGTAGGTCGCCTGTTGCTGTACCACACGGAGGACAAGACATTGCCCCTCCGCAAACAGACCTATACAGCAGAAGCCGCCTCCGCATTCAGCCGTCCCGTGTTTGTTCCCGATGACCTTGAAACGATACCGCTGTTTCACTGACTCTCTATCTGGCGGCAGTATAAAGATAAGAAACGGCTGGTATGAATGTAAGAATGTCATCCTGGACGAAGTGAAAAACCTGCCCCTGTACGTTTTTTCGGATGGTAACAGATTCTTCACAATTTCAGGATGACAAAAAGAGACAACAGGGCGATTCCTATTTTGAAAGCCCTGTTGCCAATGCTCAAGTTCCGCTACTCTCCCCAAAACGGGAATCCTCTCGGAACCTTCCCTGATTAGAATTCAAAGAACTTCTTGGCATTGTTGTAGCAGATATCTTCTACCATATCGCGTACGCGGTCGATTTCTTCGTAGGGGATTTCACCGTTTTCTACATCTGTACCCAACAGGTTACACAATGTGCGGCGGAAGTATTCATGACGCGGGTAGGAGAGGAAGGAGCGCGAGTCCGTCAACATACCCACAAACCGGCTCAAGAGTCCCAGCAAAGACAGAGCATTCATCTGCTTCTCCATGCCATCTTTCTGGTCCAGGAACCACCAGCCCGAACCAAACTGAATCTTTCCGGGGATAGAACCATCCTGGAAGTTCCCGAGCATGGTAGCGATGACTTCGTTGGCACACGGATTGAGATTGTAAAGAATTGTCTTGGTAAGCTTTCCTTCCGAATTCAAGCGATCGAGGAACTTCGACATCGCCTTGGCAGTCGTGAACTCACCGATAGAGTCGAAACCAGTGTCAGGTCCCAGGAGCTTAAACATCTTCGAGTTGTTGTCGCGGATGGCACCATAGTGGAACTGCTGAGTCCAACCTGTTTCATAATCCATTTCGCCAAATACCACCAGCATAGCCGACTTGAATTTCAGTATTTCCTCACGAGTCAGCTCCGTACCGCCGTACACCTTATTAAAGATGGCACGGATTTCGGCATCTGTGTAATCCTCGGCATAGAATTCTTCGATGCCATGGTCAGAGAGCTTACAGCCCTGTTCTGCAAAGAAGGCATGACGCTTGCGAAGGGCATCGACCATATCGTCGAACGTAGAAATCTGTACAGTGCTTACCTCAGACAGCTTTTCCATGTAGGAACGGAAATTAGCAGGCACTTCCACCGCCATCGCCTTGTCGGGACGCCAAGTGGGCAACATCTTGATTTCAAATCCGCTTTCGCGAGTAGCGATGTGATATTCGAGGGAATCAACAGGATCGTCGGTCGTGCAGACAGTTTCCACATGATAACGGCGCATGAGGTTACGTGCCGAATACTCGGGAGTAGCCAGTTTGGCATTACATTCTTCGAAGATTTCGCGAGCCGTACGGGGATTCAGGATCTTGTCGATACCGAATGCCGTCTTCAGTTCCAGATGTGTCCAGTGGTACAACGGATTGCGGAAAGTATACGGTACCGTTTCCGCCCATTTCTCGAATTTCTCCCAATCTGTTGTATCTTTTCCAGTGCAGAAACGTTCGTCTACGCCGTTGCTGCGCATAGCACGCCACTTATAATGGTCGCCTCCCAACCAAATCTCGGTGATGGACTTGAATCGGTAGTCATCGGCCACCATTTTCGGGATCAAATGGCAATGGTAGTCGATAATAGGCATCTTCTTAGCATGTTCATGATACAGCTCCTGCGCAGTTTCTGTCTTGAGCAGGAAATTTTCATCCATAAATTTTTTCATGACTTTTCTTTTTGGTTAATTGCTATTGTTTGTTACAAATTTTCATTCCCATAAAAGGATAACTGTTGCCGATTTGATGTTCTTCAACATGAATTCGTGAAAAAACTCCGTTATCGGACACATTATTCATCGTTATCGAACACGAAAGTAGAAAAAATATTTGGAATAACAAAATATTTCGTATATTTGCAGCGTGATTTTAGTAAAATTAATCCCATCAAACAGGGTATTTGTCTATATATAGTCAATATATTTTACTAGCTCACAAAGCGAGGAACATACATTACTTTACTATAAATACATAATAACATG
Source organism: Phocaeicola plebeius (assembly GCA_004558305.1). Lineage (GTDB taxonomy): Bacteria > Bacteroidota > Bacteroidia > Bacteroidales > Bacteroidaceae > Phocaeicola > Phocaeicola plebeius_B. The sequence continues at coordinate 43,637 of SFDG01000006.1, forward strand.
AAAGCATTGAACAAAGAGACTGCCGTAAAGACAGTACGCCCCGAGAGAATCATCCAGTTTGGTGAAGGCAATTTCCTCCGCGCATTCGTAGACTGGATTATCTGGAACATGAACCAGAAGACAGACTTCAACAGCAGTGTTGTGGTAGTCCAGCCCATTGACAAAGGTATGGTGGACATGCTGAACGGGCAAGACGACCTGTACCATGTCAACCTGCAAGGTCTGGACAAGGGGGAAGCCGTGAACAGCCTGACCATGATTGATGTCATCAGCCGTGCCCTCAATCCCTATACCCAGCACGAAGCCTTCATGCAGCTGGCAGAACAACCCGAAATGCGTTTTGTTATCTCGAATACGACCGAAGCCGGCATCACGTTTGATCCTGCCTGTCGACTGGAGGATGCACCGGCTTCCTCTTATCCCGGCAAGTTGACCCAACTGCTCTACCACCGCTTCAAGACATTCAACGGCGACCCGACAAAGGGACTGATCATCTTCCCCTGCGAACTGATTTTCCTGAACGGACATAAGCTGAAGGAGACCATCTACCAGTATATCGAGCTGTGGAACTTGGGCGACGACTTCAAGCAGTGGTTTGAACAGTCATGTGGTGTATACGCCACACTGGTTGACCGAATTGTTCCGGGATTCCCTCGCAAGGACATCGCCGCTATCAAGGAGAAACTGCAGTATGACGACAACCTGGTGGTGCAGGCTGAAATCTTCCACCTGTGGGTCATCGAAGCTCCGCAGGAAGTGGCCAAGGAATTCCCTGCCGACAAGGCCGGCCTTAACGTATTGTTCGTTCCGTCGGAAGAACCGTACCACGAGCGGAAGGTCACCCTGTTGAACGGCCCGCACACAGTACTTTCACCAGTCGCTTATCTGTCGGGCATCAACATTGTCCGCGATGCATGCCAGCATCCGGTGGTAGGCAAGTACATCCATAAGGTGATGTTCGACGAACTGATGGAAACACTCAACTTGCCGAAACCAGAACTGGAAAAATTCGCCAACGATGTACTGGAACGCTTCAACAACCCGTTTGTAGACCATCAGGTAACCAGCATCATGCTGAACTCGTTCCCGAAATTCCAGACTCGTGACCTGCCGGGACTGAAAACTTACCTGCAGCGAAAGGGAGAACTGCCGAAAGGTCTGGTACTGGGACTGGCCGCTATCATCACTTACTACAAGGGGGGCGTACGTGCCGACGGTGCCGAAATCGTGCCGAACGACGCACAGGACATCATGGACCTGCTGCGTGACTTGTGGGCAACGGGCGACACACAGAAAGTCACTGAAGGCGTATTGGCTGCTGCCTCCATTTGGGGAGAAGATCTGAACGCTATTCCGGGCCTGGCGGCAGCCGTGAAGGCAAACCTTGACAGCATTCAGGAAAAGGGTATGCTGGCCACCGTAGAAAGCATCCTCTAAACCATTTCTGTTACAAATCATAATCTCCTGCCGTAGACCGGCGACGGCTTTGTTACGACAATCGAGTAGGAGGTAAACGCTAATCATAGGCGTTTATCTCCTACTTTCACGTTTACCGACCTCTCACACCACCGTACGTGCCGTTCGGCATACGGCGGTTCCTTATTATTGCACGCGGACTATTAAACGATGATAGTCCATCAGACATGGCCAGCCTTGCCTCCGTAGTGCCTCGTTGCCTATGGCCCGATGTAATATCGGACTCTTTGTAACTCGCCAGTACTTCTTGCTGCTGTTGCCCCACTCGTAGGCTTGCCATTCCGATATGCCGCACTTGATAAGGTTCTTCACCTTCGTGCGGCATTTCTTCCAGGCTTTCCATATACACATGCGGTAACGGCGGCGTAGCCATTCGTCAATCTCTTTCAGTCGATTCTGCATATCTGCCAACTGAAAGTACGTTATCCATCCGCGGATGATTTGGTGCATCTTATCCTTGCGGGATTGATACCCCATGCCATTGCTGCGATGGGTGGCGACTTTCAGCTTCTGTTTCAGCTTCGCATATGTCTTGGAATGGACGGTCAGACGGCATTCTCCACGCATGATGCGGAAGGAATAGCCGAGATATTTCATTCCGACAATACTGCCCACCTCGGTCTTCTCGCGGTTCACCTTCAAGTAAAGATGCTTCTCGATAAAGGCCGTGACGGACTTGCTGACGCGATGGGCGGCTCGCCTGCTCTTGCAGAAGATTATGCTGTCGTCTGCGTAGCGGACGAAGCGCAGTCCTCTCCTTTCGAGTTCCTTGTCCAGTTCATTCAACATGATATTGCTCAGCAATGGACTGAGAGGACCGCCCTGCGGCGTACCTTCCTCCGTTGGCTGCACTATTCCATGTACCATTACGCCGCTGCGGAGGTACTTGTGTATCAAGGATACTACACGGCCGTCCTTTATCGTGCGACTCAGCACCTCTATCAGTTTGCTTTGGTTCACGGTGTCGAAGAAACGCTCCAAGTCGATGCCCACGGCATACTTGTAGCCCTCGGTCACGTTCTTCCGTGCCTCGTGCAGGGCATCGTGCGCGCCACGTTTCGGACGGAAACCATAACTTGTACGACTGAACCGGGGCTCGTAGATACGAGAGAGAACCTGGCTGATTGCTTGCTGGACCATGCGGTCTATGACCGTAGGGATGCCTAGCAGACGTTTCTTGCCATTGTCCTTCGGGATTTCCACGCGCCGTACGGGATTGGGGACATATGTCCCGTCCATGAGGGAATGGCGCAGGTCTTCGATATGGGACTGGCACCAAGAAAACAATTCCTTGACCTCCATCCCATCAACTCCGCCTTTTCCTTTGTTACGCACCACTTGACTATAGGCGGCGCGCAGGTTGGGCAGGTCGATTATCTGTTCCATGAGGTCATTCACCCCAAAGTGCGATTCAACAAGCTCGCCTTCGACTATCTCCATGTAGGTCTGCACTCCCACATACCCTTCGGATGCCGTCCTATCTCTTTGTGGGCAGCCATGCGCACTTGACGATGTTTTCTGCATTCTTTCCTGCATCGAGTAATCTTTTATTGGTGGACTTGTTTCAATAAGGTTCGGCCCTTCCCCTGTATGAAACGGGTACTATGGCCTCTGCTGACTTCTCACGACAAGCTTTACTCCGCGATTCCAAGTGTCCTACGACCTGTTGTAATCAGTAATTTTGCACCATCAAAAAATAGCAAAGTTGAATCATCACTTATGAACAAGGTTTTGCCAATAAAAAGGTGTTCATATCTTTGTA
>SFDG01000075.1 GCA_004558305.1 Phocaeicola plebeius
TAACTCGTCGCTCGGTACGGGTGTCGTAGGCGGTATGGCCATCGGTACGCTGGCCCTGCTGTTCGTGGTGCCCGTGTTCTACATCGTCTTCGAGTACCTACAGGAAAAGGTGCGCAAGCCGATGCAGGTGGAAATGGACGAACAGGTACGACTGGAGATGGAACGCAGCCACCAGGAGAAGGACGAGCATACGTCATCTAAGTAACCCCTACCAACAATTTCAAAGTATGAAAAAAAACATCTTCACCATAGCCGCAACGGGCCTGCTGCTCAGCAGCTGCGGCATCTACAACAAGTACAAGCCCGTACAGGAGGTGCCCGACCAGCTGTACGGCGAACAGCCGACGGCAACGGACGACACTGCCTCCATAGCCGACAAGAGCTGGAACGAACTGTTCACCGACCCGCACTTAGCGGCACTCATCGAAAAGGGACTGGCCAACAACACCGACTACCTCGCTGCCCAGCAGCGGGTGAAGGAGGCAGAGGCCACCCTGCTCTCGGCGAAGCTCGCCTACCTGCCTTCGTTTGCCCTGGCTCCCCAGGGCACCGTGAGCAGCTTCGACAACCACAAGGCCACACAGACCTACACACTGCCGGTCACTGCCTCGTGGGAACTGGACATCTTCGGGAAACTGCGTAACGCCAAACAGCAAGCCAAGGCCCTCTACGCCCAGAGCGAGGACTACCGGCAAGCCGTGCGTACACAGCTGATAGCCGGCATCGCCAACACCTACTATACCCTGCTGATGCTCGACGCACAGCTCGCCATCAGCCAGGAGGCGGAAACATCGTGGAAGGAGTCGGCCCGCAGCACCCGTGCCCTGATGGCGGCCGGACAGGCAAACGAAGCCGCTGCCTCGCAGATGGAGGCCGCTGCCTTCAGTGTGAGTGCCTCGGTACTCGACCTGAAGGAACAGATCAACCAGGTGAAGAACAGCCTTTCGCTCCTGCTGGCCGAAACGCCGCACGACTTCCAGCGCGGCACCCTCGACGGGCTGCAACTGCCCGAACAGTTGGCAACAGGCATTCCGGTGGACTTGTTGTCCCGTCGTCCGGATGTACGCGCGGCCGAACGCAATCTGGAACAGGCTTTCTATGCCACTAACCAGGCCCGTGCCTCGTTCTATCCCTCCGTGGTATTGAGCGGAAGTGCCGGATGGACCAACTCGGCAGGCGGCTACATCGTCAATCCGGGCAAGTTCATCGCCTCGGCAGTGGGCTCGCTAACGCAGCCCCTCTTCGCCCGTGGACAACTGACGGGCCAGCTGAAGATTGCCAAGGCAAAGCAGGAAGAAGCACGGCTGAGCTTCGAACAGACCCTGCTGAATGCCGGAGTGGAAGTCAACGAAGCCTTGGAACAATACCAGACGGCCCGTTCCAAATCCCTCTTGTTCGACCAGCAAGTGGAAGCATTGCAGAAAGCCTACCGCAGCACCTCGCTGCTGATGGAGCACGGCACCACCACCTACCTGGAGGTGCTGACCGCCCAGCAGTCGCTGCTCAACGCACAGCTGACACAAGTTGCTAACCGCTTTGCTGAGATTCAAGGGGTTGTCAACCTGTACAGTGCCTTAGGGGGCGGTGCAGAATAAATCCCGTTTCTGTTTTTTTATTCATACTACTAACGAAGGGCTGTCCGGAAAGTGATTTTAGGACAGCCCGTTTTTTTGTGTATGATGAATCAAAGTGGCGAACGGAGCAGTTCCGCCACTGGCATTCCCGCAAAAAAAACCATTTTTCTTTGGCTGATTTGCTACAAATCCTTAACTTTGTTAATTGAGAAACTCAACCCACTATGACAACAAATTCAGAAACACTGCAACAGCTCTATCTCGCCACCACCGGCCATCGTCCCACTTCCGTAGAAATCCTTCCCGGAGCAGGGTCCAACCGACGCTATTACCGCCTGAGGGGCACCCCAACCCTCATCGGTGTATGCGGTACTTCCGTGGACGAGAACAAGGCATTCATCTACATGGCCCGCCATTTCGAGGAGAAGGGGCTGCCCGTTCCGCATGTCCATGCCACCAGCCAGGACCTGTCCTGCTACCTACAGGACGATTTGGGAAACACCCTGCTTTTCGATGCCATCGCCCACGGCCGGGAAACGGGCCGGTTCGATGCCGACGAAGTGGCCTTGCTGCGCAAGACCATCCGGCTGCTGCCCCGCCTGCAGTGTGAAGGAGCGGAAGATATGGACTTCAGTGTCTGCCATCCGCAGCCCGAGTTCAACCGCCGCAGCATCCTATGGGACTTGAGCTATTTCAAATACTGCTTTCTGAAGGCCACGGGACTGGAGTTCCAGGAGGACCGGCTGGAGGATGACTACGAAAAGATGTGCGACATCCTGCTGTCGACCCCTACCCCCACCTTCATGTACCGCGATTTCCAGAGCCGCAATGTGATGGTGCGCCATGGCGAACCGTTCTTCATCGATTTCCAGGGCGGACGGAAAGGTCCCGTCTTCTACGATGTCGCCTCGTTCCTCTGGCAGGCCAAAGCACATTTCTCGCCTGAACTGCGGAACGAGCTGATGGCCGACTACCTGGACGAGCTCCGCCATTACCTGCCCATGTCGGAAGAGAATTTTCGCCACCAGCTGCGCCACTATGTCTTGTTCCGGACCCTTCAGGTTCTCGGAGCCTACGGCTTCCGGGGCTATTTCGAGCGGAAACCGCACTTTCTGCAGAGTGTGCCTTTCGCCGTGGAAAACCTGCGCCAGCTGCTGGCCGAAGGATTCCCCGACTATCCATACCTCAGCCAGGTGCTGGAGGAACTGACCAACCTGCCTCAGTTCGTCTTCGAACGCAACAAGCGGAAACTGACGGTACGGGTGATGAGCTTTTCCTACCGCAAGGGAATTCCCGAAGACCCCAGCGGCAACGGAGGAGGCTATGTGTTCGACTGCCGGGGTGTCCACAACCCGGGCCGCTACGAACAGTACCGGAACCTGACAGGCAGGGACGAACCCGTCATCCGCTTCCTGGAAGAAGACGGAGAAATCCTGACCTTCCTGACCCAGGTGGACACCCTAGTGGATGCCCACGTACAGCGCTATCTGGAACGGGGGTTCGAGCACTTGATGGTCTGCTTTGGCTGTACGGGCGGACAGCACCGCTCAGTCTATGCCGCCGAACATGTGGCCCGCCACCTGCACGAGAAATTCGGCATCCGTGTGGAACTGGAACACCGGGAGCAGCAGATTCTTCAGATTGTTTAACCCTTTCCCTTGATACTACGACATGAAAGCCATGCTATTTGCCGCCGGACTGGGCACCCGGCTGAAACCGCTGACCGACACGATGCCCAAGGCACTGGTACCTGTCGCCGGCAGACCGATGCTGGAACACGTGATTCTCCGACTGAAAGCAGCCGGATTCACGGAACTGGTCATCAACATTCATCATTTCGGAGAACAGATCATCACCTTTCTCCGTGCGCAACAGGATTTCGGACTGACCATCCACATCAGCGATGAACGCGGAGCGTTGTTAGATACCGGAGGAGGCATTCGCAAAGCCGCTCCTTTCTTCGATAACGGAGAACCGTTCCTGGTCCACAACGTGGACATCCTTTCGAATGCAGACTTACGTCAGCTGTACACCGACCATCAGAACAGCGGCAACGAGGCTACGCTGTTAGTCAGTCCGCGCACCACTACCCGCTACCTCCTGTTCGACCACCGTCAACGTCTCTGCGGGTGGATTCATAAGGGGACGGGGCAGACAAAGCCGGAAGGCTTCACCTATTCCCCCTCGCTGCACCAGGAATATGCTTTCAGTGGCATCCACGTCTTCTCCCCCTCCCTGTTCCGCTACATGAACTCACAGTGGCAGGGCAAGTTCTCCATCACCGATTTCTACTTGGCGGTATGCCATCAGGCATGCATCGGCGGCAGCATCCGTCCCGACCTGCAACTGATAGACATCGGCAAGCCCGAAACACTGGCAAAAGCAGCAGACTTTCTGAAGAAATGTTGATATAAACACAGAGTCACAGAGAGATAAAACACAAAGAATAGAAGAAAGGAAGAAATTAGCCATTATCCCTTTGTCCCTTTGTCTCTTTGTGTTCAAAGAAAAAACTCTGTCGCTCTGTGACTCTGTGTTTCAAAGTCAAAAAAAATCTGTGGTCATCCGTAACATCTGTGTGCATCTGTGGCCCATTCCGACACACGCAGACACACACAGATACACTTTTAGAACAACTGCAACCTGTTCCGCTGCGCCTCCGCCAGCGACACCGTCTGCACCGCCTTCTGCCCGTTCTTCTCACGAAGCACTCGGTACTCCTCCTCCAGCTGCTCCACAAACGCCGCCCGCTGGTCAGGATTCAGCAACTTCGCCGCCACCGGAGCATTCAGCGACGCATCCTTCATGTAGACCACCGGCGCATGATAGACCGGCGCAATCTTCAAAGCCGTATGAAGCTTCGAAGTCGTAGCCCCACCAATCATCACCGGAATATGCAAGCCCGCCCGTTCCAGTTCCGTCACCACGTGCACCATCTCCTCCAGCGAAGGCGTAATCAGTCCGCTCAGACCGATGATGTCCACCTGTTCGCGGATAGCCGTCGCCACAATCTGTTCAGCCGGCACCATCACGCCGAGGTCGATGATCTCGTAGTTGTTGCACGCCATCACCACCGACACTATGTTCTTGCCAATGTCGTGCACATCTCCCTTCACCGTTGCCACCAGCACCTTTCCGGCCTTTCTCGCCCCTTCCGTCTTCTCCGCCTCGATGTACGGCTGCAAGATAGCCACCGCCTTCTTCATCGTGCGGGCCGTCTTCACCACTTGCGGCAAGAACATCTTGCCCGCCCCGAACAGGTCGCCTACATGGTTCATCCCAGCCATGAGCGGCCCCTCGATGATGTCCACGGCATGCGGATAACCGGCCAATGCCTCGTGCAAGTCCTCCTCCAGCCAGTCGCCCAAGCCCTTCACCAAAGCATACTGCAGTCGTTCCTCCACGCTCATTCCCTCGCGCCAAGTAAGATGAGACTCCTCGGCAGCCGCCGAAGACACCGCCCCCTCCTTCTCCGCCTTCAGCCGATCAGCCGTCTCAATCAGCCGTTCGGCAGCATCCGGACGGCGGTTCAGCACCACATCCTCAATGCGCTCCAGGATGTCGGCAGGAATGTCGGTATAGAGCACCGACGCAGCCGGATTGACAATGCCCATGTCCATTCCTTCGCGGATGGCATGGTACAGGAAGACAGCGTGCATCGCCTCCCGAATATAGTTGTTTCCCCGGAACGAGAATGACAGGTTGCTCACCCCGCCGCTGACATGCGCCCCCGGCAGGTGCTGCCGGATCCATCTGGCCGCCCGGATGAAATCCACGGCATAATTGTCATGTTCCGCCATGCCCGTCGCCACCGCCAGCACGTTGGGGTCGAAGATAATGTCCTGCGGGCGGAACCCCACCTGCTCGGTCAGGATGCGGTAGGCCCGTTCGCACACCTCTATCTTGCGGGCAAACGTATCCGCCTGGCCTTTCTCGTCGAACGCCATGACAATCACCGCCGCCCCATACTCCTTCACGGTGCGGGCATGTTCGATGAACTTCTCCTCCCCTTCCTTCAACGAGATGGAATTCACCACACACTTACCCTGCACACACTTCAGGCCAGCCACGATGACCTCCCATTTCGACGAGTCAATCATCAGCGGAACCCGTGCTATTTCAGGTTCCGAAGCAATCAGGTTCAGGAAAGTCGTCATCTCGGCAGCCGCGTCCAGCAGACCGTCGTCCATATTGATGTCGAGCACTAACGCCCCGTCGTCCACCTGCTTGCGGGCAATACTCAGGGCCTCCTCGTACTTCTTCTCGTTGATCAGACGGAGGAACTTGCGCGACCCGGCCACGTTGCAACGTTCGCCCACGTTGACGAAGTTGATCTCGGGCGTCAGCTGCAGCAGCTCCAGTCCCGACAGCCACAGGTAGGGTGAAGCAGGTACCGGCACATGAGGCTTCGCCCCCTCCACCAGTTCCCGGTAACGGGCAATGTACTGTTCAGTCGTTCCGCAGCATCCCCCGATAATGTTCACCAGCCCCTCACGTACATACTCGCCCACTTCCGCCGCCATTTCTTCAGGGGTCTGATCATACTGTCCCAGGCTGTTGGGCAGTCCGGCATTGGGATAAGCACTGATATAATAAGGTGCTTTCCGGGCCAGGAGTTCGAGGAAAGGCTTCAGTTGGCGGGCACCGAACGAGCAGTTCAGTCCCACAGAAAAGACATCGGCATGCTGGATAGAAGCGAGGAACGCTTCGAGCGTCTGTCCCGACAGCGTGCGTCCCGACACATCGGCCACCGTGGCCGACAGCATCAGGGGGACCTTCCGTCCCGTCGTTTCCATCGCCTGTCCGGCAGCCAACACAGCCGCCTTGGCATTGAGCGTATCGAAAATGGTCTCTATGAGCAAAGCATCCACTCCCCCTTCGAGCAGGGCTTCCATCTGTTCGCGATAGGCAGCTGCCAGTTCGTCGAAGGTCAGGGCACGGAACGCCGGATTGTTCACATCAGGACTCATGGAGCAGGTTTTGTTGGTAGGTCCCACCGAGCCGGCCACGAAACGCGGCTTGTCGGGTCGACACCGGGTATAGTCGTCCGCCAGACGGCGGGCCAGACGTGCCGCCACGAGGTTCATCTCCCGGCAGTGCGACTGCAAGTGATAGTCGGCCATCGAAATCCGGTTCGCACTGAACGTATTGGTTTCGATAATGTCGGCCCCCGCTTCGAGGTATTTGCGATGAATGTCTTCTATCACATCGGGGCGTGTCAGCACCAGCATGTCGTTGTTGCCCTTCATCAGCCCCGGCAAATCGCGGAAACGTTCTCCCCGGAAATCCTCTTCCGTCAGATGGTATTGCTGGATCATGGTGCCCATGGCACCGTCCAGCACAAGGATACGTTCCTGCACCAGCTGTTGTATTGTCTTTGTCTGCATAGCTTTATTGTAACACGTTTCCCTTCCGGTCAATGCTTGAACATACGGTCCATCATTCGCTTGTCCTCCTTCTCCTTGAGCGACTGCCGCTTGTCGTACTCCTTCTTACCCTTCGCCAGTGCCACTACCACCTTGGCCAGTCCCTTCTCGTTGATGTACAGCCGGGTAGGAACGATGGTGAAGCCTGGCGAATCGGCAGTACGCTCCAGCTTGCGCAGTTCTTTCCTGGTCAGCAGCAGCTTGCGGTCGCGACGGGCGGCATGGTTGTTGTAAGAGCCGTAGAAATACTCGGCGATGTGCATGTTCTTTACCCACAGCTCTCCCTTGACAAAGTAACAATACGTGTCCACCAAGCTGGCCTTTCCCAGACGGATGGACTTGATTTCCGTTCCCGTCAGCACAATGCCTGCCGTATAGGTGTCGATGAATTCATAGTCGAACGACGCCCGTTTGTTCTTGATATTGATGTTATTGTTCGTTGGTTTCATCAGTTCAGAATTACAGAGAGTTTATTAAAGATGATTTCTATCAGCACCGGACAGGCCAGGATGGCAAGCGTCGCCCACACGGTGTACGACACAAGCCGCAACTCCTTGATGCCGACCAGTCTCCGTGCCCCCTCATACACAATCACGATGGTGTACAACTGGAGCACCCAGCTCAGCACCACGATGGAGACCAGTCCGCTGATCATATCGAGGACGAAAGTCACGGTCATGGAATAGGCCACGAACAGCTGCATCCGGTCGGTAGAATCCTGCCAGCCGTACCAGTAACGGGTGAAACGGCTGAGTAACGACACGGACAGGAAATAGCCTCCGAACAGGGAAACGGCCACGGCGCAGCAACGGGTCAGTGCCACCTGGAACATCAGCGACGAGATGTCCTTGCCGATGAATGCTCCGATAAACTCACAAAGGCCGCAAAGGCCGATAAGGGGATAGACATACTCGGCCAGAACCAGGTTTCCCTTCCCTTTTTCAGCAATCTTGTCCCAGGCACGCGCTGGTGTGGACAGGACTGCCAATACCCTATAAAACAATTCCGTATAGTTCACTGTTGTCCGTTTTTATAATTTACCAATCCCGTGAGGGTGCATCCCTTCACTTTAGGCGGCAAAAATACAAAAATCTCCGCATTCCACCTATATATTTTCCGGTGAATGGGCTAAAAAAAGCAAATTATAAAAAGAAGTGCCCCCGCTGTCCGACGGAATACGTTCCATCGGGCAACGGAGGGCACATGGTTTTCTCCGAAAAATAAAATAGGTCTGGTCGCTTTGCGCTTATTGGTTGATCTTGTCAAACTCGTCCGACCATGCCTTGTAATCCACCTCAATCTGCTTGGGAATGGGGTTGCCGCCCAAATCGCTGGAGGAATAGTTATAAAGGTACTCAATCTCGATGGTCATCGGAGTAGTATTGAACATGTTTCGATACGAAGCCAATACCGAAGCCAAGTTGAAATGCAGGTATTCCGAACCCACCGTCGTTCTGTCCTTGTTGACGGTAGGATCCTGTACATGATGACGTATGCTGAGCTTCATGGTCGACGACGAAGACTGCTCCTTGTCAAAGAAAAGGCGGAAATCGTGCGAGTTCAGTTCGGCCTTCAACTCGTCGTTGTTGCTGGAAGCCTTGTAGTAGTAGCTCACCGGCACGAAGATGTCGTTGCGCGTGAAGAACGTCACATACGTGTTGTATGTGATATCCGTAGCCACCGCCTGGAAAGCCGCATTGGAATACTCGTTCATTTCATCGCCTTGTACCTCGTCGGCATAGAAAGTCTTCACGGGCGACGCAGCATACAGGTCAACACCGATTTTCTTGGTGTCCTGCGTCACCTGGCTGGCATCGTACGTAAAGCCTACGAACGCATACTGATACTGCTCCAATCCCGAATTGGCCAGTGCGCTCTGGTTGTTGGGCACATACTGGCAACCCGCTGCGTCCGTAAACCAATAGCCGCCCGTAAAGCCGTTCACCCTCAACACCGTGTACATACTGTTGGTAGAGCTTCCTCCGTCACTGTCCAAGCAGGAAGTGAAGCTCAACATGGAAATCAATGCAGCGAAAAACACTGCGAATTTTGTCTTTTTCATATTACCTGTTATTCTTTAATTTTGTTATACGTTGTAGAAATATTTATCTCAATCGCTTAGTAAATGCCAAGATACGCATTTTACTGCACGCGATGATCGACTTTAACGAATTTTATGACATCTGTCATCCTGACAAGAAACATGGAGTCAAGCGAAAAAAATCGCTGAACAACCACCCGATTTCCGCAGAGACATCACTCAATCTCAGCAAAGTCCTCCAAATGTTCGTCCACATAGCGGGCCACCGTTTCGGTCACCTCCTCTTCCATGTCCATGAACTGCTCCTCCAGGTCGTCGAACGCCTCGTACTGCTCGTACATCGCCATGAATTCATCCTCCGTACAGTCCTTTTCCAGTTCCTGCCGGTGCTCGTCATAGATCCGCTTGGCTTCATACACCAGTTTCGAGAACTCCTTCGCCCCCATCAGGCGCATGGCCTTGGCAAACGGGTTAAGAAAAATATACGGTCCATACCCGTTCTGTATCAGCTGCACGAAGCCGCCCTCGTCCACCTCCTCCCGGAAGAAGTGATAGCCCAGCAGCGTATGTTGCCATCCGTTGAGCAGCGGCATCGTCGCTGCACTGATTTCCCCTCCCGTCACCGCCAAGTAACGGTCTACAAACACTTGCAGGAAGCCGTCCATGCCGGCCTCCGCCCCTTTGCGGAGTTCCGCATCGGACACAATTATTCTCTTTTGTTCCATCATTCTGCATTATTTACTCGGAGACTCCGATATTCCGTGCAAATGTACGAAGAAGAAAACAATTTGGCAAGCGGAGTTGACAAAATAGCATCCGCTCATGAAAATATTCTTCTTTCCGGATAAAAAGTTTTCGCCGGAACATTGGAAAACTAAATAAAAGGATTAACTTTGTGTCGGATTTGAGCAGTTGTTCTCCAATCCGAACAGATGAAATACTTATTTTTTATTACCTTAATAAAAACGTAAAGAATATGACTTATTCACACGAAGTTGAACACATGTGCTGTGTCGCTAAAGGACCTAACCACGGTCCGGCTCCTATTCCTGAAGAA
>SFDG01000007.1 GCA_004558305.1 Phocaeicola plebeius
ATGAGGCAAGGCCTTCATACATATTTATGTTGCTGCTACGATTCATAGTGCAAAGGTACTAACTTTTTAGGCAATCATGTATCGTTTAACAACAGTTTTTAGGTTAGCATCCGTACGCCCTCCCCACAGGATTTGTCGGGTGCGCCGGAAGGACAGAAAAATCCGAGGAATGACAACGGGTTAAAAAATCAGTCCTGCACTCAGCAGCAGCCCGAAGAAAAGCATGTTGCGGGAAGTTTCCCCCAGAATCAGGTTCAGCTCCTTGCCCCGGCCGATGCGGGCCATTTTCACCGTCGTGAAAATATGGGGCAGCAGGTAAAACTGCGGAAGAAGAGCCGCCAGGGGTTTTCCGCAGCCGAGGAAGTAGAAGCAGCACCAGCAGGCCAGCATCCCCAGCAAGTAGTAGAAGACCAGACTGAAGCGGGCACCGAAGCGGACCACCAAGGTGCGTTTGCCGCTGACTGCATCCTGGTCGCGGTCGCGGAAATTGTTCACCATCAGCAGGGTGTCGATGACAAGTCCGCAAGCCAGCGAGGCAAGGGTGACCGGCAGGTTCCACGTGTGCGCCATGACATAGTAGGTACAGCCCACGGGCACGAACCCGAAAAATACAAGCACCAGTACATCTCCCCAGCCATGGTAGGCTAAGGGGTAGGGACCAGCCGTGTACAGGAAGGCAAAGGCGATGCAGGCCAGTCCCACCGGCAGCATCCATACACCTCCGTAGGCCAGCAGGCACAGTCCGCAGACCGCCGCCACAACGGTGGTCAGGACAATCCCCCGCTTCATGGCCTCCGGTGAAATCCACCCTTGGGCACAGGCCCGTTCAGGACCCAGCCGGTCAGCGCGGTCGCTCCCTTTCAGGTAGTCATACAGGTCGTTCATGAAGTTGGCATCGATTTGCATCAGAAAGGCAAAGCCCAGGCAAAGCAAAGCCGGCAGCCATTGGAACTGTCCGTGCCAGTGGGCAAGGGAACAGCCAATCAGTACTGGGATGGCCGCTCCCGTCAAGGTCTTGGGACGGGCGGCAAGCAGCCAGGCCCGGAAGGAATTCTTTTTCATGGTCGTCACGAATCTATCGGTTTGTACGGGCAAAGATACGTTTTCACGGTAATATATGCAATGGTTACAGAATTTTAAAGGAAAAAAGTTGCAAATATCCGAAATATCTCCGATTTTTGGTAACATGAAGGAAACTCTTGTTCGGACGATACCGGAGAACTCCCTTCAATCGCTTGAAATACAGCAGAAAGCCGACTTGAATGTGATTGTCAACTGACAGAGATAAGTATTATGATGGATGTGAAGACATTGCAGGACCGTATCAGAGGGTCCTTGGTAGGTGGAGCGGCAGGGGATGCCTTGGGCTACCCGCTTGAGTTCGCCCGTTCCCAGGAAGAAATCCGGCGGATATGCGATATTGGCCGGCAGTCGTTCTCGGGCCATTGCTCCGGATGGGGGAATAGAGGAATGGATGAAGGCGATGGGTATGCGTTGATTTCAGACGATACCCAGATGACGCTCTACACGGCGTATGGGCTGCTGAAGGCAGCAGGAAAGGCAGAAGCCTTCCTTCCGTGCATCCGTGATGCCTACATCGAATGGTACTTGGGCCAGGTGGGGTGGCGGAAGGTGCTGGATGCCTCCTGCTGGCTGCGCACCGTACCGGGACTGAACGAACGGCGGGCACCGGGCAATACCTGTCTGATGGCCTTGAAGGAACTGTTCGAACAGAAGGTGCCGGTCAACTACAGCAAAGGCTGTGGCGGCGTGATGCGCACTGCGCCGATACCTTTATATGCGGTGTCGCGCGGCTGGGAAGATTCCGAGGCGGTTGTCCGCCTGGTCGCCGAAGCGTCGCGTCTCACCCACCAGCATCCGTTGGGCTATCTGCCGGCGGCAGTGCTGGCCTACCTGATTCTTCGGTTGGTGACCGACGAACGGCCTACGCGGAATGCCTTGAAGAACTATGTGGCGGAAAGCGTGGCTTTGGTCCGTACCTTGTATGCCGACCATTCGGCGGAGATGGATGTCCTGCAGCAGTTGCTGGAGAAGGCGGTGGAGCTGTCTGCATCGACCCTGACCGATGTGCATGCCATCGGCCTCTTGGGGGAAGGCTGGGTGGCGGAGGAAACCTTGGCCATTGCCCTCTACTGTTCGCTGAAATATTTCGGGGCTTTCGACAAGGCGTTGGTCGCCGCCGTGGCCCATCCGGGCGACAGTGATTCCACCGGAGCCGTGACGGGAAATATCCTGGGGGCCGCCATCGGGTATGCGGCCTTGCCGCGCTGCATCGCCACTACGTTGGAACACCACGACATCGTGCTCCGAATAGCGGATGAACTGTCGAAGGAACAGGTTCTTTAGGTCTTTTTTAGAAGGGACACACAGTCTGACCCCTGCAAGTCATTCAATGAATTGTCATTCTGAGTCCCCATTACACGGGGTGTGAAACAATTTGATGAATGACGCTGTAGGGGCAGACCTGCGTGTCCGCCCGGAATGCCGAGGTGGATGTTTCCGGGCAGACACATAGGTCTGCCCCTACAGTTTCGTCATGGGTAGTGGCCATTAATAGCCCGGATTCTGTGTCAGGTTCGGGTTGGCGTCGATGGCACTCTGCGGAATGGGCAGTACCTCGTGCTTGCCGACCGTGAACGTGCGGTTCTCCTCCAGAGTCGTACCGGTGATGTTCACGTTGAAGTCGCCTTCCTCGTTCTTCGTGGTCAGCAAGCTGCCTTCTACCCGTACGACCGGCTGGCTCATCACTTCGTTGGCGATGCCCCAGCGCAGGATGTCCCAGCGGCGCATACCTTCATAAGCGAATTCTACCCGGCGTTCGCGGCGAACCAGTTCGCGCAGCTTGGCCTGGTTACTGTACTTGGCCTCGTCTACATCCGGCATACCGGCACGACGGCATACCTGGTTGATGGCCTCGTAGACGGAATTGTCAATCTGGTTCTGCTCGATCTTTGCTTCGGCATAGGTCAGCAGCACTTCGGCATAGCGGAGCACGGGGAAGTTGCGTTCAGCGTCCCAGATGTCGTCGTATTCGCTCAGGTCGGAATAGAACTTCTTGAAGTTGTAGCCCGTGTGCGTACAGTTGTTGGCATCGGATCCGTAGTCGCCGCTGCCTTGTACGACAGAGGGAAAACTCCATCTTCAGGTACTCGTTGAACGTACGGATGCCGAGGAAGCTGAAGTAGCTGACGATGCTTACGCCCGACGGGGCCATCGTACCGTTACCGATGCAGCGGTAGCCTTCGTGGGTGTGGAAGTTGTACTGGTTGTCCGATGTGCAGTCCCAGTACCACATCTCCTCGATGCGGTAAGGGCTGGCGTTCTGGCGGTAGCAGCCGGTCAGGGCCAGGTCGGCGTCCGCTTCTGTCTTCCAGAATGTGGCGGGAGACAAGGCATCGCCCGGCGCTCTGCCGAGGAAACTCTCGGAACAGCCGGACAGGGCTGCCGGAACAGCTAAAAGCAAGCAATATTTGATGAACTTTTTCATATCAGTTTCTTTTTAAGGTGAATAATTAGAATGTCAGGTTCAGGCCGAACGAGTGAACCTGTGTCTGGGGATAATAGTTGCCTCGGCCAGCCGGTGCTTCGGGGTCCCATCCCTTCAAGAAGCCCGTGAAGGTGAGGATGGTCTGTCCGGAGTAGTAGACTCTCAGCTTGGAGATGCCCAGCTTGCTGATCCATGCCTTCGGGAAAGTATAGCCGATCTGCAGGTTCTTCAGGCGGAGGTAGGTGGCATCCTGGAGCCAGAAGTCGGAGCTGATGCTCGGCATGCTGACACCGTTGGAGCCGATGGTCACGCGCGGATAGGCCGCGCCAGTATTGTTCTCGTTCCAGCTGTCCATCCAGAGCTTGGCGGGCTTGGCGGCATCGCCGTCAATCGAACCGATGGCTTCGAGCTCCAGATAGCCTTTCACGTCTGTGGCACCCTGGAAGAAGGCCATGATGTCCCAATCGTTTATCTTTTAGGAACTGACAGACAAACGATATGAAAATGAGGAAACGAATGTTCTGGGGCCTTAGGAACCTATCATTCTGCCATCTGTAGCGAGACGAAGAATCTGAATTCATCCACTTTGTGCTTACAGTCCTTTCGCACAGTCGGGTGGACGGTCAGCAGAGGGCCACTATGCCGCTGGCCAGCATCATGAGATAGACGATACGCTTGAGAGTGCGGTGACTGATGGCTTCGAAGCAACGGGCCCCCAGAAAGGAACCGCCCACGACACCGAGGAGGCCGATGCCCCACAGTAGGAGAGTCTGGTCGGAATAGAAACCGACACGGGCACGGAAGATGGTGTAGAAGACATTGAAAACGACGGAGAACGCCTGCATGGTGGCCATGTACTGGCGCTTGTCGGGAAGCGAACCGATGCAGTAGAGGACTACGGGAGGGCCGGGCATGGCGAACATGCCGCCCATCAGGCCGCTGACAGTCCCGATGCACACCTGGGCCTTGCGCGAACGGACCGGCAGGTGTAGCTTGTCGGCTCCGAACAGGAAGTAGCCGCCGATGAGGAGGAGCACCCCGCCGAGGCACCGCTTCAAGACCTCATTGCCCAGCGAAGACATGTAGGCGATGGAGAGGGCGGACACGGCCAGATTGAGCAGAACGATGAGTCCCATGACATCCCAGCGGATGTCTCGCCAATGGCGGACAGCCACGAGCAGGGCCGTAGTGCCGGCCAGCATGCCGGAGAGCATGATGGATTCGCCGTAGGACGGCAGGAAGAAGGGGAAGAACATCATCACGAAGATTCCGAAGCCGAAACCGCTGACCCGCTGGATGAAGCTGGCAGCGACAGTAAGCAGGAAAACCAGGATGAACGTTGTACTCATGTTTCTCGGATAATTAGGGTTCTGACCGGTGCAAAGGTAGGTATTTTCCGTCAATCGGGGAAGAAATGCCGTTAATTTCTGTGCAGAATCCAAAAACAAGGTTTTTCATTTGGTGCTTCGCCCGGCTTGCGCTATCTTCGCAGGCGGAACGGATAAACCCATGAAGCGTAGAAAACGATGAGATATTTACTGATGACAGCCGGTCTGCTGGCCGGCATGGCCGTACAGGCGCAGGACCTGAAGACCTTGTTCGTGGAACTGCCTGATTCGCTTTCGCCCCTGTTGACGAAGGTGAACCGGGAGGACTTCGGTGACTTTCTGGAAAGTGGTATGCGGGCCACGGTGAAGGACCGCTTCGGCGGACAGGCGGAGATGATGCGGCTGACGGCCGACTACCTTTTCCTGAAGGAAACGACGGCCAGCACGGTCGAGATGAAGCTGCTGCCGGTGAACGACTCGGTGAAGGTGGTCTGCTGCGTACAGACTTACCTGGCTCCCGTGGCCGACAGCCGGGTGACTTTCTATTCCACCAGCTGGGAGCCGTTGCCGCAAGAGTCCTTCCTGACTCCTCCTGTAGCGGACGACTTCTTTGCCTCTGCCCGGGACGGAGCCGACAGTGCAGACTGCCGGTCATGTCGCCGGCTGGCCGACATGACCCTCCTGCAAGCCTCCCTCTCGGCCACTTCCGATTCCCTTACCTTTGTTTATTCAACCCCCGACTACCTCGACAAGGAGGCGGCGCAGCGGCTGCGTGCCTGTCTGCGTCCCGCACCGGTGGCCTACCGTTGGCAGCAAGGACGTTTCCAGCCTTTGGTTCAGTCGGGCAGTATGTTGTATAGCACAAAAACGACGGAATGACCGGTTTTCGGGGAAAAATATCATGAAAAATAGTTAATCGGGACGCAGAATTTGCCGGAAAATCATTACCTTTGGAACGATTTAGTGAATCCTAACGGGTAGCAATACCTTTTCGATAATGAAACTCAGTAGATAGCGTAATGATTTTAAAATGTATCCGAACAGTAGCAGTGGCCGCTTTGGCGATGGTCAGTGTACAGGTTTCCGGTCAGGACCTGTTGGCGCGTCAGGCACCTGTTGACAGAAAGCTCAAGGCCGTCGATTCCTTGGCATTGATCCGCCAGATAAAAGTGGAACAGTCGGTCTATCCTGCTTACAGCCTTTACCCCACGTGGAGCAACGACCGTGTCCATGCCTATGGCAAGACCGTGAGTGTCCCCGACAGCTTCCGCATCGACCTCACCGGCTTCTGTATGCCTACTACTCATACCCAGATTACTTCGAAATGCGGTCCCCGCTGGCGCAGAATGCACAACGGACTGGACCTGAAAGTCTATATCGGCGATACCATACGGGCTGCCTTCGACGGCAAGGTGCGGATGGTGAAGTACGAACGTCGTGGCTACGGCAAGTATGTGGTTATCCGGCACGACAACGGCCTTGAAACCATCTACGGACACCTCTCCAAGCAGATTGTGAAAGAAGACGAATATGTCAAGGCTGGCGACCCCATCGGACTGGGGGGCAATACGGGCCGTTCCACTGGTTCGCACCTGCACTTCGAGACCCGCTTCCTCGGCGAGGTCATCAATCCTGAATTCATCTTTGACTTCCCCAACCAGGACATCGTGGCCGACAGTTACCTGTTTGTCCGCGGGGCCAACCGCTACGCCAACCAGCGTACCCGTGCCTTGGCGGCCATCCGGAACGGAAAGTCGGGGGCTGTGGCTGCTGCGGCGGCTTCCTCGGGGGCGGACGGCAACGGCATCCGCTACCACAAGATCAAGCAAGGGGATACGTTGGGCAGCATTTCGCGCAAGTACCATGTTTCCATCGATCGTCTGTGCCAGCTGAACGGTATCAAACGCACCACGACCCTGCGCATCGGGCAGGTGCTGAAGTGCTCTTGATGTATGGATACGAAGCAACAATTCGAACAGGTCATTGCCTTGTGCCGTGACTTGTATGCCAAGAAACTGCACGATTATGGGGCGGCATGGCGTATCATGCGCCCCATGTCGGTGACCGACCAGCTGTTCATCAAGGCCAACCGCATCCGCAGCATCGAAACGAAAGGGGTGACACTGGTGGGCGAGGGCATCCGTTCCGAACTGATGGCCATTGTGAACTATGGCATTATCGGACTGATCCAACTGGAACGGGGCTATGCCGAGAAGGACGACCTGACTGAGCAGGAGGCACTTGACCTCTACGACGAGCAGGCCCGAAAGGCACTGGAACTGATGCTGGTGAAGAACCATGACTACGACGAGGCATGGCGCAGTATGCGGACCACTTCATACACCGACCTGATTCTGATGAAGATTTACCGGACCAAGCAGATCGAGGCCCTGTGCGGGGCTACCTTGGTGTCGGAAGGGGTAGATGCCAACTACATGGATATGATCAATTATGCTGTCTTCGGACTCATCAAACTGGAATTTGGAGAATAAGCGGTTACATACAGCCCTGAAGGCAGGGGTCAACTGCTGCCGGTTTCTTCTGGGGGTGGTTTTCATCGCCTCCGGCTTTGTCAAGGCCAATGACCCGTGGGGTACTTACTACAAGTTTTTAGACTACCTCGAGGCAGGGGGTGTGCCGGTGTCGCTGATTCCTATGGCCTATCCTTTCCTCTCCGCCTTGGTGCTCGGCATCTGTGAGTTTGTCCTGGGCATCCACCTTTTTTTCGGCATCCGCCGGAAGGTCTCCGCGCTGGTGGCCATTTCCTTCCTCTCGTTCATGACTCCCTTGACCCTTTGGCTGGCCTTGACTGACCCGATTGCCGACTGTGGCTGTTTCGGAGACGCCGTGGTGCTGAGCAACTGGGAAACCTTCTTCAAGAACGTGGTGCTGTTAGCGGCGGCCGTTGTCCTCTACAAAGGGCACCGGTATGCCTTCAAGCTGGTCACCTATCAGGTGGACTGGCTCATCTCTCTCTACAGCATCGTGTTTGTCTTGTTCTTTTCCCTCTATTGCATCCACGAACTTCCTGTCTTCGATTTTCGTCCCTATGCCATTGGGGCCGATATCCGGAAGGGAATGGAGGTGCCCGAAGGTGAGCACCTGCCGGTCTACGAAACGACCTTCGTATATGCCAAGGAGGGGCGGCAGCAGGTATTTACCGTCGACAGTCTGCCTACGGACACGGCCTGGACCTTCGTAGAATCAAAAACCCTGCAAAAAGAAGCGGGATATGAGCCTCCGATTCACGATTTTTCAATAACTTTGCAGGAAGATGGGACGGATGTCACGGATGAGGTACTCGATGACGGGAACTATACCTTCCTGCTGGTGGCTCCTTATCTGGCACAGGCCGACGACAGCAGCATGGATTTGATCAATGAGATCTATGACTATTGCGTGGAATACGGGTACCGTTTCTTCTGCGTCACCGCTTCGTCGGACGAAGACATTGCCGAGTGGCAGGAGAATACGGGGGCTGAATACCCCTTTGCCCGCATGGACGATGTCACCCTGAAGACCATAGTCCGTTCCCATCCGGGACTGGTGTTGCTGCAGCGGGGAGTCGTACTCAACAAATGGAGTACCGACAACCTGCCGGACGAATACCAGCTGGGCGCACCGTTGGACGAACTGCCCTTGGGGCAGGTGAACCGCAAGAGTGTCAGCCGGAAGATCGGCGAGGTGCTGGGATGGTTCTTCCTGCCGCTGTTGCTGCTGTCGTTGGCAGACCTGGCCTGGCTGGCCCGACGGAGGAAACAGAAGAAATGAGAGTTTTTTAATCCTTTAAATAGTATAACAAAATGAGAAAGAACATTGTAGCAGGTAACTGGAAAATGAACAAGACCCTGCAAGAAGGTATCGAACTGGCGAAAGAATTGAATGAAGCATTGGCAGCTGACAAACCCAACTGTGATGTCATCATCTGCACTCCGTTTATCCACCTGGCTTCCGTTACTCCTATCGTGGACAGCGCCGTTATCGGCGTAGGTGCCGAGAACTGTGCCGACAAGGTATCGGGCGCTTACACGGGTGAAGTTTCTGCCGCTATGGTAGCTTCTACCGGTGCACAGTATGTCATCCTGGGCCACTCTGAACGCCGTGCTTACTACCACGAAACCGTAGAAATCCTGGAAGAAAAGGTGAAGCTGGCCTTGGCCAATAACCTGAAGCCTATCTTCTGCATCGGTGAAGTGCTCGAAGAACGCGAAGCCAACAAGCAGAACGAAGTGGTGGAAGCTCAGCTGGCTTCTGTCTTCTCGCTCTCTGCAGAGGACTTCGGCAAGGTCATCCTGGCTTATGAACCGGTTTGGGCCATCGGTACCGGCAAGACTGCCACTCCCGCCCAGGCACAGGAAATCCACGCCCACATCCGTTCGCTGGTAGCTGCGAAGTACGGCCAGGAAGTAGCCGACAACACTTCTATCCTGTACGGCGGTAGCTGTAAGCCCTCCAACGCCAAGGAACTGTTCGCTAATCCTGATGTCGACGGTGGCCTGATTGGCGGTGCTGCCTTGAAGGTTGCTGACTTCAAGGGTATCATCGACGCTTTCAAGTAATCGGTGAACCGTAAGTGAACGTTGAAGACACAAAGACACAGGGAAGTTAAGGGGAACACCGGCTTAGGCCGTCCGGAATTCCGCGTGTCTTTGTGGCTTTCTGTTTTTGTGAGCAATATCTATTTAGCAACGAAACGTACCGACAGATATGAAAAAGTATATGCTGACGCTGGCTTTCGCAGGCGGGGCACTCTCCCTTTCCGGACAGACCATTGTAGATGAACTGCAGTCCCGCCAGGTGGGGCAGGGGGAAGTGAACGTGCACCAGAGTGCAGAAATCTCGGCCTTGATTGGCAAGCGTTACCAGTCTTCCACCGAACCCACTGCACAGAATGTGCTGAAGACCAAAGGCTACCGGGTGCAGATCTACGCCGGCAACAACTCGCGGGTGGCACGCAACGAAGCCACGGCTGTGGCCGACAAGGTGAAAGAGGCCTTTCCGAAGATGCCGGTCTACACCTATTTCCAGCCGCCCCGTTGGCTGTGCCGGGTGGGCGACTACAAGACGATGGAGGAGGCCTATGCCGCCATGCTTCAGCTCAAGGGCAGCGGCCAGTTCAAGGAGGTGGCCATCGTGCGAGAGAACATTAACATACCCATGGAAGAATGATTGATACGAATTTGATGAAGTGGCCCGAGGAAAAGGTGCAGCAGCTGATGGGACACTATCGGGAAATACTGCAGCTGCTGGGCGAGGAGCCGGAACGGGAAGGACTGGTCAAGACTCCCGAACGGGTGGCCAAAGCCATGCTGACCTTGACCCGAGGCTACGATGTGGACCCTAAGGAGGTCCTGAATGCCGCCAAGTTCCGCGAAGAATACCGTCAGATGGTCATTGTGAAGGACATTGATTTCTTCTCGCTGTGCGAACACCACATGCTGCCTTTCTACGGTAAGGCCCACGTGGCCTATATCCCCAATGGATACATCACCGGACTGAGCAAGATTGCCCGCGTGGTGGACATCTTCTCCCACCGACTGCAGGTGCAGGAGCGCATGACCCTGCAGATCAAGGAGTGTATTCAGGAAACGCTCAATCCCCTCGGTGTGATGGTGGTGGTGGAGGCCAAGCACATGTGCATGCAGATGCGCGGGGTAGAGAAGCAGAACTCGGTGACGACGACCTCCGACTTCACCGGGGCCTTCAACCAGGCCAAGACCCGAGAGGAATTCATGAACCTGATTCGCCGCAGCTGACCGTCAGACCTTCAGGACGACTCGGTCGCCTGCCCGCTGGGCCATCATCCGTTGTGTGTCGTGCAGGTCCTTGTAGCGTTGCATCATTTCCATGCAACGCTGCGGGTCGTTGGCCACCGACGGGTTGTTCAGTGCATGCAGGATGTGCTTCAGCTCTTCGTCGACAATCGCCATTTTGAAGTCGATGAGCAAGCGCGGTACCAGTTCGTAGAGCCGTTCTTCGTCGCTCACGATTTTCTGGGCCTTTGAATGGTATTTGCTCAACTGGTAGCGGTCGCTGACCAGTTCGGCGGCCATGGTGCTGACGGCAGGGTCGGGATGGTTCACGAAATGGCGTTCGGCCACGAAGTTCGGGTCGGCGGCATGGCTCTCGGCCTCCTTCAGGATGTGCCGGTGGAGGGCGTTGTGGAACTGGAGGTCGTCTTCTTTCAGTCCCTCCGAAATGAACTGGATGACCGTCAGGGGCACCTGTTCCCCTTCTCCGGTCTCTATGTAGCAGACCATTTTTTCTCCGTAACGGATAATCATCCGTACCAGTTCTTCCTCCTTGGCATAGAATACTTTCTCCTCGTTCCCTTCCTGCGGGATGAAGGAGTTGTAGGGCTCCTCTTCCGGAACAGCCGGAGGCGGCGGGAAGGCTGCGGGCGGAACATCGGATGGCAGCACTTCGCCGTGTATCGGCGGTACGGGAGCTTCGGGCAAGGGAGGAACTGTCGGTGTACCGCTTGTCGGTGCAGTCGGCGGAAGGGGCGTTCCTGCGGCGAGGGCGGAAGCAACCTGTGCGGCCCTTCTGTTCTCCTGGTTCTGCCGGCGTTGCGCCTCCTTGTACCGGTTTTCGCGGGCCTGCTCGATTAGTTTGGCCGTTGCTTCCACCAGTACTTTTTCTTCCATCTGTAGCGACTGGCTGCACTCGCGGATATAGACCGAACGGACGATGGCATCGGGAATCACCGAGATACTCTTGACAATGCTGCTGATCAGGGCAGCCCGCTTGATGGGGTCTTTCCCGGCTTCCTCTAACAGCAGTTGCGACTTGAAGCGGATGAAGTCCACTTCGTGTTCGTTGATGTAGGCCTGGTAGTCGGTGGCATTGTGCTTGCGGGCAAAGCTGTCGGGGTCGTCCCCGTCGGGCAGCAGGCAGACCTTGACGTTCATGCCTTCTTCCAACAGCATGTCAATGCCCCGGATACTGGCTTTGATGCCGGCACCGTCGCCGTCGTACAGCACGGTAATGTTGTTCGTGAACCGGTGGATCATCCGGATCTGTTCGGGTGTAAGGGCTGTTCCCGATGAGGCCACCACGTTCTCGATGCCGCTCTGGTGCATGGAGATGACATCCGTATAGCCTTCCACCAGGAAGCAGCGGTCCTGCCGCACGATGGCCTGCTTGGCAAAATAGATGCCGTACAGCTCGCGGCTCTTGTGGTAGATTTCGCTCTCGGGCGAGTTGACGTACTTCATCTGCACGTTCTTCGTCGCTGCGTTCAGTACGCGTCCGCCGAAAGCGACTACCTTCCCCGAAAGGGTATGGACGGGGAAGATGACCCGTCCCCAGAAGCGGTCGCGCAGGCTGCCGTCTTCCTTGCGGTAGCAGAGCCCCGTCTTCACCAAGTAGTCTTCCTGAAAGCCTTTCTGAAGGGCCGTGCGGGCCAGGGCATCGCGGTTGTCCGTACTGTAGCCCAACTGGAATTTCTTGATGATGTCATCGCGGAAGCCGCGTCCGCGCAAGTAGGTCATGCCGATGCGCTGCCCTTCCAGCTGGTGGTAGAGCACTTCCTGGAAATACTGGTTGGCGAACTGGTTGACCACGAACAGGCTTTCGCGCAGGCTGTGCGCCTGCTTCTCCTCTTCGCTCAGCTCCCGTTCCTTGACTTCGATGTTGTATTTCCGGGCCAGCCATTTCAGGGCTTCGTAATAGTTCAGCTGCTCGTGCTCCATGATGAAATGGACCACGTTCCCCCCCTTACCACAGCTGAAGCATTTGCACAGCCCTTTGCTGGGCGATACGCTGAAGGAGGGTGTCTTTTCATTGTGGAACGGACACAGGCCGACATAGTTGACACCGCGACGGCGCAGCGTCACAAATTCCGACACGACATCCACAATCTGTGCCGCGTCCATAATCCGGTCGATGGTAGCCTGGTCTATCATACCTACAGTATATAACAAAGACACAAAGAAAGGAAGGAGATGTACGGAGGAGGCGCAGGGCCTGTTCCGTGTCTGTCCTTCGTTTCTTTGTGTCCGGGTATTTTGTCAACTAATCAATCTTACTTGATGTTCGGGTTCAACTTGTTCCATTCGGAAACGGGAGGCAGCACGCCCATGGCGATGACTTCGTCGCGCAGTTCGCACAGGTGAGCGTAGCTCTTTTCGAGGGCTGCTTCTTCTTCGGGAGTACCGTTCAGCGTCTGGCAGATGCAGCCTTCAGCCGTGATGGAAGTTTCCCAAGCCATCATGATGTGGTCGTACTTCTCGTTGGAAACGTACGTACCAGCCGGCCAACGGAAGGCTTTGCCACCCATGGCAGCACCAATCATTTCGATGGAAACGTAAGACGGGCTCTGGAAAGAAGAGCGGCCGCGGAGAGCGATGATGTTGGCACCGCCTTTGGTCACCTTCTGCTGGATTTCAGCCCATGTTTCCTTCGGCAACTTGTCGGTACCGATGATGTCGGTCAGCGGAGTGCCGGCTACCTTGGCAGTAGAAGCGAAGACTGCCATCTGTTCGCCGTGGCCACCGTATGTGCGGCAGTTTTCCACTTCGTCCAGACCAACCTGGAAATACTTGGCCAGTTCGCTGCGCAGACGGGTAGAGTCGAGGGCAGCCAATGTCGTTACCTGAGAGGGTTTCAGACCTGCATACAGCAAGGTAATCAGACCGGTGATGTCGGCGGGGTTGAAGATGACAACGATGTGCTTTACATCCGGGCAGTACTGCTTCACGTTCTTACCGAATTCTTCGGCAATGGCAGCGTTGCCTTTCAGCAGGTCTTCACGGGTCATGCCGGCCTTGCGGGCAGCACCTCCGGAGTTCACGATATATTTAGCACCGGTCAAAGCTTCCTTGATGTCAGAGGTGAAAGTTACGTTCACGCCTTCGAAGCCGCAGTGGTAAAGTTCTTCAGCCACGCCTTCCAGGCCCGGAGCGTAAGGGTCATACAAACAGATGTTCGGAGTCAGTCCCATCATGATGGCTGTCTGAGCCATGTTCGAACCAATCATACCGGCAGCACCAACAATGGTCAATTTTTCGTCTGTTACAAATTTCATAATACTTAATTCTTTATGTTATTGTTATAAAAGTGTATATCCTCTTTTCTTGGCTTGCGATACAAAGTTAGGAAAGTTCTTACATATAACCAACCGCTGGCCCCTTATTTTTTACGGCAACTCCGGGATTAAGGAAAAATTTCCCTAATCCCGGAGTATGGATTGCCTAATTGCAAAGAACGGGTAGCAATTTATTCGTCAGCCGGTACCTCGGAGATACTGCCGTAGCGGTGGTACTCGAAGGCGATGCTCTGTTCCTTGATGTAATGGATAAGTTCCACGCGGCCTTCCTTCACGGGAGCGGCGGTAGCGATGTACTTGTCGGCAGCGGCAGCCTTTGCATACATTTCTGCAGGCAGGTCGGCACGGCAGGTACGGATGCGTTCATAGCCGGACATCGACGCGAGGAAGTTGTCGAGCGGTTCCTTGCGCAGCGTGCAGCCCAGTGAAGCCAGGGTCTTCGAACGGTCGTCCGAGGGGTCGAAGCTGATGGTCAGCGGAGTGCCGCACAGCCGGGCGGCACAGGCTACCATGGCGGCTTGTTCGTCGGTGTCGCCCGGGAACAGGCGGAGGGCCATGCTCTTCAGCGGCAGGTAGCGGAACAGGTTCTGTTCACCGTACAGATGATGGATGTCGCGCGGACGGCTGAACTCGTCGCGGTAGGCGGCTGCATAGCTGGCCTTGTAGTCGGTACGGCTGCCCGGCTTGTCCGTGATGTGGACAAAGCAGGCGCAGTAATTCGGTCCGCCGGCCTTCACACCGCCGCCGAAGGCCGACAGCTTCATGCCGCCGAAGGGCTGACGGTTGACGATAGCTCCCGTAATGCCTCGGTTGATGTAGAGGTTGCCCGCCTGGATGGAGTTCTTCCACAACTTCTGTTCGTTTTCGTCCAGGCTCTGCAGGCCGGAAGTCAGTCCGTAGTCCAGACCGTTCACCAAGTCGATGCCTTCCTGCAGGTCGCGGATGGGGCAGACGCTCAGCATCGGGCCGAAAAGTTCGGTGCGGAACGAGTAGCTGTCAGGTCGTACACCCCATTTGACGGTCGGGGCCAGGATATAGTGTTGCTCGTCGAGGAAGTGAGGGGGAACCAGCCAGCTTTCGCCCGGATCCAAGGTCAGGGCCTTCAGGAGCTTCTCGTTCTGGTTGGTAATCATCGGACCGACGATGTTGCCGGCGTTCCACACACTGCCCACCTTCATGCTGGTGGCCGCGTCCTTCAGCTTCTCCTGGAAGTCCTTGTCGTCGTAGACCGACTGTTCGACCAGGAGGAGCGAGCAGGCCGAACACTTCTGTCCGGCATTGCCGAAGGCTGAGGCCACGATGTTCATGATGGCGTGGTCACGGTCGCCCGAGGCCGTCAGAATAATGACGTTCTTGCCGCCCGTTTCTGCCGACAGCGGAGTGGCGGGAACCGATTTGGCAATGGCACGGGCCGTGTCGGTGCCGCCGGTCAGAATGATGTGCTTCACCACAGGAGAGGCGGTGAGGGTCTTCAGGGCTTCCCGGTCGGTAATGATGACCTGCAGGGCTTCTTTCGGTACGCCGGCTTCCCAAAAGGCTTTGGCAAAGAGCCAGGCGACGGGAGCCGCTACGGTGGCCGGTTTCAGGATGACCGTATTGCCGCCGGCCAGTCCGGCTACGATGCCGCCCACAGGAATGGCGCAGGGGAAGTTCCACGGGGAGATGACCAGGATGGTGCCTTTCGCCGTGATGTCCACATCGGAGAGGGCAGCGAATTTCTTCATCGTCGTGGTGTAGAAACGGGCGTAGTCGATACCTTCCGACACTTCCACATCACCTTCCACCACGGTCTTGCCGGTGATGGCACACATGCAGCCGATGAGGTCGCCGCGCAGCTCGCCTAATTTGTTGGCGGCAGCGTACAGGATGCGGTGGCGTTCTTCCAGTGAGGTCTTCCGCCAGCCGGCAGGGTCGGACTCGGCAATCTGCAGGATTTCCTGTATCTCTTTCTGTCCGGCCATCGACATTTCGCAGACGCAGACCTTGTCGTCCTGGCAGCGGTCCATGTAGCGGTGGCGCTTTTCAGTCACGACGGTCTTGGCACCTATCTGCAACGGCAGGATGTCCGGGGTGTCCTTTTCCGACTTCTTCCATTTGGCAAAGATTTCCCGCTGCCACTGCTGGTTCACTTCGCGGTCGAAGTCCGTGTCGGGTTCGTTCTCCATTTCGTCGGCAGGAGCTACGGGAGCATAGGGCAGGTGGCGGTCCTGGGTACGGGTCGGCACATGGGTCAAGCGGTCCTTCAGGGCATACGCATCCTCAAACTGCTTCTGCAGGAACTGCCAGGTCTCGGTGTCCGGCTTCAGGTTGAACGAGTGGGTCAGGAAGTTGTCGGGAGCCGTGTTCTCGTCCATGCGGCGTACCAGGTAAGATACGGCGTTCAGGAAATGTTCGTCTTTCACGACCGGCGTGTAGAGGATGACATGGTTGCCCAGGATGGACTGTGCCCGCCATACGTGGTTGGCCATACCTTCCAGCATCTCGAAGCAGAAGCAGTCCTTCGGCGTTCCGTATTTCTGGCTCAGCAGGTAACCGTAGGCAATGGTAAAGAGGTTGTGCGATGCCATGCCGATGTGCAGCACCTTCGCGTTTTCGGGCAAGAGGCCGCGTTCCAGCAGGTGCAGGTAGTTGGCGTCCACCTCCGTCTTGTTGCTGCGTACCGGGTTGGGCCAGCCGCGCAACGAGGAAACCACGGTTTCCATTTCCAGGTTACAGCCTTTCACGATACGCATCTTGATGGGAGAGCCTCCGGCGGCCACACGGGCCTTCGCAAATTCCAGCAGTTCGCCCTGGAACTCGTAGGCATCGGGCAGGTAGGCCTGTACCACGATGCCGGCTTCGTAGTTCTTGAACTGAGGCAGGCTCAGCACGTGCTTGAACAGGCGCATGGTGAAGTGGGCATCCTTGTATTCCTCCATGTCGAGGTTGATGAACTTGGCCCGTTTCCGGCCGTTCTCGTCCACGTACGGGAAATCGATGGCTTTCTGGTAAAGCTCAGACATACGGCGAACCAGTTCGGGGAAGCTTTCCTCGTAGTTCAAGGCGTGTGTCTGGGCGTAGATACCCGAAATCTTCACCGAGATGTAGTTGATGTCAGGGCTTTCCAGGGCCTCCAGGTAATGGTGGTAGCGCTTGTCGGCCTCGCCGTTGCCCAGCACCACTTCGCCCAGCAGGTTCACGTTCTGGCCGATCTTCTCCTTGAAGCGGGTGGCCAGGTGTTCGGTCAGCCGGGGACGGGCTTCGTCGATGATGACCTTAGAGGTGTCCGAGCGCAGGCGGCGCTTGATGATGGGGATGGCGATGAAATCGAAGTGGTAGCCGAAGGCCTGATACATCTTGAATAATAAGGTGTCCCTCTTGTTCAGGAACTGGGGGACGCCGTAGAGGTCGATGAGGGCCTTGATGCGCAGGGCCAGCTTCTTGCGGTCGCGGATCTGGGAGGATTCGTCCAGCATCTTCACCAGGAACTTCTTGTCCTGCGGACGCTGTACCATGATGGCATATTTTTCTTGTTCTTTACGTTCTTCGTCGGTAATGGTACTTTCGCATGTACGATAGAGTTTCATTACCCATTCTTGTACTTCGGCAATAGTCGGTTTGTTCATATAACATTGTTTTTTTTAGGCGGGTTCCCACCTGGAGTGGATAGATAGATACAGGGAGTCTCACGGAAAGAAGGAGGCTCGGTTCGCAGAAGAGTACAGGAAGGGGGTAGGGCTGAACATGACGGCCCGATAGCGATGCAGCTCCTGGAGGGCCTGCATGGAATACATGTCAAAAAGTAGCCGTTTCATGGTGTTGTTCTGTAAAAATGATACTTGTTTTGCTATTATCATTTGCAAAAGAACGAAAAATATCTTGAATCTGCTTCTGACGTAGCGTTAATATGCGTTAATGAATGGCGGAAATATACGGGAGCATACAAAAGAGGGGCACAACGCCCTGCATTCCTCTCCGGTGGAAAGGTCTGCGGCCTTGTGCCCCTTTATGGCTGCCGGTGAAACTACCGCTTACTTCTGGTAGCCGCACTTCGGACATTTGCCGTTCGCGTCGAGAGCGATGCCGCAGAGCGGGCAACGGTCGATTTCCTTGCGGTCGGTAAATTCGCAGGAAGCAGCGTTCACACCGCTGGTGAAGGTCAGTTTGGCAATGTTCAGCTTGTCCTTCAGCAGGTCGTACACCATCTTGATCATGCCTTCTACGGTCATGGTCTCCTTGGTCACTACCAGACGGCAGTCGGGATAGGCGGTGCAGAGTTCCGTCTTGAAGGCTTCGCCCTTCATGGTGTTCTGCGGATGGCCGTTCTTGATGCCTTGCTTTTCATATACATCCAGGATGGCAGGCAGCAAGGGGTCATCTTCGCGGAGCACGAGGGCATGGTCGAAATTCTTCAATACATCCCAAGCTACTTTCTGGATTTCGTTACACGGATAAACCATGTTCACGCCAGGGTTCACGTTGTCTTCCACTTCGATGGTCAACACGCCTGTGTGGCCGTGCAGGTACTGGGCTTCGCCCTGGAATCCGTAGAATCTGTGTGCGTACTGTAAGTCAAATGTAGTAATACTTCTCATGGCATTTTCAATTTTAATGGTTAATGATGTTGTTGTCAGCGTCTCTTTTTTAAGACTAAACAAATATAGCTGTTTTCTTTCAATGTACCAACAGAAAAATCCAATATTTCAATAGATAAAATCTATTCTTCTTTCCTTGCCAATGCGGAAGAATCTATTTATCTTTGAAAAAGAAGCAGAACCATTAACGAAACGACCATGACATTACAACAACTGGAATACATAGTGGCGGTCTATCGCCACCGGCATTTTGCCAAGGCGGCCGAACAGTGTGGGGTGACCCAGCCCACACTGAGTGCCATGATTCAGAAACTGGAGGCCGAGCTGGGGATGAAACTGTTCGAGCGTACCTCCCAGCAGGTGATGCCGACGCGGATCGGACAGAAGGTGGTAGAGCAGGCCGAAGAAGTGCTGGCCGGAGCGGCCCGGGTCAAGGAACTGGTGGAGGAGGAGAAGCATTCCCTGAGCGGCACGTTCCGGCTGGGAGTACTGCCCACCGTCGCTCCCTACCTGTTGCCCCGGTTCTTTCCCCGGCTGCGCAAGGAGCATCCGGAGACTGACCTGCGGGTCGTGGAACTGAAGACGAAGGAAATCTGTCAGGCCCTGCGCGAGGGAATCCTCGATGCGGCCATCCTCGTCCGTCTGCCCGAAACGGAAGGATACGTGCAGACCCCGCTCTACTACGAGCAGTTCGTGGTCTATGTCTCGCGCGGGGATGCTTTGTTCGACCGCACCTCCATCCGTACCTACGACCTCGAAGGGGAGCCGCTGTGGCTCCTGGACGAAGGGCATTGCTTCCGCGACCAGCTGGTGAAGTTCTGTCACCTGCCTGCCGCCCGTGAGGCGCAGAAGACCTATTCGCTGGGGAGTATCGAAACCTTCATGCGCATGGTGGAGGGGGGACAGGGGGTGACCTTCATCCCCGAACTGGCCCTTGAACAGCTGACGGTGGAGCAGAAGGAGCTGGTGCGTCCGTTTGCCCTTCCCATTCCCACGCGGCAGGTGGTCTTGCTGACCACCGGCGACTTTGTCCGCCACTCCTTGCGTGACTTGCTGGTGGAGACAATTATCCGCAGCGTGCCGCCCCGGATGCTGAAGCTGAACAATACGGAACAGCGCGTGTGATTTTTTCCGGTTCATCGGATATACTCTATGCTGAAAAGGCTTACCTTTGTTCCGTTATTGAGAAGTATAGAGTATATGTTTGAGAAAATTGTCCAGTTTTCCATCCGGAAGAAGCTCTTCGTCGCGCTGACGACACTGTTTCTGCTGGCGGGTGGAATCTATTCGATGCTGACACTGCCCATCGATGCAGTGCCGGACATTACCAACAACCAGGTGCAGATTGTCACGGTGTCGCCCACGCTGGCTCCACAGGAAGTGGAACAGCTGATTACGATGCCCATCGAGATTGCCATGAGCAACATCATGAACGTGGAGGAAATCCGTTCGGTGTCGCGTTTCGGCCTTTCGCTGGTCACCGTGGTCTTCAAGGAGAGTGTGCCTACCCTCCAGGCCCGGCAACTGATCAACGAGCAGATCCAGACGGTGGCCGGGGAAATCCCTCCCGAACTGGGTACGCCGGAGATGATGCCGATTACCACCGGACTGGGGGAAATCTACCAGTACGTGCTGCGAGTGGACGAACAGCACCGGGAACAGTACGATGCCATGGAGCTGCGGACCATCCAGGACTGGATCGTGAAACGGCAGCTGTCCGGCATTCCCGGCATCGTGGAAATCAATAGCTTCGGCGGTTACCTGAAGCAGTATGAGATTGCCATTGACCCCGACGTGATTTCCGCCCTCCAGATTACCCTGGCTGATGTCTTCGATGCCCTCTCGAAGAACAACCAGAACACGGGGGGCAGCTATATCGAGAAGGCCGACCGGGCCTATTACATCCGTTCGGAAGGCATGATTTCGTCCGTCAAGGATGTGGAGCGCATCGTGGTGACCAACCGGGGCGGGATGCCGGTCCATGTCAGCGACATCGCCCGCGTCAGCTTCGGTGCCCCGAAACGCTTCGGGGCCATGACGATGGACGGCGAGGGCGAATGTGTCGGCGGTATTGCCATGATGCTCAAGGGAGCCAATGCCAACGTGGTGACGCAGGTGCTGGAGGAGCGGGTGGCGAAGGTGCAGAAGATGCTGCCCGAGGGCATTACCATCGAGCCGTACCTGAACCGCTCGGAGCTGGTCAACCGCAACATTTCCACCGTGGTGTATAACCTGATAGAGGGAGCCGTCATTGTCTTCCTCGTGCTGATGGTCTTCCTCGGCAATGTCCGTGCCGGCATCATTGTCGCTTCGGTCATTCCCTTGGCCATGCTGTTCGGGTTCATTCTGATGCGGGTCTTCGGAGTGTCGGCCAACCTCATGAGTTTGGGAGCCATTGACTTCGGAATTGTGGTCGACGGTTCCATCGTCCTGCTCGAAGGCATTCTGGCTCACCTCTATACGCGCCGGTTGTCGGGGCGTACCCTGACGGCGGAGGAGATGCATGCCGAGGTGGAGCAGGGAGCGGCCCGCGTAGTGAAGAGTTCCACGTTTGCTGTCCTCATCATCCTGATTGTGTTCTTCCCCATCCTGACGCTGACCGGCATCGAAGGCAAGTATTTCACGCCGATGGCCAAGACCTTGGTGTTCTGTATCATCGGTGCCTTGCTGCTTTCGCTGACCTACGTGCCCATGATGGCTTCCTTGTTCCTGCGACGGACCATCTCCCTACGGCCCACGCTGGCCGACCGTTTCTTCGCTTCGGTAGGGAAACTATATAATAAGGTATTGCACGCATGTATGCGGCGGGTGCTCCCGACCTTGGGGGGAGCCTTTGCCCTGCTGGCGGTTTCGCTGTGGTTGTTTACACGCCTGGGGGCGGAGTTTATCCCGACTCTCGACGAAGGCGACTTTGCCATGCAGATGACCCTTCCTGCCGGCAGCTCGCTGAGCCGCAGCATCGAGGTATCGGTCGAGGCGGAGCGGGTGCTGAAGGAGAAGTTTCCTGAAATCCGCCATGTAGTGGCGAAAATCGGTACGGCAGAGGTGCCCACCGACCCGATGTCGGTGGAAGATGCCGATGTGATGATTGTGATGAAGCCCTTCAAGGAGTGGATTTCGGCCTCCAGTCGTGCGGAGATGGTGGAGAAGATGAAGGCGGCCTTAGAGGAAGTGGAAGGGGCGGAATTCAACTTCAGCCAGCCCATCCAGTTGCGGTTCAACGAACTGATGACGGGGGCCAAGGCGGACATTGCCGTGAAGCTCTACGGTGAGGACATGGAGGAACTCTATGCCCGGGCCAGGGAAGCGGCCACGTATGTGGAGCAGGTGCCGGGGGCGGCCGATGTGATTGTGGAACAGGCCATGGGACTGCCTCAGCTGGTGGTGAGCTACGACCGTACCAAGATTGCCCGCTACGGCATCGACATCCAGGCCCTCAACGATATTGTCCGCACGGCCTATGCCGGTGAGACGG
This sequence comes from Phocaeicola plebeius, assembly GCA_004558305.1. Taxonomy (GTDB): domain Bacteria; phylum Bacteroidota; class Bacteroidia; order Bacteroidales; family Bacteroidaceae; genus Phocaeicola; species Phocaeicola plebeius_B. The sequence goes on from SFDG01000007.1 coordinate 21,935, forward strand.
CGGGTGTGGTCTTCGAGAACGAACGTCGCTTCGACCTCGTGGTGCGCCTCGATTCGGAGAAGGTGAGCGACCTCGACCTGAATCGCCTCTATGTGCGGACTTCCAGCGGGGTACAGGTGCCGGTGAGTGAAGTGGCCACCATCAGTCTGGTCAACGGTCCCTTGCAGATCAACCGCGACGCGACCAAGCGCCGCATTGTCATCGGGGTGAACGTGCGCGATGCCGACATCCAGCAGGTGGTGGCGCTGATCAGCGAGACCCTCGACAAGCACATCCGGCTGAAGCCCGGCTATTATTTTGAGTACGGCGGCCAGTTCGAGAACCTGCAGAACGCCATCCGCACGCTGATGGTGGTGATTCCCATCGCCCTGCTGCTGATCCTGCTCCTGCTGTTCTTCGCGTTCCGGAGCGTGACCTATTCGCTGGTGGTCTTCTCTACGGTCCCCCTTTCGCTCATTGGCGGAGTTGTGGCCCTTTGGCTGCGGGGCCTGCCCTTCAGCATTTCGGCCGGTGTCGGCTTCATCGCCCTGTTCGGCGTGGCGGTGCTCAACGGAATTCTAATGATTAACCATTTCAACGACTTGCGTCAGGCAAGTACTTATACTATGTGTACAGACAGAATCATCTTCCAGGGATGCCGCCACCTGCTCCGGCCGGTCTTCCTTACGGGATTGGTGGCTTCGCTCGGCTTCGTGCCGATGGCGGTGGCCCAGTCCGCAGGAGCAGAAGTTCAGCGTCCGTTGGCAACGGTGGTCATCGGTGGTCTGATTGTGTCCACCTTGCTCACCTTGATTGTGATTCCGGCCTTCTACCGGGTAGTGAATATCGTACCGGTGATGTGGCGGAAATATGTTCTTCTGGCAGCAGTGCTCGTCGGTGTATCGGCCTGTTCGGGAACGCCGAAACCGGAGAACGTGACGGAGGCAGTGCCGCCGCAGGTGGAAGTCCCGGCTCAGGAGACGGCGGACAGTGCAGCGGTGGACGGAGTGACCGCTGCGACGAACGTGGCGAACCGTCCGACCTTCAACGGGGTGATGACGGCATCGCCCCAGCAGGAAGCGACCATCTCCCTGACTCTTGGCGGAAAAGTGCATACCCTTTCCGTCATGCCCGGTCAGGCAGTGACGCGCGGACAGGTGCTGGCCACGATTGACAATCCGGAGTATGTGACCTTGCAGGAAACGTATCTCGATGCGGCAGCCCAACTGGAGTTTCTGGAACAGGAATATGCCCGTCAGCAGATCCTGGGCCAAAGCAGTGCGGCTGCCCAGAAGACGGTGCAGCAGGCCAAGGCCGACTATCTCTCCATGAAGGCCCGCTGTTCGGCAGCGGAGGCCCGGCTCACGGCCCTGGGCGTTGTTCCCCAGACTTTGCAGACACAGGGCATCAGTCCGTACCTGCCGGTGGTGGCACCCATCAGCGGTTACGTGACCCGGCTCACGGCCAATCTCGGCAAGTACCTGGAAGCCGGCGAACCCCTGTGCGATCTTATCAACAAGTCGCAGCTCCTGCTGCAGCTCACGGTCTACGAGAAGGACCTCTCCCTGATGCGTATCGGTGCGCCGGTGGAGTTCCGTGTCAACGGCATGGGCAAGCAGACCTTCGCGGCTACCTTGGTGGCCGTTGACCAGTCGGTCGATACGACCGATTATTCCATCAAGGTCTATGCCCGTGTGAAAGAGGCTATGCCCGACTTCCGTCCGGGGATGTACGTGCGGGCAAGGCTGAAATAGACGGCCTTTCCGTGTACGGTTTCGCAGCCAGTCCAGGCTCTCTTGGAATGCCTGTCCAAACCTCTTTAGAATGCCTGTCCAAGCGACCCTTCGCAGCCTGTTCTTGCAGTGTAAGAACAGCTGTTCTAAGGAGGCTTCGACAGGCATTCTTGTACCGTAAGAACAGCAGTCGGCATTTTAACAGACTGTCACAAAAAAACATTCTGTAAAGCAGACACCGTATCTGCCTTACAGAATGTCATGAACAAGCGAGCAAGGGAAAATTTATTGTCCGCTTACTTCGTGCGGATTTTATAGCCGGCTACACCATAGTACAGAATGAACAGGAAGCAGGGGAGGCAGAGCCAGTAGGCTTGCTGGGCCCCTACCATATCTTTCAGCCAACCGTAGAGGGTGGGGATGACGGCACCGCCGAACATGGCCATGATCAGCAGGGAAGAACCGGCTTTGGTGAACTTGCCGAGGTCGGCCATTGCCAGCGGCCACAGGGCCGGCCACATGAGGGAGCAACCCAAGGCCATGAAGGAGATGAAGTAGATGGACATTTCGGCCGGAGTGAGCACTACCAACAGCGAACCGATGATGGCCAGCCAGGAACAGATCTTCAGGGCAGCGGCCTGGCTCAGGTATTTCGGAATGAAGATGATACCGCAGATGTAACCGATAACGATGCCGATGGGGGCAATCCACGCATAGTTGGCGGCACCCGGAAGGCCGAGCGAGTTGGCGTAGTCAACCAGTGTACCCAAAGAAACGGTCTCCACACCTACATAGAGGAACAGGGCCAGACAGCCCAGCAGCAGGTGGGGGAACTGCATGACGGAAGTCTTTCCGGCAGCATAGGGACAAGCGTCGGCATTGTCGTCGCTTTCGTCTTCACCGGCGGCTTTCACTTCGGGCAGCGGAGCCATGAAGGCCATGATACCCAGTACGATGAAGGCAGCAATGATGATGTAGAAGGCCTTGTCGAGGTCTTCAATCTGGATGAGGCTGACATCCTTGCCCAGCAGCCATACGATAAAGAGGCTGGGGATGGGCCACGCCAGCTTGTTGCAGATACCCATGATACTGATACGCTTGGCGGCACTGTCCAACGGACCGAGAATCGTGATGTAGGGGTTGACGGATGCCTGCAGATAGGCATTGGCACCACCGCTGACGAACGAGGCCAGCAGGAACAGCGTGAAGCTGCGTTCGGCAGCCGAAAGAATAAAGAGGTAGAAGGCTACGGCAAAGATGAAGAACGAAAGACTCATGGTCTTCTTGTAGCCGATGGCCTTGATGGTGAGTCCTGCCGGATAGCCGAACACTAAGAAGGGGATGAAGGTGGCGGCAATAATCAGGTAGGAAGCGGCATTGGAGATGCCTAAGGACCCTTGCAGTACCGGTACCAGCAGGGAGTTGATGCCCAGAGCGAATCCGATGGCAAAGAACATAATTCCGATGAATGACAGGGGAATCAGGAAACTGTTTTTGGTTTGACTCATGTTAGGTAAGGTTTAAAGTTAATATAATGCACAAAGGTAGTAAAATAAATGAAGAATTTAAAATTTAAAATTTAAAATTTAAAATGAGGGATGAAGAATGATGAATGAGGAATGAAAAAATAACGGAGGAATTAGGGTTCTGTCATCCGCAAAGTTGTCTGTCGCTTATTTATGCGAGATACATACATCAATTCGCATGAAAATAGGAGCCACCGAAGTAGCTCCTATGATTCATGCAACATGAAAATATTGCCATCTCCTGAAACATAATCTTTACCTATTGAGGGAACAATTTTCTTGTACCTTAATTATCTTTGTTGGCTGTTGACCACTGATAGGTGTCCGTACAGTGGATATGGATGGCTTGGTCGGCAATCATCAGGCAGAAGTCGCCTTCTTCCAATACCCATTTGCAGTCGTAACCTACGAAAGCCAGATCGTCGGCTTTCAGGTCAAAGGTCACTGTCTTGGTCTCGCCGGGCTGCAGCTCCACTTTGTCGAAGGCACGCAATCGTCTGCCGTCGGGCACCATACTGGCAATGAGGTCGCTGCTGAACAACAGCACGCTCTCTTTGCCTGCCACCTTTCCTGTGTTCGTGACGTTTACACTTACCTGTATCACATCGCCCTTGCGGAACTGGTCTTTCGAAACCTTCAGGTTGCTGTATTGGTAGGTGGTGTAACTCATGCCCTGTCCGAAGCCCCACTGCTGCGTAATCTTGGCATTGTAGTCGTAGGCACCTTCCATGGTTGATACCTCTTCGCTCTTCTTGAAATCATAGTTGTTGAGTGAGTTGATTTCTTTCGGATAGGTGTATGGCATCTTGCCACTGAAGTTGGCCTGCCCTGACACCAGATGGGCCAATGCATCGCCGCCCATGTTGCCTGGCAGGAAGATGTCGATGACCCCTTTTGCCAATGGTTCGATGTCGGCAATCAATCGTGGACGGCCTTCGTTCAGTACCAGGATGATCGGTTTGCCGCTTGTGGCCAAGGCTTTCACCAGATTGCGTTGGTTGTCAGAGAGCCACAGGTCGGTCAGGTTGCCCGGTGTTTCGGTGTAGGAGTTTTCGCCGATACATGCTACGATGACATCTGCTTCTCGGGCAGCAGCTACGGCTTTTTCGATAGTGGGTTCGTTCTCTTCCCAATATTTGCCTTGCTCGTTGTAGGTCACACCCTGTTCAAGGATAATGTTTTCCTTGCCGTAAACATTGCAGAATGCTTCGTAAATGGTGTTATACTTGCCTGCAAACTCATCGGTACGGTGTCCTTGCCAGGTATAGCTCCATCCCCCGTTTAAGCACCGCATCTGGTTGGCATTAGGTCCTGTGAGGAGGATTTTCTTGCCTTTGGCCAGCGGCAGTATGCTGTCATCGTTCTTCAAAAGTACCATACTCTCAGTGGCACCTTGCAGGGAAAGATCTGCAAACTCCTTACCGCCAAACTTGGGATAGTTCTTGAGCTTCTGCGTGGGATGCTCGAAAAGATCCAGACGGTATTTCATGCGGAGCACGCGCCGACAAGCATCGTCGATGCGGCTCATCGGTACCTTGCCTTCGTTCACCAGTTCAATCAGGTAGCCACAGGCATCGGCTGAATAGGGTTCCATCACCATATCAATACCGGCGTTGATGGCAATTCGAAGGGCATCCTTCTTGTCTTTGGCGATCATTTCGCGCGTATATAAGTTGTTTACGTCGGCCCAGTCGGTGATGAGGACTCCGTCCCAGCCGGTCTCTTCCTTTAGCCAACCGGTCAGGATTTGCTGGTTGGCATGCATAGGCATACCGTTGACCGATGCTGAGTTGACCATCACGGTAAGAGCACCTGCCTGTATGCCGGCCAGGAACGGAGCGAAATGCTTCTCACGCAATTCTGACGGCGAGATGTAGGCCGGTGTACGGTCCTTACCCGTCCAGGGTACACCATAGCCCATGAAATGCTTCATGGACGTGGCGATGTGATACTGGTCGATGTGGTTGGGGTCGTCACCTTGAAATCCCAGCACCATGGCGCGTCCCATCTCTGCGCTGAGGTAGCAGTCTTCGCCAAAGTTCTCCCAGATGCGTGGCCAACGGGCATCGCGACCGAGGTCAACGGTAGGGCTGTACGTCCAGGGTACACTCACGGCACGTGTTTCGTAGGCGGTGGCTTCGGCCGATTGGCGTGCTATCTCGCGATTGAAGGTGGCAGCCACGTTGATGTTCTGTGGGAAAAGGGTTCCCCCCTGCGTGTAGGTGGATCCGTGGTTCTGGTCGAGGCCGAAGACGCAGGGAATGCCTATTCGCTTCATCGATATTTTCTGGATCTGTGCCATATACGTCTCCCACTGCTCGGCTGTGGGGGCACACGTGTTGGGCGCATTCAGAATCGATCCTATCTTGTATAGTGACAGGAGGGAGTCGGTCTTGTGCTCATCGATATGGAATACGCCATCCTTGTCATTGCTGCCGAAGAGGTCGGTCACCAGTTCCATCATCTGTCCTACCTTCTCTTCCAGTGTCATCTTCTTTAAGGTTTGCTCGACCTGAGCTTCTACCTTCACATCGCTTTTGATCACCTGATTGCTGGCAGACCCGTTGAGGGTCATTGCCAACAAAGAGGCTGATACTACTAATGTCTTCATCTGTTTCATATTTTCTTTGATTCTTTCATTATTCAATCGTCACTTTCTTGACGGTATAGCCGTCACCCACAATAAGAAGTCCGTTCTGTTCGGTCAACAGCTGGATGGACAAATCGGTCAGCACAAACTCCCAAGTAGCGGGACCATTCACGGCGATGTCTCCACGCTCAGGATCGCCTTTACCAGTCAGCAGATTGTTCCACCAGGATGTGGTGGCAGTGCCCTGGCCATTGCCATCGACATAGACACGCAACACCCTGTCGGCCTTTGCTTTCTCAAGGAAGGTATCCTTCAGGACATCGAAAGGAGTTCCCCAGGTAACGGCAAATTCGCCTTCCCAAAGTACGGTTTCCATCGACGGCTTTGGCTCGGTAGTGACTTTGATAGTACCTCCAGGAAATGCCACACCCTCCTTGTCAACCAGTGTGATGGCATAGTCGCCATTCTGTAATGCAGGAGCGGTGAGCTTCAGGGCAGTGCCCTCTTCTGCTATCTCGAACGCTACTTCCTTTCCATCTACCAGTACTTTGGCGACGGTTTCGAGGTTCTTGCACTTGTGAATGGTGGTTGATTCGCCCGGTGCTACCCACAGTTCTGCGGCACTGGTGCCAAGAGTGGGGTCATCGGCCGCCGGTGTGACGGTGACATTCAAAGTGCGCGATGTGGTTTTTCCTATTGTGGTGGTAGCCACGATTTTCAACACATGACTGCCCACGGGAAGAGGCTGGTCGATGGTGTTTCCTTCGGCTATCTGATGGTCATCAAGGAGCCAAGTAACGGTGGTGAACTGAGTGGGCGTTACTTTGATTTCCAACTTGTAGTTGGTCTTACGGTCCAGCTTTGAATCAGCCAAATCGGTATTCAGAATACGTGGTTCGTCATTTTCGGACACGGTATAAAAAGGATCGTTGTCGGACGAACAAGACGACAAGGTGGATGTGCCTGCAATAGCCAGGTTCACGGCGAAGAGCAGCATCAACGCCTTCACGACGTTGCTCTTGTATTGTTTCATAATCTTATTCATAATTAAAAATTTCGTTCTATATGATTGCTGTAATGATTGTTCTGAAGCTTACTGGATATAACCCTTTCCGAACGGGGGATTGAAGTCGGACTGAAGGTTTACATCACTTGTGTCCCACCACAGACGTTTGTGCCAGTCGTCCGTACCGCCCATGCGACTGATGGCTGCCTGATAGTTGATGCTGTTATACTGGGCTTCCAACTCAGGATACTGCAAACGAGTAGGCATTGACATGTCAGGATCGGTGTAGGTAAAACCGTTCTTGGCAAAGCGGCTCCGGTCCAGAATGGCAGGATAGTCTGAGCGTCGCAAGTTGGCCCACCCCTCTGAGGGATTCATCATGTGCAGAATCCATGCCTGTGTATTGATGGTTTCCTTCGGGTTGTCACCGAGCGGATTGTTCGCAAGGAAAGCATCGATCTCATCGTCCGAAATCTTGTTGGAAGTGAGATAATAGTTGTTAAGCAGCTGCATGGAAGCCCGCACACCGGCCTCGTAGTGGCTCTGAGCATCACCGCTGACATTCCAGCCCTTGGTCTTGGCCTCGGCCAGCAGGAACTCCACTTCGGCATAGCTGATCAGGTCACCGGGACAGTCGGGCATTTCAAAGTCTATGTTCAGGATAGGGCGTCCCGCTCTTGCAATGTAATCAGAGTTCCCATAGGTGTTCTCGTCTTGTTCGGCAAGGGTCTTCAAGGTGGGAAGATGGTCTATCGGAGTCACATTCATCCAGTCTGTGTACCAGGCAGCCCCCGGGTTACAAGGTTCCTCGCCCAGCTCATTGCTGTTGAAGTAGGCGATGAATTCATCGGTCAGGTCGATGTTCTGCTCCTTGTCGGGCTTTACCTGACTCCGCTTGATGTTGTAGTAGTGGCGACAGATACGATAGAGACGAGGGTCATTGGTATTCTTCAACTGATAGAACAGCGTGGAACATATCATGGTAGGCGAGGTGGCATCCTGCCCATAGAGTATTTCGCCCAAAGCATTGGTACGGAAGTCGTAGTCGTTGGCCCCATCGTAATAGGTATAAGGCGAATCGGAATAGTTGATGTAGGCATCATCGGCTGCACTTGTCAGGGTGCCTGCCAGAACCGCCTTCTCAAACTCTTGCTGTGCTTTTTGTGGATTCACGTCAGAGATACGCATGGCATAACGCATGCGCAGTGCATTGGCATATTTTTTCCATTTAGCCACGTCACCGCCGCAGCTGGTCACATCGCCAGTGATGCGGTCGGTGCCTGTACCCAACTGTTTCTCGCAAGCATCCAGTTCTGTGAAAAACCAGTTGTACAGCTCTTCTACCGTATCATATTTGGGCGTAGAAATGCCTTCTAAATAGCCCATTCCTGCTTCGAGACAAGGAACATCACCGTAGGTGTCGGCCAGGACGGCGGTAAGATAGACGCGGTGGATGCGAAGAGCTGCATTCAAGTTAGCCTTGTCAGCTGAATGGTGGATAGCATCCACCAGGTTTTTGATGCTGACTTCATAGTAGCGGTCCCATATACGACGTGATTGGTCATCTTCGCGGAAGTTGGAGCCTGCATAATTGGTTACATTCCAGCCGCCGGCAAAATACTGTGGAAATCCTGATATATAGTTACGGTAGGTATCCATCAGGCTGAAGTCGCCGTAGGTTTGCAGCAAGGCAGTTGTCAACTGTGTATTGGGGTCGATGTTGCTTACCTTGGTTTCGTCGGTGTTGATACGGTTCAACGTATCGTCCGAACAAGCGGTCATGGTTACACCTGTAGCCATCAGGGTGAACGCCATCATAAAGGTACTCTTGCCCATATATTTCTTGATTCTATTGTTCATTGTTATATACTTGTTTAAAAGTTAGAACTTCACGTTTATGTTAAAGCCATAGCTCCTGCGGGAAGGCAGTGAACCATATTCCAGGCCGAGGCCGGAGGTGTTGTAGCTGGAGTCGGGATCAATGTTCGGAATATGCTTCCAGACGATGAACGGGTTGCGGGCTACGAACGATACGTTCAATGACTTGAAATACTTACCCAGCATGTTTTCGGGGAAGGTGTAGCCAAGGGTAATCTCGCGGCATTTCACATACGAGTTGTCGTAAACGAACGCGCTTTGTACGCTGTTGGCAATGTGCTTCCAATAGTCTTCCGGATTCACAGCTATGTCGTTCGTACGATAGCTTCCGTCACCATTGTCAATGACACCGTCTGCCACAAAGCCCCTACAGTTGCCGGATGCACGCCATGCCGCCAGATCCATGCCCGATGCCTTGCGGTTCTCTTCGGACGAATACCACTCTTCGCGCCCAGTTAGTGTTCCTTTTGCCTTACCCGTCTGGTAGGCCGATCGCATGGACATCGAATAGATATCAGCACCCACCTTCACGTCGAACGAGGCTGAAAGCCGGAAGTTCTTGTACGAGAATGTGGTGTAGAAACCGCCGGTCCAATCCCAGGATGAATTACCGATGGTCTTTATCTCTTGGTCCACTTTGGGCAGACCCGTCTCGCCATCAATGATGACCTGTCCTTTTTCGTTATACAGCAAATCGTGGCCACGTATGGCACCATAGTTCTCGCCTACCTGTGCACCGACCGATACACCGCACCAGTAGGCTTTGGCCAATTCAAAGTAGTCCATACCATCGGTGAGCGACTTCACCTTATTGGAGTTCTTTGAAAAGTTTACCCCTAAATCCCATGCAAAATCCTTCACTTGAAGGGCACGTCCGTTGACGGATATTTCAATACCCTTGTTTTGAATTTCACCGGCATTGATCAGGCGGTAGGCGTAGCCCGATGTCGTGGTGGAAGCCAGACTAAGAATCTGGTTCTTTGAATTCTGGTTATAATAAGTGATGTCCAAGCCCATGCGACCGTTGAACAGTTTCGTTTCCAGACCCAATTCGTACGACCCTGTCATGGTGGGTTTCAGGTCCTTGTTCGGCTGGGTGGAGTTGCTGATCATGCCGATGGTATAGCCGGCATAGCTGTACTTGCCAGTGGTATAGTTGAGTGCCAATTGGTAAGGATCGGTATCACTACCTACCTTTGCCCATGATGCACGTATCTTACCATAGTTGATGAATCTCTTGTTCTTGATAAATTCGGAAAACACCAAACTTCCCGACACCGAGGGGTAAACGTAGGTGTTGTTGCTGACAGGCAGTGTGGACGACTTGTCACCACGGAGGGTAGCCTCCAAATAATAGGTGTGGCGGTAGCCTAAGCTGGCACTGGCATAGAGCGAGCTGATCTGCTTTTTGTACATGTTCTCGCGCGTGGTCTGCTCTTCGTAGTTCATGATATTCTTGATACCATTCATCTGCTGGTTCAGCCCTACGTTGGTGATGGTTTTGTTATTGACTTTGAAGATATTTCCACCAGCGGTTGCGTTGATATCGAGGTCGCCCCACGAGTTGCTGTAAAGAGCCAGCAGCTCGGCATTCAGCGTACGGTTGTTGAAAATCTGTTCGGTCAGTTTGCCGGCAGGTGTTCCGGGCGTTGTTTTTGCAATGAAGTCTTCAAAGTTCATGTTGTTGATATCAGTGCCTATGGTGCCCTGCAGCTTGAAATGCTGGTTGACATTCCAGATAGCCTTCCCCGTGAAGCGGAACATATCTTTGTCGGACGTGTTTCCGTTCTTATACAGATCCCAGTAGGGATTTCTGTTATACTGGTCATTACCGTTCCAGTTCTGGTAGTTACCATCGGCATCTTCATAGTTTTTCAGCCATGCCTGGTCGTATGTGCCTGCCAATGTCATGAGGTTCTTGCCGACATTGCTTTGCGAGTCGCCCAGCGCAGGACGGTTCTTCACCTTCTCACGTGTATAGTTGGCGGAAAAGTCGAAGTCAACCGGACCTACTGAAGTGTTTACACGCAGGTTGAAGTTGTCGCGATTCATATGGGTGTTCGGTACAATGTCCTTGTTGCGCATGTCGGTCATCGAGAAGCGCATACCGGTTTTGCCTGAATTGACAGAAAGAATAGCGGTATTCTGCATGGTGAAACCAGTTTTGAAGAAGTCGGATGCATTGTTGGGGTGCATCATGAAAGGACGTTCAACGCCATCAAAGTACTTGAACATGAAGTTGTCGGCCTTGGGACCCCAGCTGGAATTCGTACCTGCGACGCTTGAGGTGGGCAACTCGCCATTGTAGCCTGCGCCATAGATCTCCTGGATGTCATCCCACTTGGCCAGTTGTGTGTCGAATGTGTATGAACCGTTATACTCTACACTCACCTTGTCTTGTTCGGCCTTCTTTGTAGTAATCAGGATGACACCGTGTGAAGCACGACTACCATAAAGTGCTGAGGCGGCAGGACCTTTCAGTACGGTCATGGTTTCGATATCATCGGGGTTAATGGCTGAGATACCATCGCCGAGGTCATAGCCGCCGCTTTCCCCGGCACTGCCGAAGTTGGTGTTGTCCAAGGGTACACCGTCCACAACATACAGCGGCTGGTTGTTGCCCGACATTTCGGTGTTACCACGCAGCAATACACGGGTGGAACCTGAAGCACCACCGGCCGTATTCTGCACTACGAGTCCTGCTACCTTACCTGACAGTGAGTTAATGACATTAGTCTCTTTTGCCTTGGTGAGTTCTTCACCCTTCACTTCATCGAGGCCATATCCCAATGCCTTGCGGTCGCGCTTGATGCCAAGAGCTGTGACCACCACTTCGTCCAACGCTTGTCCGTCTTCTTGCAAGGTGATGCTCATGCCTTGAGTCGCTTTTACCATGATGGTTTTGTAGCCGATATAGCTGATTTCGAGTGTGGCGCCAGGCTGGCAACTGACGGTGAAGTTTCCATCCATATCGGTAATAGTACCGCTTGTTGTACCCACTACCTTGATGCTCGCACCGATTAGAGGTTCACCTGTCTCATCCATTACCATTCCTTTAATGTCCTGATCTTGCAGAACGCTCATCACGGAACTGTTTGCTGGTGCAGCAACACCACCAGACACAGAGGTCCACGTTAGTCCCGCTCCAAGCAGACTGAGTAACATAGTTTTTTTTCTCATAACTACAATTTAATTTTAATGATTATCCTTATTTTTATATCGTATGCTGACAAAGTCCTTGTGTAACGCCGTTATTGGGCAAAGATGCCCTGAAGAATCCATGGTGTATTTACCTTCATGCTCTTGAAGCGATCAAAGATACCAAACTTTTCTTGGCCGTTTCCGAAATGGTTGTTGTCCCAAATGAAGGTTGAGAAGCCTCTTTTGCGTGCCTCAGAGACAAAGAACTGACAGTAGTACGTCATGTTTTCGTGTACCTTTTCAGCGTTTGACCGGTAATGGTCGCTCACACCCCATTCGCCAATGACAATGCCCAAGCCTTTTTTACTCCAGGTGTCTACCACTTTATCAAAGAAATCGGCCATCGTCTGCTCGTTACTTTCAGGCACATTTCCACAATCCCGGTAGGCATCGCCCCAATAGTCGAATTTCCCTTCACCGGCATATTCCCAGGGCTGGTAATAGTGGAACTCTACGCTCATATAGTTGTTTCCGTTGTCTGGTGTGTCAGTAGGGATGATAAAGTCGGAGTTTTCAATGCCGAACCAGGGGTTACATACATACGTTTGAACGATGAGGTGGCGCTTGGAATTGTTGCCGCCTGTTGCCCGAACTACATCAATAAATGTCTGGTTGTAGGTGTTCTGCACCTCCAGATTCTCGGCAGTAGGCTTACCCCAGTTGTCCTTGAGGTGTACCTCGTTCGTTCCGGCGAACGCCAGACGATAGTCGTAGCTGGCAAATTCGGAGGCGATGTTCATCCAAAGTAAAGCAAGTTTCTGACAGTTTTCCTCTTTATACTGATAGGTAGGCCGACTTTCAAGCCACTTCTCATGATGCACGTTGATAATGACCTTGAGCCCGTTGTCCAGACACCAACCAACCACTTCTTTGATGCGTGCTATCCAGGCTTTGTCAATACTCATGGCCTTTTCATTGGTGATATGGCATTGCCAACGGATAGGAATACGAATGCCGTTGAATCCCGCCTTCTTGACAGCGGCTATCATCTTCTTGGTAATGACAGGGGAACCCCAGGCCGTTTCGGCATGGACAGCCCCATCAGGGTTGCCAATGAGCATCGACTCGCCATCCTGACCTGGAGCAGAGCACTCAAACACATTACCTAAATTCCATCCCACAACGTTTTCGTTCCATTGCTGTGCGGAAGGTATGGTGGCTGCTACAGGCTCACTTTGAGGAACCTCGGGCATTTCTGAATGTACTTCACAGGAAAGGACTGGGAAGATACTGATAACAATCAGACAGATTTTCAAAATTTGCGTTTTCATAACGTTAGATTTTTAATTATTAATGATCTATTTTTTATTGCCTGTCATGTGATTCGTTCTGTCCTGTTTTCTGATACCGTGAAGCAGTCGAAAAGAACAATCGCTTGAATGGGCGTAAAAATTCGATGGCAAAAGTATGGAAAAGGTATATCTGTGAGGTTTGAATATCAACAGAAAAGGTTTCAAAACTGACAATCGTCAGGTTTGAAACCTTTTCTTATGTGTGTCAATAATCTGATAATCAGTTTATTTTTGAATATTTGCTGGGAGGGACACCGAAATGTTTCTTAAATACCGTGCTGAAATGTTTTACATTGACGAACCCTGTCTTTATGGAAACGTCGAGCACGTTGTCTCCCTTTCGGATATATATGGCTGCCTGTTCTAATCGGATGAACCGTATGAAATCTTGCGGTGACTGCCCCGTCAAGGTCTTCAGCCGGCCATAGAAGAGCGTGCGGCTCATGGCCATCTCACGACATAGTTGGTCAATGCCGAAGTCGGGGTCACTCAGGTTATCCAATACCTGTTGTGTAGCCTTCTCCACAAACGCCTGGTCATCGGGATTGTACGGAAGGGTATCTGATTGGGGAATACCAGAGGCTTCCGCCACAGAATGCTGCTCTTTCCTGACTTGGGACAATGCTTTTTCGAGAAAAAATTGGCTCATCCGTCGTCGGTTTTTCAACAAACTGTTTATTTTGCCGGCCAGAATGGTCGGGTCGAAAGGTTTGGCTACATAATCATCTGCACCCATGTTCAATCCTTCTATCATGTAGTGGCGTTCCGCCTTGGCTGTCAATAAGACCACAGGCAGCCAGTAGAGATTTTTGTCTTCTTTGATGCGTCGGCATAGTTCATCTCCCTGCATACCGGGCATCATCACATCCGACACGACGATATCGCACTCACCGTTCTCGTGTAAATATGTCAGTGCGGCATCACCATTCTCCACATCTATCACATGATAGCTGTCGCTGAAGACCATGCGGATATAGTGGCGCAAGTCGGCATTGTCGTCTACAAACAGGAGCGTGTCTTTCTGATGGTCAAGGTCATGTTCGGATGCGCAGTCCGCAGTATGTTTGGGCGACACCGTTGTGACGGCAGCCGGTACAGACGGTGTCGCAGGTCCGCCGGTCAACGGTAGTGTCAGGGTAAAGGTGGTTCCCTTGCCTTCCTCACTCTCGAACGTCAGTGTACCGCCTAACCGCTGTACCAGCATCCGAGTGAGCATCAGTCCCAGACCACTGCCCATCTCCTGAGAATTAACGGCGTTTGATGCACGGAAAAAGCTTTTGAAGATATGTTTCTTGTCGTCTTTGGGTATGCCGATGCCTGTGTCGCTGACGCAGATTCTCGCCACCTTGTTGTCGTCCGAAAGGGCTGAGAGGGTTACTTCTCCACCTTCGGGCGTATATTTGATAGCATTTGACAACAGATTTTCGAAAATCAGGTTCATCATCGATCGATCGGTATGCAGGCAAGGACACGTCACCTTGGCGATACGGAGCGAGATATGTTTCTCGTCCGCCATCACGAGAAATTTGTCCGTCTGCTGATAAAGTAAATCCGCCATATTTACCAATTGCTGATGGGTATGTGTGCGTGATTGGTCGATTTTCTGGAAATCCAGCAATTCGTTGATCATTCGCAAGAGGTTATTGCCATTGCGCTGGGCTACTTCTAAATAGTCACGTCCTTTTTCGCTAAGGGTATGGTCCTTTGACAATTCAGACAACGGTGCCAATACCAGACTCAACGGCGTGCGGATATTATGGGCCATATTCACGAAGATGTTGATCTTCTCGCCATAGTATTTGCGCTGCAGCCGCTCACGATAATAATCCCAGCCAATGTAGGCCATCGTAGCCAGTAGGCAGAGGTAGATGCCCCACGCCCACCACGTGTTCCACCAGGGTTGGTCTATCTGTATGTCGAGGCATGTCTCGCCCAGTACACGGCGGTTGCAGCGGCCTATTGCCTTGAGATGAAGGAGGTACTGGCCGGGTGGAAGGTGGTCAAATCGTACCTGCTGTGTCTGTGAGAGTGGGCTCCACCGGCTGTCGAAACCTTCCAGATAATACTGATATTCTATGTCATGTTGGTATTGATAGTTGATGCTTTCGAAGGATACGACAAAGGTGTTTTCTTTGTGTGAGAGGTGTAGCTTTCCGTCCTGTATCATTGTGTAATGGCGTATGTCCCGTGGCTTTCCCGGCATCCTGCCATCGATTTTTATATCCCAGATATGCAGCGGTGCGTTGTAGTTTAACCCATCGGCTATTCCTGCTGTCAGGATAATGGCGCCGTTGCTGCTGCCGAAGATAAGGCGGTTATCTTGCGTACGAGTGGCAGCCGCACATTCATATTCACGCTCCAATCCCTTGAAGATGTTGAGGTTCAACGCTTTCCCTTCGTGCAGACAAGCCAGCCCCTTATCCGTACTAATCCAGACATCGCCATTGGGCAACCTCAATAAGGCATATACATTATTGGAAGGCAAAGAATGTTGGGTGGTGAACTGTTGGAAGCGGTGTGAGGCCAAGTCATACTGATACAATCCACCGCCGTCTGTCCCTATCCATACATGTTGGGCATCTTCATACACCATGGCGTTCACAAAAAGATTTTGGTCGGTGCCGGGATATTCACCGGGATGATGGAAGCGGTTGATGCGGTGGGTGCGCCGGTCAATACGATAGCAGCCATGTGATGTTCCTACATCTATACATTGCTTGTCGGGCGATTCAGTAATGCATTGAACCTCATTGATGGGAAGATAGACGGCTTTTGTTCCGGCTGATGGGGATATGTATGCCATATCTCCATCCAGACAGCCTATCCATAGTCCGCCTTCGCTGTCAGCAAGAAGGCTGTACACATAATCGGTCTTTATAATGCCATTGGCAAGTGAATACAGTTGTATGGCACTGCCATCGCTATTGATTTGGTACACTCCATGGCCATAAGTACCCACTAAGATACGGTCGTCAGGCAGCTGGCAAAGGGCGAGTGCCACCTTTCCGTACAGTCCATGGTGCCACTGCTGTGTGGCCTCGTCATAAATGCTGACACCCTTGTCGGTGGCATACCACAGTTGGCTGTCCCGACTTTGCAGGATGGCATTCACATTGTTGTCGATGAGCGACTGGTGGTTGAGGTATTCATGACGGATGATGGTAAACGATTGGTTCATGGGAATTGCCAGATCAACGCCACCCGTGTAGGAACCCACCCAAAGGTCGCCCAGCCGGTCGCGACACAAGGCATAAATACCGTTGCCCTGTAGCACATTCCCCGGTCGGCCCTCGGTGTTCAGGAACAATGATAGCTGACGCATCGGTCGGTCGTACGAATAGACCCCTGCTCCGTCAACAGCTATCATCACCGTATGCTCGTCGTACGGCAAGATGCTACGTATCGGCAGCAATGGTAGCTTGCGTAACGGCAGTGGCACCGGCAATGGTTCCCAGGTACGGTCATCTACCACCAGAATGCCCTGACGGAAGGTGCCTAACCACAGCTGGTGGTTGGCTTCGTCATGATAGGACGAGAGGACGGAACTGTGGGAAAACAACTGTTGTGGGCAGGCGGATAATGCCTCTTTTCCCCACGGATCGTCCGACAACGGATAGGTATAGCAACCCTCTGCCGAACCGATGACGAGTCGCTGATTCACAAAGCGAAGATGGTTGCAAGGCCTCTCTTTCAGGATATATCTGCCTTTGCCATCGGGACACATCAGATACACGCCCTTGTCCATGGCCATCCAGTATCCACCTTTCTCGTCGATGACCAGCTCGTTCAGTACCAGTCCTTCGATCCCCAGGCTGTCCGATAAGTTGATTTGTAGTATAAAAATGTCTTGCGCCTTATCATATCGGTAGATTTTGCCCTTATTGTCGTAAGCAAACAGCTGACAATGATTATCGGTCGTTAACTTGATATTTTTCCCGCCGCTGGCATCGCTGAAGGGCTTGTCGGTGGCCAGCAAATAGTTAGTGACCTGTCGGCCATTGTAGCGATCGACTCCTTGCTTGGTACTGATCCACATAGCCCCGTCGGGTGCCTCGAAGATGGAATAAACGCGATCACTGGAAAGACCATCATCGACATTGATATTGGTAAGCATGAACATATTGCGGGTAACCGCTGCCTGAAGTGTCTCAACACTCAGTAGCAGAAATATCCACCATAGGAAAAGTTGCCACAAGCTTCTTTTGTTGATTATGCCGTTGAGCATTGTCTTTTAGATGTTTTTCTTTCCGTACTTGTTACCAAAGATTTCCATACAAATGTATAGATGGGGCAAATATACAAATTAAATCTGAAAATCCAACTGCTTCGGAAAGAATTTCGGGATGGACTGGTCTAAAAGTACTTGGTGTTCTTGATGCGTTCGGACTGGTTTCTTTGTATCCGTGCGGACAATAGGATAGGTGCGATTCTTCGACGCACCTCCAATAACGAAGCGAAGAATCTGCATGCATACACGAATGCTTGCAGATTCTTCGCTTTCTATTTCTGAATGACGGTTGACCAGGATTTAAACGATTCCCTGCGCCATCATGGCATTGGCCACCTTCATGAAGCCGGCTACATTAGCCCCCTTCACGTAGTTGACATAACCGTCGGGTTCTGTACCGTACTTCACGCAGTTCTCGTGGATATTCTCCATGATAGAGTGGAGCTTCTGGTCTACCTCTTCGGCACTCCAAGACAGACGTTCGGAGTTCTGCGTCATTTCCAGACCCGATACCGATACACCACCGGCATTGGCGGCCTTACCCGGAGCATACAGAATCTTGGCTTCCTGGAACACCTTGATGGCTTCAGGAGTAGAAGGCATGTTGGCACCTTCGCTCACGGCAATCACGCCATTGGCTACCAGCGCACGGGCTGCATCACCGTTGATTTCATTCTGGGTAGCAGAAGGAAGGGCGATATCGGCCTTTTCGTTCCACGGCTTCTGACCTTCCACGTACTTCACACCCGGATACTGTTCTGCATATTCGCGGATACGGCCACGATAGAGGTTCTTCAGTTCCATGATGTAATCCAGCTTTTCGCGGTCGATACCGTCCGGGTCATAGACATAACCGTCGGAGTCACTCATGGTGAGTACCTTACCGCCTAACTGGAGCACCTTTTCAGCCGTATATTGTGCTACGTTTCCGGAACCGGAAATCAGTACGGTCTTGCCTTTCAGGTCCATGCCTTTGGTCTTCAGCATTTCCATCAGGAAATATACGTTACCGTAACCCGTTGCTTCCGGACGAATCAGTGAACCGCCGAATTCGCGGCCTTTACCAGTCAATACACCGCTAAATTCACGGGTCAGTTTCTTGTACATACCGAACATATAGCCGACTTCACGACCGCCTACGCCGATGTCACCGGCAGGTACGTCTGTGTCAGGACCGATGTGGCGGGTCAGTTCGAGCATGAAGGCTTGGCAGAAACGCATCACTTCAGCGTTGGACTTGCCACGCGGAGAGAAGTCGGAACCACCTTTACCGCCACCCATGGGGAGGGTTGTCAACGAGTTCTTGAAGGTCTGTTCGAAAGCCAGGAACTTCAGGATACCCAAATTAACGGAGCTATGGAAACGGATACCGCCTTTGTACGGGCCAATGGCATTGTTGTGCTGTACACGGTAACCCATGTTGGTCTGGATGTTGCCTTTGTCGTCCATCCATGTAACGCGGAACTGGTACACGCGATCGGGGATGCACAGACGTTCAATCAAGTTGACCTTGTCGAACTCGGGGTGTTTGTTGTATTCTTCTTCGATTGTACCTAATACTTCTTCTACTGCCTGATGATACTCAGGCTCATTGGGGAATCTTCTTTTCAGATCTTCCAATACTTTAGCTGCATTCATATCACTTATTTCTTATTTAGTTATTATCTCTTGTTGTTTGACGGGGACAAAAGTATATATTCTATTTGAATCCTGCAACACTTTTGCAATAAAAGTTGATGGAAAATATCATTTTCCCTTATTTTTGCGTATAAATATAGCGAAATGATTATTTGTGCTATTGCGAAGTGTCCTTTTGTCGGGGGGTAGGCTCACCCGTTTCCCGCTATTCCTGCGTAAACAGCCGCTTCATGGCTTCCCAGTCGTAATAGGGGGCGGTGGAATCGGGGAGCGGCAGGTAGGCTTCCTCCTCGTTGTGCAGCAGCTTGACCAGCACCTTGCCTTTTCCGTTGCGGTAGAAGATGAGCTGGAGGTTGGCAGCCATGGGAGAAATGCGGTAATCCTGCCAGGCGAGGTAGTAGCGGTCGGGGTCGGTTTCGCGGTGCGCACACCCCTCTACCTGCATGAGGGCCAGCAGACGGATGAGGTTCGTGTCGTGTCCGAAACGGAGGTCGACGCTCGGTGCGTCCGCTTGCAGGGCTGCATCGGCTTTCTGTACGATGTCGTCGAGCAAGGAGCGGGCACTCCGGGGACCGGCTTGCTGGCCTACAGGGGCGCAGGCATTGCAGATATACATCCGGTAGTTGACGGTCTGCCAGATGCCGAACAGTTCCTCGGGGGTGAACAGGTCGAAGAACGTGCGTTCGGGAGTCGTGTCCTGCATGTCGACGGCAATCCAGTACAGGCCCATCATGACTTCGTCGGGACGGCTGATGCGCTCCGGGTGGAGGAACAGCTGGGCAAGGAAGCGTTCGGGACGGATTTTTTCCCGGCAGAAGGCCAGGTAGTCGCCGTACCAGGGGGCCTGCGGGCTTTCCATGAACTTCACTTCGGGCGTGGAGTAGTGGATGTAGCGCATATACCGGTCGCCGGTCCAGCGCGTCACCTGTAGCCGCGGGTTCTGCTCCTTTAGGGATTCGCAGAAAGCGGCCATGCTCATGATGCACCGCTGGGAGGTACTGACAACAGCGGTCACCGGGGTCTCGCCTTCGAAAACGGAGGGGAAGGTCTGGAACATGCGCCGGGCAATCTCCCGGTGCTGCCGGTCGCCGATGGCACTTAGCTGTCCGCCATGTCCCTCTGCATCGGCCCATACCTGCTGCAGGCGGCGGTGGACCTCTTCTCCCAAGGCGGTCAGTTCCTTGCAGGCTGACAAGCTGTCAAACAGCTGTACGGAAGGGGTGTAGCGGTTGTCGTCGGTCAGGTAGCGGGAACCGTGCCGTCCGTAATGGCTGATGTAGACAGGATGATACCCCTCGGGTTCGGGTGTCCGTTTTCCGGAAGGTGTCGGATAGGCATAGTAGATGCTGCCCAGTTTTTCCGGACATTGCAGGAGCTGGCTTTTCAAGTCATCGCCTGCAGTGGCCTGTCGGGTCCGTACTGAATACGGGGAGACAGTCCAGTTGATTTCCAGGGGGTTGTTCCGCATCTTCCAGATAACGGGACAGGCCGGACAGTCCAATACCCACAGTTCTCCGCCTTCTTGTGCATCCACTGCATGGAGGAGGCCCATTCCCAAGGCCTGCTCGTCGGTGTCCTGCAACCGGTAGGTCACGCCGCTATAGGTGCATTGCTGCTGTGATTTCAGGGCCTGTAGGGCACCGGCGGAGAGGATGCCGAAGGTCTCGTGGACCGGCAGTGTGAGGTGTCTCCGGTCTTCCGGCTGGATCAGGCTCAGGGCAGTGCCCGTCTGCAGGGCGGTGGCCGTCATTGTATAGCTGCCCGTTTGCCAGGCACCGTTGCGCAGGATGCGCCAGTTCAGTCGCAGTCCGTCGTCCGAGGGCTGGAAGTGGCATTCGTACTTTCGGGTCTGGCCGTGGAGGTGGTACGTATATAATAAGGTATCCGGCACGAAGGTCTGTGCCGACAGACTGCCCGCAGCGAGCAGTCCGATACAAAAAGCGGTAAAGCGTTTCATGGTTGGGTAGTCAGTGATGAGGGGCCACAGACGAACACGGAGAGGACGGATGTACACAGTTTTTTTCTGTGTGTCTCTGTATCATCTGTGTTCATCTGTGGCTTATGTTAGTTATTAAATAAGTTTTTTCCCCAGTTCCCGGGTTTCGGCCCCATCTTCAGCACCAAGGTGCCGCCGGCCAGCAAGTCGCTGTGGCGAAGCGTCGAGAACGGATACTCCTTGCCGTTGAGCGTGGCCGACTGGATGTAGCGGTTCTTGGCAGACAAGCCTTCTGCACGGATGGTGAAATCCTTGCCCCCTGTCAGGTGGAAGGTCGTTGCCGTCAGCACCGGTGTATGGATGAGGTAATAATCATGGCCGGCATTCGGATAGAGGCCCGTCATGTGGAATGCCAGCCACGACGACATGGCTCCCGAGTCGTCGTTGCCCGGCAGACCTACGGGACCATCGTTGTAGTGGCGGTCGATGATGGACAGGACCCGGTCGCCGCTCTTGTCGGGACGACCGATCCAGTGGTACAGGCAGGGGCTGAGGAACGACGGCTCGTTGTTCACATTGAAAAACCCTTTGTCGAAGAACGTGTCCAGACGGGCATCGAATGCCTGCGGACCACCGCATTGTTCGATGAGGCCGGGCACATCGTGGGGAATGCTCAACGAATACTCCCAGGAAGAGGCTTCGTAGAAGAACATGCTCCACCAGGGCGTGTACCAAGGACCTTCGAAGGTGACCGGTGTATAGGTGAACGTGGGCCGCTGCTGGTCCGAGTGGCCGTAAGGTACCTGGTCGAGCCAGTTCCCTTTTTCGTCGCGGGGAAGGATGAAGCCTTTCACCCCCTCGTGCTCGTAGTCCTTGCGCCAGAGGTTCTTCCAGTTGCCGCTCTGCCGCAGGTACTGGCGGTAGAGGTCTTCTTTGCCCAAGCCTTTGGCGACGGTGGCGATGGCAAAGTCGCAGAAGGCATATTCGATGGTCCGGTTGCCGGCCCGCGGAATACCATAGGGGATGTACCCCAGTTCCCGATACGGCAGCAGTCCGCCCCGGCCTTCAGCTTCTTCGTTGCCGCCGGGAGGCACGGTCGCATCCTTCAGCATGGCCTGTAGTCCCAGCTCGTAATCAATGCCGGTCAGTCCTTTCACGAACGCATCGGCAATCACGATTTCGGCATTCGAACCGCCCTGTGTGCGTCCGTTGCAGTTGCCGCTGCGGGCATCGGGCATATAGCCGTCGCGCTTGTAGATGTTGATGAGCGAACGGACGATGTCACTCTCACGTTGCGGGTCTATCAGGGTGATGAGCGGTGTGGAGGTGCGGTAGGTGTCCCAGATGGCATAGAAGTCATCGTAGTAGGGTTCCGGGTCTGTCCACAGCGGATTTTCGCCACTGCGGTCGACCGGCATCAGCATCGTGTGGTACAGTCCGGTGTAGAACATTCGCTGCTGGGCGGCAGGTGTACCGGCGGCAATCTCGATGCGGCCGAGCAGGTCCTCCCATTGCTGGAGAGTCCGGCGGTGGGTATCGCTGAACGACCAGTGGGGGATTCCCTCCCGGGCGTTCTGCCGGGCCTTGAGGCAGCTGAGGAACGAAATGCCGATTTTCAGTTGCACCTGGCGGGCCGATGCGGGGAAATGCAGCAAGGCACCGGTCGGCTGTCCAGAGTCGTATTGTGCCCGCTCCGGACGGATGCGTCCGTCCTTGAACGTGGATGCCTCGGTGAACGGTACATCCGTTTCGGCATAGAAATAGACCGTATAGGCCCGTCCGTCGTTCCATCCGCCCCGGATGCGGGAGTAGCCGCACACCTCATGGTCGGAGAGGAGCTGCACTTCGGAGCCGACAAACTGCTGGGCTTCCCGTCCGTCGGGAACCGGCTGGCGGCCCAGGTAGAAGCCGGCATCAATCACTAACGACTTCAGGGAATCTGCCGGATAGGTGAAACGATAGAACGATGCCCGTTCGGCAGTGGTGATTTCTGTCTGGATGCCGTTCTCGCGGAAGGCGGTGGCGTAATAGCCGGGCAAGATGGTTTCCCACTCCCGGTGGGCAATCGGTGCCGTGGGGTTGGGTGCCGTACTGTAGGGCATGACCAGGATGTTGCCGTACTTGGGACCTCCTCCCGTACCGCTGACATGGGTCTGGGCAAAGCCGTTGACCTGTTCGGGCATCGGCAACCAGCCACTGTTGGGCGATTCGGTACAGTCCGGCGACGGCTTTACCATTCCGAAGGGGCAGGAAGGACCGATGAACACACGGCCCAACCCTTCCGAACCGATTCGCGGGTCGATGTATTGCACTCGTCCGGTGACGGGAGCACCGGAATAAATCTTTGTCGGTGTTTCCACGGGTGTAGAAACAGAGAGACTGCCTCCCTGCGCGGCAACCGTCACGGGCGGCAGCAGGAAGAGCAGTCTCCAAAAACTAAAAAAATGGAAATTTATCATATTGAATGTACAAATATGATCGGTTATTGAATGTTGATTCGTTTCACATCTCCTCCCTGATGGAGGAGCAACGGCTCGTTCCACTGCACGGTGCATCCGTCCATGAAGATGTCGGAAGCGGTATGGAGGTAGAAGCCGTAGGTGTCATCGTGGATGAAGCCTTCACCCAGACAGGGGCGTTTGTCGTAGATGCCGCCTTCGTAACTGGTGCGCTTGCTCAGGTTCAGGTCCACCTGGTCAAAGTAGATATGATGGACCTTCGTGGGGGTGTCGCCCCCCACAAAGCACCCGTTCTCGCTGTTGCATTTGATGTTATGGAAATAAATGTGACTCACTTCGCCCACCTTGCCTTCCTTCGCTCCCTTGGGGAAACGCCATCCGGCATCCTTGTGGTTGCCCACGGCACGGGGATAGGCAGTGACATAGATCGGCTCGGCCTTGCCCCACCACACGTCGGAGAAGAAACGGCAGTCCACAATCATGTTCGAGAAGATGACATGCTTCACCGTGCCTTCGTCGCGGTTCTGGATGCCGATGCCCCGGTTGCTGTTGCGCACGATGCAGTTGTTGAACAGCACGTTTTCAATCTTGTCCATGTTCTCCGAACCGATCTTGATGGCGCACGAGCGGGAGGTCATGACGCAGTTGCTCACCACGATGTCTTCACACGGGCCATATTCTTCAAATTCGCGGCGGTTCTTCAGGCAGATACAGTCGTCACCGCTTTCGATGAAGCAGTCGGCAATGCGTACCTTGCGGCTGTGGTCTACATCGATACCGTCGCCGTTGCGGATCTTCAGGTTGTTCAGCAGGGAGATGCCCAATACGGACGCATCGTAGCAGCCGATGAGGTGGACAGTCCAGTAGGCACTGTTGCGGATGGTGACATCGCGGATCACCACCTTTTCGATGTTGATCAGGGTCAGCACATGCGGGCGCGGGTCAAAGTCGGTGACGGGTTTCAGTTCGAATGAATCGTCCAGTTCCTTGCCCATGAAGGCCACCCCGTTGCCGTCGATTTCGCCGGTACCGGTGATGCTCACGTTCTTCAGGTCTTTTCCGCTGATCCACATCATGCCTTCTCCTTCGTTGGCCCTGAAGGTGCTTTCCTTATAGTAGCTTTCATTAGGATGGGCCAGCAGGCGGGAATTCGGCTCCAGGTGCAAATCGATGTTGGAAGCCAGGTGGAAGGGGCTGCAGAGGAACGTATGTCCCGAAGGGATAATCACTCTGCCACCTCCTGCCTGCGAGCAGGTCTCGATGGTCCGTTGAATGGCGGCCGCATCATCGGTCTGTCCGTCGCCTACAGCACCGTAGTCGCGGACATTGTAGTCTTTCGCGGAGAGGACACCTGCTGCGAGGAGTCCCATTGTCATGAAAAGGTATGTTTTCAGGTTCATGTATATATAATTTAAAATTTAAAATTAAAAATTTAAAATTCCTTTTTTGTTGTCCTTGAGTGAAGGCTCAGAATCTTTTAATTTAAAATTTAAAATTCAAAATTTAAAATTGCTCCTTGTCGTCTTTTAGTGATGGGTCTGAATCCATTCACTGTGTCTTTCCAGAGATTCTTCACTCACAGAATGACAATGGAAATGATTCTTCATTTTAAATTTTAAATTTTTAATTCTCCTCATTCTTCATTCCTCTCATTCTCAGCTTCAGCGTACCTCCGTTCACGATATCCTCATGCGTAAGGTAGGGCTTGTCGTACGGCATTCCGTTTAGTTCCGCCGATTCGATGTA
>SFDG01000076.1 GCA_004558305.1 Phocaeicola plebeius
TCCAAAGCAGGAACCAGATTGAGAACTTTGGGGGACTAAAACAACTTTCTGTTGGGAATATTTAACAAATGGACTGAAACTTGCTGCAATGTGGGTTAAGATATTGTTAAATTTCCCTTCAACAGTTTTCCGCAGGAGCGGCAGGTTCATTGTTGGTCTTCCGGTCGGCTGCCTGTCCTTTCGCGCGTACTTTTTTATTATGCCTTTTCGTGGTTCATTCTTAAGCCGTACCCAAGGCCGTCCGTGAATCGTGATTCCCTTTTTATGTACTTTTGATGGCTTGTTTGACGGATTGAGGAAGATATTGTGTTTTTGCAGCGTAAAGTAGGAATATAAAGAAAAAAGCGATTACCTGATTTAGATAATCGCCCCTTTCTGTGATTCGCTTGGGGCTCGAACCCAAGACCCCAACATTAAAAGTGTTGTGCTCTACCTGCTGAGCTAGCGAATCATCCTTGTTGCATCTTTCTCGATTGCGGGTGCAAAGGTACGGCTTTTTGCGGTAACTTCCAAATGTTTTCCGAAGATTTTTTAATTAGTCTCAATAATCGGAAGGGAATTGAAGGGGCCTATCGTTTTTTTTCTATCTTTGTCTGCGGATTGGCAAGCTATTTGTAAGACATACCTTATTTAATTATATTGCAAAAGAGAAAAGACTATGTATTGGATTTTATTTATCGGAATTTCCCTGCTCAGCTATCTGGTGCAGGCGAACCTGAAGGCGAAGATGGAGAAGTATGCGCGTCTGGGAATCGGTGGCGGCATGACCGGAAGGGACATTGCCGAGAAGATGTTGCGCGAGAACGGTATCTATGACGTACGGGTGACCAGTACCTCGGGGATGCTGACTGACCATTACAATCCGGCCAACAAGACGGTGAACCTCAGTGAGGGGGTATATAACTCCAGCAGTGTGATGGCGGCTGCCGTGGCGGCTCATGAATGCGGACATGCCGTGCAGCATGCGCGGGCCTATGCCCCGTTGCAGATGCGGTCGGCCTTGGTGCCGGTGGTGCAGTTCTCGTCGTCCATCGTGTCGTGGGTGTTGCTGGCGGGCATTTTCCTAATCGATACTTTCCCCCAGCTCATGCTCATCGGCATCTGCCTGTTTGCCATGACCACGCTGTTCAGCTTTATCACCCTGCCGGTGGAGATTGATGCCAGCCGCAGGGCCTTGGTATGGCTGCGATCGGCGGGCGTGACCAATGCCTATAACCAGCACCAGGCGCAGGATGCGCTGAAGGCGGCGGCTTATACCTACGTAGTGGCAGCCCTCAGTTCGCTGGCCACGCTGGTGTACTATGTGATGATATTTACGAACCGGCGCGACTGAACTGTTTTATATTCGGATTTTTTAGTGTAATTTTGCGCCGACTTATTAATTATACGATTGACTATGGCTACAAAACCCGGCATTCCGAAAGGAACACGCGACTTTTCGCCCGTAGAGATGGCGAAACGCAACTATATATTCAATACCATCCGTGAGGTATTCTACTTGTATGGATTCCATCAGATTGAGACTCCTGCCATGGAGAATCTTTCTACCCTGATGGGCAAATACGGCGAGGAAGGCGACAAGCTGCTCTTTAAAATCCAGAACTCGGGCGACTATTTCTCGGGGCTGACGGATGAGGAGCTGCTGAGCCGCAACGCTGCCAGACTGGCGAGCAAGTTCTGCGAGAAGGGCTTGCGCTATGACCTGACTGTCCCCTTCGCCCGCTATGTGGTGATGCACCGCGATGAAATCAGTTTCCCCTTCAAGCGCTTCCAGATTCAGCCTGTGTGGCGGGCCGACCGTCCGCAGAAAGGACGCTACCGGGAGTTCTACCAGTGTGATGCCGATGTGGTGGGCAGCAATTCGCTGCTCAACGAGGTGGAGCTGGTGCAGATGATTGATACCGTGTTCCGCAAGTTCGGCATTCGGGTGTCCATCAAGATCAATAACCGCAAGATTCTGACGGGTATCGCTGAAATCATCGGCGAAGCGGACAAGATGGTGGACATCACGGTGGCTATCGACAAGCTGGACAAGATCGGACTGGACAACGTGAACGCCGAACTGGCTTCGAAGGGGATTCCGCAGGAGGCTATCGACAAGCTGCAGCCCATTATCCTGCTGAGCGGCACCAACGAGGAGAAGCTGGAGACACTGAAATCGTTGTTGGCGGCCAGCGAGACGGGCCTGAAGGGGGTAGAGGAGAGCGAGTACATCTTGAAGACGGTGGGTGCCCTGGGCGTTCGGTCGGAAGTGGAACTGGACTTGACACTGGCCCGCGGGCTGAACTATTATACGGGAGCCATCTTTGAGGTGAAGGCGCTTGATGTGCAGATTGGCAGTATCAGCGGTGGCGGACGTTATGACAATCTGACAGGTGTCTTTGGCATGGACGGCATGTCGGGGGTAGGCATTTCGTTCGGTGCTGACCGCATCTACGATGTGCTGAACCAGCTGGATCTGTATCCGAAGGAAACGGTCAATGCGACCCGCCTGCTGTTTGTGAACTTTGGGGAAGCAGAAACGGCCTTCGTGTTGCCTGTCCTCGCCAAGGTTCGTGCGGCCGGTATCCGCGCGGAGATTTATCCGGACAGTGCGAAGATGAAGAAACAGATGAGCTATGCCAATGCCAAGGCGATTCCGTTTGTCGCCATCGTGGGAGAAAACGAGATGAACGAAGGCAAGGTGATGCTGAAGAATATGGCGACTGGCGAGCAACGCCTGTTGTCTCCCGACGAGCTGCTGGAGGCCTGTCGCGGCTGACGGCTTCGATGTAAACGCAAAGGCACAGAGGCCACAAAGTTTTTTTTCTGAAGCAAGGCTGTTGTTGAAGCTATTCTGTCCAGATTCTTCACTACGTACCCATGACGAAACTGTAGGGGCAGACCTATGTGTCTGCCCGGAAACATCCACCTTGGCATTCCTTGAATTTTGATACACCTTCCTACTGTTTTCGTCATGGGTGGCGAAGTGAGGGCTAACGATGGCTGCTACTGCTCGTCCCCCTTCATCAGTCGCGGGGAGAATTTCTTTTTGGGGGTGATGCCCAGGTCTTTCAGCATTTCTGCCTGACGGATGACATTGCCGGGACCGGTGGAGAACTGGCGGAAGGCGGCTTCGTAGGTGGTGGAGGCCGACTTCAAGGAGTCGCCTATCCGTTCGAACGATTCGGTGAAGAGTACCAGCTTTTCATAGAGGGCAGTGCCTCGTTTGACGATGTCCTGCAGGTTCTTTTCCTGGTATTCCCGTTTCCACAGGTCCAGTGCCAGCCGGAGGGCGGCAATCAGGTTCGTGGGACTCATCAGTACCACCTTTTTCTGATAGGCATAATTCCACAAGTTCGGGTCGGTCTGCAGAGCCAGCACATAGGCCGGTTCGTTGGGAATGAACATCATGACGAAATCCAGTGCCTTCCCATTGTATTTTGAATAATCCTTTTGGCTCAGTTCGTCGATATGGGCGCGGACCGAAGCCATGTGTGCCTTCAAGGCAGCTTCCCGTCCGGCGGTGTCGGAGGCTCCCACGTAGGAGGCATAGGCCGTGAGCGACACTTTCGAGTCGATAATCACCTGCCGCTGGTCGGGGTAGACCACCAGCACATCCGGTTGCAGCCGTTGCCCTTGTTCGTTCCGCAGCGGTTCCCCCTGTTCATCTTTCAGAAATTCCTGCCGGAAATACTCCTCTCCTTCTCGAAGTCCTGAATTCTCCAGGATGGTTTCCAGTATCATTTCCCCCCAGTTTCCCTGAGTTTTCGAGTCCCCTTTCAGCGCACGGGTCAGGTTGTTGGCATCGTCACTGATCTGCTTGTTCAGCTGCACCAGTTCCTTGATGCGGTCTTCCAAAGAGAAACGCTGTTTCGATTCTTTGTCATACACTTCCGCCACCTGCCGCCTGAACTCTGCCAGGTTGTCGCCGAGCGGTTTCAGCAGGGTGCCAATCCGTTCTGCGCTGAGGCGGTTGAAGCTTTCCGTCTTCTGCTGGAAGATCCGGTTGGCCATGTTCTCGAATTCCAGGTTGAGCTGCCGGTGCAGCTTTTCGGTCTCTGCCTGCTGGTGGTCCAGTTTTTCCTGCAGGGCTTTCCGCTCGGCGGCCATCAATTCTGCGCTATGGCGTTGCTGCAGCTCCATCTGTGCCTGCAGGGCCGTGGTTTTCCGGGAGGCGGCCAAATAGCCTGCCAGCGCACCGGCCGCTAATCCAATTAATAAATAGACAAGTTCCATGATAATGCTTTAATAAAGTGAGACTGCAAAGATACAACTTCTTTGGCAGACAGGAAAGAGAAAAACCGAACACCCGTCAGTCCACTTACGGGGAATCCGCAAATGAGCTGGCGGGTGTCGGTTCAGCAACGTGCCTATGATGTCGGCAGTTCAGTTACTTTTTGGTAGGATAGCCCACGGTCTGCTCCAGCAACGGGTCGTTGTTCATCAGACTGACATTGATGGGCCAAAGCACCTTATAGGATTCTGTACTCTTGTCCAATACCGGTACCAGTTGGCCTTGATCCTCATAGGCGGCATCCTTGGAGAACACTAAGGGCTGGTGGTCGGCATCCTGCAGGCGGAGCAAGTCGAACCAACGTTTTCCTTCGCCGACAAATTCCTTGTCGCGCTCTTTCAGAATGGCCAGTTCGTTCTCGGCAAAAGTGCCGTTGGCGTAGGCTACTTCCGAAGAGTAGTTGTCTCCGTAGGCGCGCTGGCGAATCTGGTTGATGTAAGGAGAAGGATCGTTGTTCATCGCGTTGGCGATTTCAGCTTTCATCAATACGGCTTCGGCATAACGGTAAAGGATGACATCGGGGTCGAAGTAGTGGGTGCCGTTGCTGTTCTGGCCGAAGAATTTCTTCAGGTAGCAAGCGAAGACACCGCTTTCGTTGTAGGCTTCGAGGAACGTACCGGCACGGCGGCTGTCGGTCTTGTCGTACGACTTCACCAGGCTCTCACGGATCTGTTCGTAGTGCAGTCCTTCTCCGTAGAGTTCGAGGGGGTCGTTGCCCAATTCATTCCCTTCTTCATCAAAGACTTTGTTACCGTTGAAGTTGTTGTGGTAGAAGAACCTGCGGAAATAATCCTTGTTGGTGTACTCGTCCTTGTCGCCATACAGTGCCAGAATGGTTTCGTCGTTATCCTTGCCCCAGCTGGTGTACAGGGAAGCGAAATCATCTTCCAGCTTATAGCCCAGACCGTCCAGCTTGTTCAGGGCATTCATCGCTTCGTTGAGGTCTGCCTGGCTCATGGTTGCCGTATGGGGCTCTTTGGCATCGGGGACGGTCGCTTTGGCCGACCAGAGGTAGACATCCGCCTTCAGCATCAGCGATGCGCCGAAATTCCAGAAATACTTGGATTTGTTCTTTTCGCTGGTGGCCTCGAAAGACTTCACGGAGGTTTCCACATCCTCCTTGATCTGCTTCAAGGTCTGTTCGGCAGTGGCGCGTTCCATATAGAGGTCGGGCGCACTGACGGTGCCTTTGTCCACCTTTACGGTCAGTTCCAGAGGTACACCGCCGTAGGAACGGTAGAGCCAGAAGTAGTAGTAGGCACGGAGTCCATAGGCCACTCCTT
Organism: Phocaeicola plebeius; assembly: GCA_004558305.1. Classification (GTDB taxonomy): domain Bacteria; phylum Bacteroidota; class Bacteroidia; order Bacteroidales; family Bacteroidaceae; genus Phocaeicola; species Phocaeicola plebeius_B. The sequence continues at coordinate 5,560 of SFDG01000076.1, forward strand.
TGTAGTAGTCTTTCTTCGATGCGCTCAGGAAGTCGCAGCCGTTTTCCAGGTTTTCAATCATGTGGTTCACCTGAAGCAGCTTGCCGTAGAATCCGCCCCAGTCGCTTTTCAGCGGAGTGTCTTCACTGATCAGGTTCTGTACATAGCTGCCATAACGGGTCTGCGTACCTTCGATGGTCATTCCCAAGGTGGTTGTGGCACCGCGCAGTTCGCCATATTCCATGTTCTGGCTGACGAGTGCTTCACGAAGGTTGTTGTGCAGACCTATGCTGAAGAGGTTCACTTGGGCTTCGTTCTGCCAGAAGTTGCCGGCTCCATAGTAGTCCTGGGGAGCCAGGTCGAGATTGTCGCACGACTGGAACGCCATAGGGGTCAACAACAGCAGTGCTGCATAAAATATCTTTTTCATAATTGTCTTCTCAATTTAGTGATTAGAAACTAACATTTAAACCAAACACATACGAACGGGGGAGTGAGTAGCCACCAAAGCTGTCGGCACCGTATTCGGGAGAGAACATGGTGTCGGCTCCGGTCAGGTAGCCCAGGTTCTGTGCCGTAAAGCTCAGTTCGAGGCTCTGCAGGCCGACCTTGGTAATCCACTTCTTGGGCAGGTCGTACGAAAGGCAGATCTCGCGGAAAGCCAGGTAGTCGCCCTTGTAGGTGAAGAGGCTGGTGGTGCCGCGGGCATAGTTGCGCTTACCGTTCTGGTCCGCAAAATAGTAGGTAGGATATTTGGCTCCCGGATTTTCGGGGGTCCAGGTGTCCTTGCTGAGTTCGATGGTATTGTAACCGCCCTGCATACATCCCATGATCCACGGGGTACGATAGTCGGTGACCGTATGGCCCAGAGCATAGTCCATGCGCATGCTCAGGTTCAGTCCGCGCCAACCGCCGTTCAGCGTGATACCGCCGGTGACTTTCGGCAGCCGGTTGCCCAGCTTCACCTTGTCATAATCATCGATGACACCGTCGCCGTTCACGTCCTTCCATTTCACGTCACCCGGCTGGATGGGCATGTATTTACGGCTCTTCTTCTGGGCATCGGTCAGCTGGTTCCATGCATCGGGTCCCAGCAGCTCCTTGTACTGTCCGCTATTGTCGGGACTGCTGATGTCGCGCAGGTTGCCGGGAATCTCGTCCAGGCTCTGGTAGATGCCTTCCGCCTTGAATCCGTACACATCGCCATACTGTTGCCCTTCTTGGTTTCCGCCTACCCAGATCAGCTCGTCGCCGTTGCCGCTGTATACCTGGAACGCATTCTGACGGTTGTTTTCCAGTCCGTTGTAGGGCAGCTTGATGATCTTGTTCTTGTTCCAGGCAATGTTGGCATTGACCGAGAACTTCCAGTCCTTGGTGTCGATGAAGCGAGCCGTCAGGTCGACTTCCAGTCCCTGGTTCTGCAGTTCGCCGTTGTTGGTCTTCCAGGAACTGATGCCGGAATGCGAGGGAAGCGGAATGTCGGCATATTTGTCTTTCGTACGGCGGTTGTAGTAGGTCAGGTTCGCCATGTACTTGTTGTTCAGGAAGCCCAGGTCCATACCCACTTCGAAGGTGTGCGACTTTTCCCAGCGCAGGCCCGGATTGGCGAGTCCGGTGAGTAGCAAACCGGTGGAGCCGCCATAGTTCTTCAGTCCATAGCTGCCTTGCAGGCCGTATGCACTGATGCCCGATACGTTACCGTTCAGACCGTAGCTGGCACGCAGCTTCGCGAAGGAGAAGATGTCCTGCAACGGTTCCATGAACTTTTCCTTACCGAATACCCAGCCGGCAGATACGCCCGGGAAGAATCCCCAGCGGTTGTCGCCCAGCAGCTTCGAATATCCGTCGCGGCGTACGACAACGGAAACCAGGTATTTGCTCATGTAGTCGTAGTTCAGACGGCCGAAGAACGACAGGATGCGCTGGCGTTCGTGCCAGGAGTCGATGTCGCGGCTCTCCTTGGTGGTGAGGGCCAGGTCGGAGAAGTCGGCCAAGGGGGAGCCGTAACCGTATGCATCGAAACCTTTCTTGTTCGAATCGTAGTATTCCATACCCAGCATGGCCGATACGTAGTGCTCTTCCGTCAGCTGCTTGTTGTAGTTGAGCACGGCATTGTAGGTCTGGTCAATCTGACGCTGCGTGTAGGCGTAGCTCTGGTGATCCTGCTTGGGCGTGCCCATACGGACATAGATGTCTTTATTGAAATACTCATAGTTGGTGTTGACCATATACAGCGTAGCACCGATCTTGAGGGACAGCCCGTCGTAGAGGTCGAACACGAAGTTCTGGTTCAGGTTCAGCTTCATGTTGTTGTTGTCGCGCTGCATGTTGTCCAGATTGATGGGCAGAATGGTATCGTAGAGGTCCCAGCGCACACCGTAGAGGTAGTCGCCTTCTTCGTTGGTGCCGCGGAACGTGGGCGGCAGACTGAACGAACGGCTGAAGAACTGGTTGAGCGGCATCTGAACGGTTACTCCCTGGTTGCCGTCGTAGACATCGTACCAGTCGGCATTGACGAACTGGACGGACGACTGGCTGGTGAGCCAGGGGCGGATCTTGTAGTCGGCATTCAGTGTGGCATTGAAGCGCTTGTACCAGTTGCCCACTGCGTTACCTTCACTGTCGTTGTAACCCAGGTTGAGGAAATAGTTGCCTTTCTCGTTGCCGCCTGTCAGTCCTAAGTTATAGTCCTGGGTCAGGGCGTTGTCGTTGATGTTGGTATCGCTCAGGTAGAACTCCTTGTAGATGATCTGGTCGCCAAAGACCGGGTCGGTCATGGTCTTCCATCCCTTGTCGAGGAGGAACTTCAGGTCGTCCGTATATTTCATGGTACTCCATACCGCATTGCCGTTCTTGTTACCATCGGCCACCGTGCCGTCTGCGTTGAAGTAGACGTTGCCGGTACCGTAGGGTTGTGCTCCGTTCAGGTCGTTCAGATTGCCTTTCCAGCCATACCATTGTCCGTCCACCTGGAAGACTTGTGCCGCCTTCTGGTGGGCCGTACGTATCCAATAAAGGTAGTCGCCTCCGTTCAGGAACTCGTAATTGGAGTTGTAGGAGTTGATGCCGACTTTGGCTTTGAAGCGGATTTCGCTGTGGCCTTCCTTACCGCGTTTGGTCGTGATCAGAATCACACCGTTGTTGGCACGTGCACCGTAGATGGCGGTAGCACCGGCATCCTTCATCACTTCCATCGACTCGATGTCTTCCGGGTTGATGTCAGCCATGCTGGCCCGTACCTGTCCGTCCACGACCACCAGGGGAGAACCCGTACCGTCCAGGTTGGTACCGCCGCGCAATACCATCGTGGGAGCGGAGCCCGGATTACCGCTGGTCTGCTGTACGCGGAGGCCGGAAACGGCACCCGACAATGCTTGTGCGGGGTTGGTGAACGAACCTTTGTTCAACACATCTTCCTTTACCTTCGAGATAGAGTTGGTGACCTTGGTGCGGAGCTGTTTGCCTCCGTAAGCCGTAATTACCACTTCTTCCAGCTGCTGGGAATCGTCTGCCAGGGTAATGTTGATGGGCTGTCCGTCCCATGCAATTTCTTGGGTCACATAGCCGACAAACGAAATGACAATGATGTCGCCTTTCTTCACGTTGCTCAAAGAAAAGTCTCCGTCAATACCGGTAATTGTTCCGTTGACGGTTCCTTTGACCACGACTGAAGCACCGATAATCGTTTCACCGGTAGCATCCTTAACCACGCCAGTACAAGTTCCGTTTTGCTGTACGGCCCGAACGCCTAAAGGCGCACTGCCCGCAATGGCATTCACTGCTCCTGTGGATGCAGCGAGCAGAAGTAACAGCATTCTAACTGATTTGAATCGTTTTACCATAGTTTTAATGAATAATTAAATTGTTGTTAACAAATGATAGAGGGGTAAGTTCGGGCGGAACTCGCTCTTTACCTTCTATACTTCCGCAAATGTAGAGTTTATTTCTGAATATCTCCATATAAATTCCTAAAATTTTTTCTTTTTATGTTCAATAACATCCGATAAGTTGTAAAACCTGTATTGAATGTATGTACTCCTTATATTTAAAGAGGTTTTCTTCTTGTGAAA
>SFDG01000077.1 GCA_004558305.1 Phocaeicola plebeius
CAATGATATGGGCCGAGCCAACAAATGGGCCGGATATGCCATGTTGGGCAAGGCCTATATGAGTGCTCCGGAAAGCACCGGCCTTCGGAATTTCCAGAAGGCTGCCGAGGCCTACAAACAGGTCATCGACGGCGGACACTATCGGCTGATGGACAACTTTGCCGACCTTTATGACTACACTAAGAGCACGACTGACGAAGTGATCTTTGCCCATACCTTCGCACCCGCCCGTGGATATGCCAACCAGGTGCAGTTCCAGATAGGTAGCCGTGCGGCACAGAACTGGTTCTCGGATGCTTGCAGTTTTGCCGGCTATGACAAGGCTGTTCCCACCCAATATGCTTATTCGGCCAAGTCGGAAGGCGGGCTGTGGGAAGACGGTGACGTACGCTATGATGCTTCGCTGCGCACGGACTTCTCTTACAACGGTGTGACCCCTGACCTCTCGACGCTCGTATGGGAAGGACTTGGTAATGACTACGATGAACTGCTTCCTCACATCAAGAAATACGAGGATCCCCGTACGGATGCCAACGCAGGGCTCAACATCAACAATATGTGGCTGTCAGGAAAGGACATCCCGGTCATCCGCTATGCCGATGTTCTCCTCTCCTACGCCGAATGTCTGAACGAGACCGGCGATCAGCCTACCGCCTTGCAATATGTCAATAGTGTCCGCCAAAGAGCCCATGTAGCGGTCTGGACACCCATGTCGAAGGAAAACTTCCGCACCGAGATGCTGGACGAGCGGATGAGAGAGCTGTTTGCCGAAAACTGGCGTCGTTTTGACCTGATACGTACCGGTACGTGGAAGGAGCTGGTAAGTGCCCGCAACAAATGGACGGCCCGCTCTGTCGCTGCAGGGACATTCGTAGAAAGCAACATGCTGTTCCCGATTCCCCAGACGGAGCTGAACCAGAATGACGATATGAGAACAGAAAGCGGTGAGATGGACCAGAACCCTAATTATTAACATGTTAGCATCCCTGAATATGAAAAGTAAATATATCGTATCAATCCTCCTATCAATGGCCTGCATTTGTTTTTCTTCGGCGGCATCGCGGCAGCAGATCCTGCGCATATCCACAGACAGGCTGGACCTGATTATGGAAGTGGCCGACGACAACAGGCTGTACCAAATCTATTTCGGAGAACACCTGGACGACACGACAGACATGGCATGGATAGGCCGGCCGGTCTGCAAGTCGGACAATGGGACACTGGAAAAACGTCAGCGGGAAGTATATTCCTGCTCAGGCAACGAAGATTATTTTGAGCCGGCATTGGGCATTATCCATGCCGACGGAAACCGTTCCACTTACCTGTATTTCCAGGGCGTTGACAAACGCCCTGTGGAAGGTGGCGAAGAGACCATCATCCGTCTTGCCGACGACCGGTATCCCGTGAAAGTGGATTTGCACTATGTAGCCTACAGCAAGGAAAACATCATCAAGACATGGTCTGTCATCTCGCATAACGAGAAGGAAGCCGTACGTTTGACCTCCTTCAACTCTACCATGCTCTATATAGATGCTCCTAAGTACTACCTCACGGAATTCCATAGCGACTGGGCAGAAGAGATGCGGGAAAAGACCCTCGAATTGGGATTCGGCAAGAAGGTGGTGGACACCAAACTCGGCTCCCGTTCCAATATGTTCTGCCAGCCGCTCTTCGAGGTCGGCATCAACCAGCCAGTCCATGAGCAACAGGGTACCGTACTGATGGGAACCATCGCCTGGACGGGCAACTGGAGATATACGCTGGAGGTGGACAACAACAACCTGCTTTGTGTCCTTCCGGGCATCAATCCTGCAGCTTCCGACTACCTGCTGGCTGCGAATACGGAATTTGTCACGCCGGAATTCATCTTTACCCTCTCGCTTTCGGGCCGGAGTCAGGCTTCTCGCGATTTTCATGACTGGGCCCGCCGCTACCAGATCAAGGATGGCATGGGCCGCCGCGTCACCTTGCTGAACAACTGGGAGAATACCTATTTCGATTTCGATGAGGCGAAGCTGGCAGAATGTATGCGGGAGGCAAAAGGACTGGGTGTTGACCTGTTCCTGCTCGACGACGGATGGTTTGGCAATGACGAAAATGCCCGCAACAGCGATAAGGCAGGACTGGGAGATTGGGGCGTGAACCGCTCAAAATTGCCCAACGGCATCCCGGGGCTGGTGAAAGCCGCAGAACAGGCGGGCGTCAAGTTCGGCATATGGATTGAGCCGGAAATGATCAATCCGAAATCCGAACTGTTCAAGAAGCATCCCGACTGGGTCATTACCCTGCCTAACCGGGAGACCTATTACTATCGCAACCAGCTGGTGCTGGATCTGGCCAACCCCAAAGTGCAGGATTATGTATTCAAGGTGGTAGAGGACATCATGACTGAAAATCCCGAAGTGGCATTTTTCAAATGGGACTGCAACTCGCCTATCACCAACATCTATTCTCCTTACGAAAAGGCACAGCAGGGGAATCTCTACATTAATCATGCCAGAGGAGTGATGAACGTCATGAAACGGGTCGCAGAGAAATACCCCGATATTCCGATGATGCTGTGCTCCGGCGGCGGTGGACGGTGTGACTATGAAGCCATGAAACACTTCACCGAATTCTGGTGTTCCGACAATACCGACCCCGTAGAGCGTATCTTCATCCAATGGGGATTCTCACAATTCTTCCCTGCAAAAGCCATGTGTGCCCATGTCACTTCATGGAACAAGGATTCGTCCATAAAGTTCCGTACCGATGTGGCGTCTATGTGCAAGCTGGGTTTCGACATAGGCCTCAAGGAAATGTCGGACGAGGAGCTGGAATATTGCAGAAAAGCCATCAGCAATTGGAGGAGGCTCAATCCTGCCATCATGGACGGAGACCTGTATCGGCTGGTATCGCCTTACGAGACCAACCACATGGCCGTGAACTATGTGTCAAAAGACCGGTCCTCTGCAGTCTTGTTCGCTTACGACATACACCCCCGCTTCTCGGAGACGATGCATCGTGTATGCCTGCAGGGACTGGAGGCAAAGGCAAGATATAAAATCACGGAAATCAACCTGATGCCTGGCTCACCATCGGAGCTGCAGCTCGACGGCGAAGTGGTCAGTGGCGAGTACTTGATGAAGGTAGGATTAGACGTATTTACCGGAAAGCAGATGAGTTCTCGGGTAGTAGAGTTCACGAAACAATAATCTGGTAGAAACAAGAAGCAGAAGCAATGGCGGGAAACGGGAAGGAGGATGCCGTCGTAGAAAGTTAAAAAGAGAGTCTATGTATCGTTATTCGCGGTATGAGCGGCACCCTCCCGATGTTCAGTCACTGTTTCTGCTTCTTGTTTGGGTGGAAGGAAAAACCAGAAAGCGGTCGAACGAAAAGTCAAGGCACATCAGGTGGACGATCTGCTCACGATGCTGCACTCCAACCGCATGAAGGACAGCGATGCCAAAGAGTTCTTCCTCAATTTCGACCGTGCCTTTCTGAACCTTTACCCGCAGTTCGTAGAGGAATTCAATGCCTTGCTGCAACCGGAATACCGCATCGAACTGAAGAAAGGAATGCTGCTCAATTCCGAACTTCGCATCATGGCACTGATCCGCCTGGGAGTAAAGGACACCGCCAACATTGCGAGCCTGCTGCTGTATTCCGCGCAGACCATCTACAATTACCGTTCGACATTGAGAAACCACGCCATCGACAAAGAACACTTCGAGGAACACGTGGCACAGCTCTGCGAAGTCAACTGACAGTTGCTTCCCCGCCCCAGACTGTCCCCAAAACCATCTTTTTGCTTCTCTTTTGCCCTGTCATCTCGAACGGAATAAAAAAACAACATTCGGTGACTAAAAAGGGGGAACACAATGATAGATATGTTTGGGGGTTGACACCCCCTCTTCATAAAAAGAAGGTGTGTCACTTCATAATGAAATGATACACCTTCCTATATGTGTGAGTAGTCCGTATGGATTATTCAGCACGCAGGGTGAAACGCTTGAAAGCGATTACCTTCAGTTCGGGGTCAGCAGCCTTCAGTACGTCAGCCACCGTCTTCTTCGGATCCATGATGTCTTCCTGCTTCAACAGGCAGACTTCCTTCAGGAACTTGCCCAGACGACCCTTAGCGATGTTCTCGATCATGGCAGCAGGCAGGTTGGCAGCCTTTTCTTCAGATACCTTAGCGATGATTTCCTTTGCCTTGGCAATGTCTTCTGCAGTGATCCAGCCCTTCGCCATGTTGCTTTCCATGTGCTCTTCGCTATCTACATGAGCAGGGTTGATGCCCGCCTTCTTCAAGGCCACTTCAACTGCCTTCTGTACCTGTTCAGCCTTGGTCTTGTCGATAGCCACCTGGATTTCGCGCTGCTTGATTTCTTCAGAAACACCGTCTTCGTCGATAGCCAACGGGTTCATGGCAGCAATCTGCATGACGATTTCGTGAGCCACAGCTTCGTCAGCAGCCTTGTTGAAGGCAGCGATCGTGCAGAGTGAGTTCTTGTTCTGGTGGTTATAGATAGCCGTGCAAGCACCTTCGATGAAGCAGTAGCCGTCGAGTTCCATCTTTTCACCCGTGATACCGCTACGGTCGGTCACAGCGTCCTGAACCGTACCGTTGCCCATCGGCAATGCCTTCACTTCGTCGAGCGACTTGCACTTGTTGGCAACAGCAGCATCCAGGATAGCCTGAGTCAGTGCCACGAAATCAGCGTTCTTGGCAACGAAGTCCGTTTCGCACTTCAGAGCAATGATAGCGGCAAATGTGCCGTCCGTCTTTGCCAATACGCAACCTTCTGCAGCTTCGCGGTCGGAGCGCTTTGCAGCGACAGCCTGTCCCTTCTTGCGGATAATTTCCATTGCTTTGTCGATATCGCCGTTGGCTTCGGTCAAAGCGTTCTTACAGTCCATCATACCAGCACCGGAGATTTTGCGGAGCTTGGTAATTTCAGCCATAGTTACAGCCATAATAGTATATCTTTCTAAATTTATGTGGTTAATAATCGTTCTGAAAAACAAAAGTGAGAATTGAGAATTGAGAACCGAGAATCATAGAATACCCCATTATTCTCAATCGTCAATTATCAATTCTCACTTGTTTTTAAGGATAAGTTCGTCGCTTGGAATTATGCTTCTTCGTCCTTGCCCATGTAAGCGGCAGCCTTGGATGCGTTGATGGCATCTTCTTCAGCCTTGTCCATACGAGCCTTGGCAGATTTCTTCTTGGCAGCCTTCGGTGCGTTTTCGCCGGCAGCTTCCATGTCTACCTTTTCAGCCTTTCTTTCTTCCAGGCCTTCAGCCATGGCACCGCAGCAAGCGTCCAGGATGACTTCGATGCTCTTGGTTGCATCGTCGTTGGCCGGGATAACGAAATCTACGTTGTTGGGGTCGGAGTTCGTGTCAACGATAGCAAATACGGGGATACCCAGACGGTTGGCTTCGCGGACAGCGATGTTTTCCTTCAATACGTCAATCACGAACAATGCAGACGGCAGGCGAGTCAGGTCGGCGATAGAACCGAGGTTCTTTTCCAGCTTGGCACGCTGACGGGAAATCTGCAGGATTTCGCGCTTTGACAGGTTAGCGTATGTACCATCGTTCGTCAGCTTGTCGATGGTAGCCATCTTCTTCACAGCCTTACGGATAGTCGGGAAGTTGGTCAACATACCACCCGGCCAGCGTTCGATGACATACGGCATATTCACGGCAGCAGCTTTCTCAGCAACTACCTGCTTGGCTTGTTTCTTAGTAGCAACAAACAGGACTTTCTTGCCTGACTTGGCGATCTGCTTCAAAGCTTCAGCAGCTTCGTCTACTTTGGCAACGGTCTTGTTCAAATCAATGATATGAATACCATTGCGTTCCATGAAAATATAAGGAGCCATTGCGGGGTTCCACTTTCTCTTAAGGTGTCCGAAGTGGCAACCGGCTTCCAATAAAGTATCAAAATTTACTCTTGACATTGTTTTAATCTTTAAATCGTTTACTTTCTTTTTTGTTTTGTTTTGAACCAACTGGCGGGTAGTCTTTCCACAAGCACTTGCAGGAAGAATCCTGCCGGTTTAGATACTAAACGCTTCTTTCAGTTGTTTGAGTTTTGAAGTTCTAAAGTTGTTAAGTTGAAGGGTTCTTGTCTGTACCCATAAAAAACGGACCCACTTACGAACTAAAACGCAATAGAACTCAAAATTAACGTTTACTGAACTGGAATCTACGACGTGCCTTGGGACGTCCCGGCTTCTTACGTTCAACGGCACGCGGGTCGCGTGTCATGAAGCCTTCAGCACGCAATGCCTTCTTGTCTTCCGGATTGATTTTTACCAGTGCGCGGGCGATAGCCAGACGCAGGGCCTGAGACTGGCCGGTGAATCCGCCACCGTTCAGGTTCACCTTAATATCATACTTGCCAGCCACTTCCAGCTTGTTCAGCGGCTGCAACACTACATACTGCAGAATCGTTGATGGAAAGTACTGTGCAAGGTCTCTCTTGTTGATAGTAATCTTTCCGTTACCTTCGCTGACGAACACGCGAGCTACTGCGCTTTTACGTCTGCCAATTGCATTTACTACTTCCATGCTTTATTATTTAAGTGTATTAATATCAATTACTTTCGGAGTCTGAGCTTCATGATTGTGTTCGCCACCGGCATACACATACAAGTTGCTCAGCAACTTAGCTCCCAGACGGTTCTTGGGAAGCATACCCTTAACTACTCTCTTCATCAGCTTTTCAGCACCGTTGGGCTTTGCCAGGATGGCAGCCGGGGTGGTTTCACGCTGACCACCGGGATAACCGGTATACCGCAGGTAAATCTTGTCGGTCATCTTGTTACCTGTAAATACGACTTTGTCTGCGTTGATGATGATGACGTTATCACCGCAGTCTACGTGAGGGGTGAAGTTGGGTTTGTACTTACCTCTCAACAACTTTGCAACTTTCGCACCGAGACGGCCTACGACCTGGTCGGTAGCATCCACAACGACCCATTCTTTGTTCGCTGTTTCCTTGTTTGCAGAAATGGTCTTGTAACTTAAAGTGTCCACTCTTGAAAAAATTTAATTTGTTAACTACTAAAAAACAATGTCGCACCCTGTCCTTCCCGGACAAAGAAGAGCAATGTGCTAAGAACTAAAAATTATCTCTTGTTGATAATAATCGGCTTGCAAAGGTACGGCTTTTCTTTCAATCCACAAACAATTTAAGTATTTTTTTCCTTAGCGCCACGGGGACACGGCGACAGCCACATACGGAAAACTCCTATGAGGGTGCGCCCCCTGTTTACGGGAACACGCTCTCATAGGAGTCTATTCTGTGTTCAGGCATCCCGGCCTGTCATTTCAGCATCCGTGACTTAGCGAACCAAGTTGTCCGGCATCTGTGCCGGCATCTCTACGCGCTTCCAGATTTCATGTACCCACGAATCAATCTGGTTGCCGTTGGTATCGTTCTTGACGAAGAACTTCACATACATAATGCTACCGTCATCGCTGAATTCATAGAACATTTCGTTCTCCACTCCTTCCAGCTGCGGCAGGTGGATGTTCTTCTTGACCACTTCCGTGTATGACTTTCCGGCATTGATGTGATACGTACCATAGCCAATCATGATGGCTCCCTGGTTCATCATCACCAGGTTGATGAAACGGCCGTCGTCGGAAAGGATTTTTAGCGAGTTGCCGGTTTTCAATTCGCCCGGCACATCCGGCGAACTGGAGCGATAGAAACACATCTGCCATACTCCGTTCAACTGGGACGGAACTTTCTCTTTGACTTCTTGTGCCAGCGCGACTGACAGACTCATAGCCATAAAGGCTATCCATGTAAGGAAATAACGTGTCTTCATAAGCAGTATTTTTAGTTTGAATTCTTTCTGTTTTTTCTCAGCACCACAAATATACTTATTTATTTAGAAAAACACGCATTTCCTCTCATTTTTTTCGTCATTCCGACGATTTTTCTACAATTTAAAAGTCTGCGTTGTGCGGAGTACGCGGGAACGGGATGACATCGCGGATGTTGGCCATACCCGTGACAAACAGCAGGAGGCGTTCGAAGCCCAGGCCGAAGCCGGCATGAGGGCAGGTTCCGTACTTGCGGGTATCGAGGTACCACCACATGTCCTTCATCGGGATGTTCAGTTCGGTGATACGGGCCATCAGCTTGTCGTAGCTTTCCTCACGCACGCTGCCGCCGATGATTTCGCCAATCTGCGGGAAGAGCACGTCGGTTCCCTGTACCGTCTTTCCGTCGGCATTCTGTTTCATGTAGAAAGCCTTGATTTCCTTCGGATAGTCGGTCATGATGACCGGTTTCTGGAAATGCTGTTCCACCAGGTAGCGTTCGTGTTCGCTGGCCAGGTCACAACCCCAGTAGACGGGGAACTCGAACTTGTGGCCGCCGGCAATGGCTTCTTCCAGAATCTTGATACCTTCGGTATAGGGAAGACGGACAAACTCGGTCTCCACCACCTTCTGAAGGCGTTCAATCAGTCCCTTGTCCACCATCTTGTTCAGGAATTCCAGGTCGTCGCGGCAGTTATCCAAGGCCCACTGCACACAATACTTGATGAATTCTTCCTCCAGGTCCATCAGGTCGTGCAGGTCGGCAAAGGCCACTTCAGGCTCGACCATCCAGAACTCGGCCAGGTGGCGCGGCGTATTGGAGTTCTCGGCACGGAATGTAGGGCCGAACGTATAGATAGCTCCCAGCGCCGTAGCAGCCAGTTCCCCTTCGAGCTGTCCCGACACGGTGAGGCTGGCCTGCTTGCCGAAAAAGTCATCGTCGTAGATGATTGACCCGTTCTCGTCCTTCTTCAGGTCGTAGAGGTTCAGGGTCGTTACCTGGAACATCTGTCCGGCACCCTCACAGTCGGAAGCGGTGATGAGCGGTGTATGGAAATAGAAGAAACCATGTTCGTGGAAGAAACGGTGGATGGCAATCGCCATGTTGTGACGGATGCGGAAAACGGCACCGAAGGTATTGGTACGCGGACGCAAGTGGGCAATCTCACGCAGGAATTCCATGGTATGGCCCTTCTTCTGGAGCGGATACGTATTGTCGCACGTACCCAGCACCTCGATTTCGCGTGCCTGGATTTCGCAAGCCTGGCCCGAACCCAACGACTCCACCAGTTCACCGTTCACGCTCAGGCATGCGCCTGTCGTCACCTGCTTCACCAGTTCGTCGCTGAAGTTGGCCAGATCGACTACGATCTGCACATTATTGATAGTAGAACCATCATTCAAGGCAATGAAATTGACCTGTTTGCTACCACGGCGGGTACGCACCCACCCTTTCACGTTGACCATCGCCCCGAAATCGCGGCGCTTCAAGAGGTCAACCACTTTTGTTCTACGGATTGTTTCCATGAATCTTTCAGTTTTAAAATTGCATTTCTCGCTTAGTAATACCTTATTCAAAAGACCCCATGCGCAGGAAGTTCACTTCCTGTTCGGTCAGGTAGCGCCAGTCGCCGCGACGCAGGCCCTTCTTGGTCAGGCCGGCAAAGTACACGCGGTCCAGCTTGATGACCCGATAGCCCAAGGATTCGAAAATACGGCGTACGATACGGTTCTTGCCCGAGTGGATTTCGATGCCCACCTGCGACTTGTCGGTGTCCGACGCATAGCTGACAGCATCCGCATGAATTTCACCGTCATCCAGCGTAACGCCCGCAGCAATCTGGTCCAGATCCGACTTCGTCACGTTCTTGTCGCAGTACACATGGTAGATTTTCTTCTTCAGGAACTTCGGATGCGTCAGTTTCGATGCCAGGTCACCGTCGTTGGTCAGCAGCAGCACGCCTGTCGTGTTGCGGTCCAGACGGCCCACCGGATAGATACGTTCCTTGCAGGCATCCTTCACGAAGTCCATCACCGTCTTGCGCTCCTGCGGGTCATCCGATGTCGTCACGCAATCCTTCGGCTTGTTCAGCAGTACATATACCTTGCGTTCGATGTTGACCGGCTGGTCGTGGAACTTCACTTCGTCCGAACGTTTCACCTTGGTACCCAATTCAGTCACCACTTCTCCGTTGACCGACACCACACCGGCTGAGATGAATTCATCGGCTTCTCTGCGCGAGCAGATACCGGCATTGGCCAGGAACTTGTTCAGACGAATCGGTTCGTTAGGATCGGCCAGCACCTCCTTGTACTCCATCTGCTTCTTGTGGCTGTACTTGGCATGCGGATTGTAGTCGGCAGTACGCGGACGGGAACCGCCCCGGCTGCTGTTATAGCCTCCCTGCTGACGGCCGTCCTTGCTGAAACGCGGACGGCCCGTATTGCCGTACGGACGCTGGCCGCCTTCTCCTTCGTTATTGAAGCGCGGACGGTACGGACGCTGTTCGCCTCCTTCATTATTAGTATAGGAAGGACGGCTTCCGTACGGACGCTGCGGACGGCCCTCGTTGCTCCGGAAGTTCGGGTTGTACGGACGACGCGGACGGTCGGCACCCTCTCCTCCGTTGTTGAAACGCGGGCGGTACGGACGCTGCTCGCCCCCTTCATTATTAGTATAGGAAGGACGGTTACCATACGGACGCTGCGGGCGGTCCTCACTATTCCGGAAGTTCGGGTTGTACGAACGGCGCGGACGGTCGGTGCCTTCTGCAGCATTTGCGTTAAAACGCGGACGACGGCTGTACGAGCTACCGCCCTCATATTTGTTGTATCTGTTAGCTCCCTCTCTGTTATACGCTTTGTAAGCCTCGCGGCCAGACTGGCTGTTTTCGCCTTCAAGTCTGTTTTCGTTTTCTGTCATAATGTTACAAGTCAATTTAAAGATTAATAATACCCCTCGCGGGCGCTTCTTATAAAATATAAGTTAGATTAAATTCCAGTATAGTTGTGCGGCGTAATGGCACGCAGTTCCTCTTTCACTACTTCGCTGACTTCCAGCGTTTCGATGAAATCCTTGATGGAAGCTTCCGTAATGGCCTGGTTGGTGCGGGTCAGTGCCTTCAACGCTTCGTAAGGATGGGGATAAGCCTCGCGGCGCAGGATAGTCTGTACGGCCTCAGCCACCACGCTCCAGCAGTTGTCCAGGTCGGCGGCAATCTTCGCCTCATTCAGCAGCAGCTTGCCCAGCCCCTTCAGTGAACTTTGGATGGCAATGACCGTATGCCCGAACGGCACACCGATATTGCGCAATACGGTCGAGTCGGTCAGGTCGCGCTGCAGGCGCGAAACAGGCAGTTTGCCCGACAGGTGTTCCAGCACGGCATTGGCCATACCCAAGTTGCCTTCGGCATTCTCGAAGTCAATGGGGTTCACCTTGTGCGGCATGGCGCTCGAACCCACCTCGCCTGCCTTGATCTTCTGCTTGAAGTATTCCATCGAGATGTACTGCCAGAAGTCGCGGTTCATGTCAATCATGATGGTGTTGATGCGCTTCATGGCATCGAAGATGGCACCCAGGTTGTCGTAATTGGAAATCTGCGTCGTATATTCCTCGCGTTCCAGTCCCAGCTTTTCGGCAACGAAGCGGTTGCCGAATGCCTTCCAGTCGAATTCCGGATAGGCCACATGATGCGCATTGTAGTTGCCCGTCGCTCCGCCGAACTTGGCGGTAATGGGGCAGGCCTTCAGCACCGCCAGCTGACGGTTCAGGCGATAGGCGAACACCATCACTTCCTTACCCAGACGGGTAGGCGAAGCCGGCTGTCCGTGCGTCTTGGCCAGCATCGGGATGTTCTTCCATTCTTCGGCATACGCTGTCAGCTGGTCAATCAGCCGCTGCAGTTGCGGATAGTACACTTCTTCCAGTGCATCCTTGACCGACAAGGGCACGGAAGTATTGTTGATGTCCTGCGAAGTCAGGCCGAAATGGATGAATTCCTTGAAGGACTCCAGTCCGCCGATCTTGTCAAATTGTTCCTTGATGAAATACTCCACGGCCTTCACGTCGTGGTTGGTCACGCTCTCGATTTCCTTGATACGGGCGGCATCGGCTTCCGAAAAGTTCCGATAGATGTCTCGCAAGGTTTCGAACAGGTGGTTGTCGAATGCCGCCAGCTGCGGCAAAGGCAATTCGCACAAGGTGATGAAATATTCAATCTCTACCCGCACCCGATACTTCATCAGGGCATATTCAGAGAAGTAAGCTGCCAAAGCTCCCGCTTTGCTTCTGTACCGGCCGTCGATGGGGGACACAGCCGTCAGTAAATCAAGCTCCATCATGTTATTGCTTCCTTATTTTTTTAAGTAAATGATATCATTCGTTTCAGGCTGCAAAAATAATGCTTTTTTCCATGACAACCGGCCTTCTCCTGAAAAGTTTAGTATTTATTTTCGTTAAATCCGCTTGCAGTGTCTGCAGTTGTAGTAACTTTGCACCCGTAATCCGAAAAATGCTTATTCACATGGAACTACCCAACGACCCGATGATACTGTTCAGCGTCATCAACATGAAACTGCGAGACTTCTATCCTTCCCTCGATGCTCTGTGCGATGACCTGAACGTCAGCAAGGAAGACATCATCCGCCGGCTGCAGGCTGTCGGTTTCGAGTACAACCCCGAACAGAACAAGTTCTGGTAAGTCCTACTCCTCCTTTACAAAATAGTCATAATGCACCAGCGGCCGCTGGCCGTGCCGTCCGAGGAGGGGCCGCGCCTCGTCGGACGAACAGGCCACACGGCCCACTCCCATGCGCTGTCCCTGCGCATCCAGTATCCGGACAATATCGTCCTTTTCGAACTCTCCTTCGATGTGCGTCACACCCACCGGCAGCAGGCTCACGGCCTTCTTGCTCCGCAGGATGTCCGATGCCTCCTCGTTGAGGTGCAGTTCGCCTTTGGCGAAGCCGCCGCTGTGGGCAATCCACTTCTTGACGCTCGACACTCCCTCCGCACGGGGAACGAATCGCGTACATACCGTTTCCTCAGGACGCTCCAGCAAATCCACCAGAATGTTCTCCCGCTTGCCGTTGGCGATGACGACGGCTATGCCTTCATCCGCCACCTTCCGGGCGATGGTGGTCTTCGTCTGCATCCCGCCCCTTCCGAAGCCCGATTTCTCGGTCTGGATGTAGTCCGACAGGTCCTTGCCGGGTTCCACCTCGCGGATGACCGTCGTGCCGGGATTTTTCGGCGAGCCGTTGTAGATGCCGTCGATGTTGCTCAGGATAATCAGTGCCTGCATGTCCATCATCGAAGCCACCAGTCCCGACAGCTCATCGTTGTCCGTAAACATCAGTTCCGTCACGGAGATGGTATCGTTCTCGTTGACGATGGGAATCACCCCATTGTCCAGCATCACCCGCATACAGTTGCGCTGGTTAAGGTAGCTGCGCCGGGTGGAGAGACTCTCTTTGGTCGTCAGTACCTGTCCCACCGTGATGCCGTGCTCGCGGAACAGCTCGTAGTAACGGTTAAGGAGCTTTGCCTGTCCGATGGCGGAGTACAACTGCCGCTGGTCCACGCTGTCGAGTTTGCGCGACACCTTCAGTTCGCTCCGTCCGGAAGCCACGGCTCCCGACGAGACCAGCACCACCTCGACTCCAGCCTGGTGCAGTTCGGCTATCTGATCGACCAATGCCGACACACGGGTCACGTCCAGTGTCCCGTCCTTTCGGGTCAGCACATTACTGCCCACTTTCACCGCAATTCGCATATATTGATAGTTCATTACTTTTCGTCTTTTGGGTTTCTTCGGAGCAAAAATAGGATATTCTTGCGAGATAAGCATCCTTTTATCCGAATACTTTGGTATATTTGTCCTGTCACCCTCAACGGAGTAAAGGGTCTGTCAGTACAAAGTGTGTATTTTGTAGCCGCATCGTTTTGCTGTCTGCCGACAAATACGTACATTTGTACCCTAACCAGAACAACCCCACAAGCCATGAAAAAGAAGAAAGCCCCTACTGCTCGTCCTTTGAGCGACAAAGAGTTTGTCATGCAGAAAGCCCGTAACCTCCCCATCGGATCCTGTTACCGGACTGCCGACCTGGAAGAAAACGGTCTGGGACACATCATCGTCATACGTAACCACCCGCAAGGGAAATACACTGTCGGAATGTACCTGACAGACATCTATTGCCGGGGCGTGAAGGATGCCATGTACCATGTCCGGATAGACGAAGACGAGAAGGAAGAACTGCTGGACTATCTGAGAGAGTCCATCGGGCTGGAGGAGATTCCCTACGTGGAAGCCCATAACTGGGTATACGGTGCAGTGGCCTTTGCCGAGGAAGCCGGGATTGCCCCTGCCAAAGAGTTCGCCGTAGCCCGTTACATTCTGGAAGAAGATACGGACGATGTCCCGCTCATCGAGTTCGAGTTCGGCTATAAAGGGAAGCATTTCCTCTGGGCCAAAGACAGGCTGGAACTCAACACCTACCTTCCGCTCCTGCAGAAGAACCTGAAGAAAGACCAATACCAATTCGCCGTCGGTGAATGGGAAGACATGGAGGATGACGAGAAAGACTGGGACGAGGACATAGAGGATGAGGAATGGGACGAGGAGGATGAGGAAGAATGGGAAGAAGAAGACTGGGAAGAAGACGAGGAAGACTGGGAAGATCCCTGGGCAGTGCGGCCACAGACCCACCGCTTCCAGTTCAAGGTTCAGTTGCGCGGTCTCCAGCATCCTACGGTATGGCGACGCTTCACCGTCCCGGCCCGAATGACATTCAGTGAATTACATGAGATGATACAGACCGCTTTCGACTGGCTGGACTATCACTTGTGGCAATTCTCCCCGACCGGATGGGGCAGCCATCCTGTCATCGGAGAAAGAAACAGCATAGATCATGCGGACAAGGAGGCAACGGAATACTTCCTGGACGAGTACTTCCAGATGGAAGGACAGAAGCTCGTCTATATCTACGACTTCGGCGACGACTGGACGCTCGACATCGTGCTGGAGAAAATCACCGAGGACACCACTACCGACTGCATCATGCTGGATGCTCGGGGAGCATCACCTTTCGAAGACTGCGGAGGAGTGCCGGGCTACCTGAACTACATCGAGGAGAAAGGACTGACGGAAGAGGATTTGGCCGACGCCAACTGGACGAAAGGCGACAGAATGTAATTGTAGCACACTGAAGCCACTGCCAAACGCCCCATGACGACGAAACAATCAGCCATCATGGGGCGTTTTAGAGTTTGTTAGAATCGGCAAACTTTATCAGTTCTTCTGTTTGCTTTCCCTGATAGCTTTCTGCAAGTTCAAGCGTTCCTGCTGTTTCTTTGCTTCTTCTAACGATGCTGGCTGCCTGTTCCAAGAGGCTACCGATTGGCGTGTGCGCTCTATCCATTCCTTATGAAATTCGTTGATGTATTCCATTGTTCTAATTTTGATTGGGAACAAAGTTAGCAATTCTCTTCAGACTTGCCATGTTCTTTCAGAGTTTTTGTTAAGATACCTTAATTCCGCAACACTATTATAAATTTAACTTTTTAAGTACCTGATCAACAAAAAAAAGTTGCTCAGGATTTTGTCATGTCAGATTTAAATCCTTCATGAGTGAAAACACGGTATTTCTTCTGCTTACGGCGCTCATACGAAACTTCTATAAATTCATCATGGAAAGGCTTGACGTAAAGAAGTTCGGGTTCAAAGAGACAAGCCGCATCAAGGCGTTTGTCTTCAGGTTCATCTCTGTGCCGGCCAAGAACTTATGGTCGTGTTACTGCGTATTGCCTCAAGTCGCATGGTGGGGTAAGGGGAATGTATATGCCTTTATGGTGACATTCGCTGCGCTGTGCCCCCTTTTTACTAACGATGCAGATTCTTTTCGCTTCTGTATCATATTATGCGCGTAGTTGCGGATTTGAGGGTTAATAAATCATGGCTAATGAGTATATTTTTGAACAATCAGACTACAAATAAAAATAAATGTAGTAACTTTGTACGCGAAATTAAAGTATAAAGGCATGGAAGGCAAGAGATACAGCAACAGTTTTACCTCCTCGGGAATGGTAAAGCAAAAAGGGAAGGCGGCATACTACAAACTGCTGGACAGTGTGCGTGATGGTGATACTGTACGCATCAAGCGCGGGGTGTATGCCACAGCCGAACAGTTGGCTGACACGATGATAGATGTGGAAGCCATTGTTCCGGGTGGGGTGCTGTGCCACTTCTCCGCATGGAATGTACATGGGTTTACCACCTCGCTGCCACAAGCCTACCACATTGCCGTGAAGAGAGGCAGGAAAGTCACGCTCACTGTCTTCCCAAAAGTAGAACTGCATCATATAACCGACACGATGTTTGACATAGGTATCGAAGAACAGATTATCAGCGGCTATCGCATACAGATATATAACAAGGAGCGGTGTGTATGTGATGCTGTGAAATACCGCAACAAGGTGGGTATGGACGTTTGTGCCGAAGTGATAAACAGCTATCTGGCACTACCCGGCAGAAACCTTTCCCTGCTTTTTGACTATGCCGACAGACTGAGAGTAAGAAGAATCCTGGAACAGTATATTGCACTAAAGCTATGAGCGAAATCAAAAACTACGGAAAATCCATCAGGGCAAGGCTGCTCAATGTAGCCAAGCAGGAGGAAGTGTTCT
>SFDG01000078.1 GCA_004558305.1 Phocaeicola plebeius
GCTGTTCGGCAGGGCGACCCAGCAACTGGTGCTGAAGCCTTTTACTACCGGTGTGCTGAAACAGATTCTTCAGGATGCCCGACCCGACTGGACCGGGGAGGACCTGCTGGCCTTGTTTTGCATCACGGGAGGTGTGCCCTGGTATGTTTCGCTGTTGATAGACCGTGGCTATACCTGCAAAGACCGTATGCTGGCTTACCTCACCGAGGAGAATTCCCCGTTCATCACCGAAGGGAAGAGTATCCTCATCGAAGAATTCGGAACAGACTACACCATTTATTTTTCCATCCTTACCTGCATCGCCGAAGGGCAGCGCAGCCGCAGCGAGATAGAAAGTTCATTGAAGAATGACAACATAGGCAGCTACTTGCACAAACTGGAGAATTACTATGGACTCATCGAGAAACAGCTGCCCATTTTCGCGAAGGAGAGTTCCAAGAAGGTGCGCTATGCGTTGAGCGACTGTTTCCTGCATCTTTGGTTCCGCTTCTTCTTCAAGTACCAGTCTTTTGTTGCCAATGATGCCTTGAACCAGCTGGCGGTGGTCATCCGTCGCGATTACGATGTGTTCTCCGGTTTCCAGCTCGAACGCTATTTCGAACGGAAGCTGCGCGAATCGGGCCGCTATACGCGCATCGGGAAGTTCTGGGACAGGAGCGGCGAGAATGAGATTGACCTGATAGCCGTCAACGAACTGACGAACACGGCTGACATCTACGAGGTGAAGAAACAGTCGAAGCGGTACGTACCTGCCTTGCTCGAAGCCAAGGTGCAGGAACTGCTGAAGCAGTGCAAGGAACTCCGGAAGATGGAACTGACGCTGGGGTGCCTGTCGGTAGCGGATATGTAGCATTCGGTCGGTGATGGACGATTTTTATGTGTTTTGCGGACAAAATAAGGGGTCGGATGCGCAGGAAAGCCGTAACTTTGCCGGAAATCAATTAAAAGCGAATAGTTATGATACTACGGAAAACCTTACTGGCCGTCATGGCCTTGGGAGCTTCCTCCCTGTTTGCCCAGCGTGCCGACCTCCTGTTGGACGGCGGCTGGATGTTCCGCTTCTCCCATCAGGTGGAGAAAAGTTCCCCGTCGCCTGTCTCGTTGCCCCATACCTGGAATGCACAGGATGCCCTTTCAGGAAAGACAGACTATAAGCGAGGCATCGGGAATTACCAGCGCAAGCTCTATGTCCGTCCCGAATGGAAAGGCAAACGCCTCTTCCTCCGTTTCGAGGGGGCCAACAGCGTGGCCGATGTGTTCATCAACGGCAAGCACGTGGGCGAACATCGGGGCGGCTACAGTGCCTTCGTCTTCGAAATCACCGACCGTGTCCGTTACGGGGCCGACAACCAGTTGTGGGTGCGGGTGAACAATGGCGAGCAGTTGGATGTCATGCCGTTGGTGGGCGACTTCAACTTCTACGGCGGCCTCTACCGTGATGTCCATCTCGTGGTGACCGAACCGGCGTGCATCTCCCTGACCGACTATGCCTCGCCGGGCGTCTATCTCCGACAGACCCGCGTCACTCCCGAACAGGCAGATGTGGATGCAGTGGTCAAGTTGTCCAACCGGGGCGACGCCCAGGAAGTGCAGGTGAAGCTGAGTGTGAAAGACGGAGACCGGGAAGTGGTGCGTGCCGAGCAGACCGTGACCCTGGCAGCCCGTCAGGACAGTGAAGTCCGCCTGCCTGTCAGCCTCTTGAAGCCGCGGTTGTGGAACGGCACGGCCGACCCGTTCTGCTATCGGGCGGAAGTGACGCTTTGGGCAGACGGCCGGGAAACCGACCGCGTGGAACAGCCTTTGGGACTGCGCTTCTACCGCATCGACCCGGCAGAAGGCTTCTTCCTGAACGGCCAACACTTGCCCCTGCATGGAGTCTGCCGGCATCAGGACCGGCCCGAAATCGGCAATGCCCTCCGCCTGCGTCACCACGAAGAAGACATCCGGCTGATGCGCGAGATGGGCGTGAACGCTGCCCGTTTGGCCCACTACCAGCAGGCGGAAGACATGTACCGCCTGACCGACCGCGAAGGTATCGTGGTGTGGGCAGAGATTCCGTTCGTGGGGCCCGGCGGTTATGCCGACAAAGGTTTTGTCGACCTGCCGGCCTTCCGCGCGAACGGGCAGCAGCAGTTGCGTGAACTCATCCGTCAGAACTTCAATCATCCGTCCATCTGCGTATGGGGATTGTTCAATGAACTGAAGGAAGAAGGGGACAATCCGATACCTTATATTAAAGAACTGAACGAACTGGCCCACCAGGAAGACACGACCCGTCCTACGACGGCGGCCAGCAATCAGGGAGGAGACATGAACTTCATCACGGACCTCATTGCCTGGAACCGGTACGACGGGTGGTACGGCAGCCGTCCCTCCACATTGGCCACCTTCCTCGACAAGACTCATATCGCCCATCCGGAGCTGTGCATTGCCATCAGCGAGTATGGGGCAGGAGCCAGTGTCTATCACCAGCAGGACAGCCTGAAGCAACCGGTGCCGACCGACTATTGGCACCCGGAGAACTGGCAGACCTATTACCACATCGAGAACTGGAAAATCCTGGCGGAGCGTCCCTTCGTCTGGGGAACGTTTGTCTGGAACATGTTCGACTTCGGAGCCGCTCACCGGCACGAGGGGGACCGTCCGGGCATCAACGACAAGGGGCTGGTGACCTTCGACCGCAAGCAGAAGAAGGATGCGTTCTATTTCTACAAGGCCAACTGGAATCCCGAACCGATGGTGCACATCGCCGGCAAGCGGCTGCGGCAGGCATCCCGGGACGTGCAGACCATCCAGGTCTTTACCAACTGTCCGAAAGTGGAGTTGTGGGTGAACGGCAAGTCCTGTGGCACCGTCGTCCCTGACAAGTATGCCATTGCCGAGTGGAAGGAGGTTCGTCTGGCTCCCGGTGAAAACCGCATCGTCGTGCGTTCGGTGGGGAACAAGAAGCAAATTGTACAAGACGAGACGGTGCTCATTGTCAAAGTGTCAGAATCTGAATTTTTGTGAAAATGACGACTGCTGTCGTTAGGAGCTCACGATGCCTGTCGTAAGCTCCTAACGACAGCAGTTCTTACACCCTGACAACAGGCATTCTTAGGTCGCTTCGACAGGCATTCTTAGGGGGCAAGAACAGGCATTCTTAAGGTGCAAGAACAGGCTCCGGAGTGATGCAAGAAAAACAGTTGTGGGAGAGCCTGTCCGAAAGCCCTGGACTACCTATACAACTGTCATGCTGAACGGAGTGAAGCATCTGAATACATCCACTTGTTGCTAACAGATTTCTCACTTCGTTCGAAATGACAGGGGAAAAGGAAAGTGGAAAACAATTCTCGGACAGCTTGGAAAAGGCGATTACAGGCCAGATAGCAATGCCTGGTGAAGCGTGGAGCAGATACTTGGAAAAGCGGTAACGGACAATACGGACAGCTTCTTGTGCTGAATTCTGCGGCATCCTTCGTTTTTCCCGTAGATTTTTTGTAAGTTTGCCGACAATAATCCTAAAGATAATAGAAGAATATGTCATTGCTGAGCATTGTTTGGAATGTAGACCCGGTGTTGGTACATCTGGGTCCGTTGGAGATACGATGGTACGGACTGATGTGGGGCCTGGGCTTCATCTTTGCCTATGAGATAGTGGCCCGCCTGTTCCGTAAGGAAAAATATCCCGAAGAATGGGTGGACAAGTTGTTTGTCTACTGCATCGTCAGCACCGTCATCGGTGCCCGTCTGGGGCATTGCCTGTTTTATGAGTGGGACTACTACGGGGCCCATCCGGCTGAAATCCTCAAGATCTGGAAGGGAGGGCTGGCCAGTCATGGAGGCGTGTTTGCCCTCATCCTCTCGCTGGTGTGGTACTCGAAGACGGTGACGAAGAAAAGTGTCTGGTGGCTGTTCGACCGCATGATTCCCGCTGTAGCCGTGGTCTGCGCCTGCATCCGCTTCGGTAACCTCATGAATTCCGAAATCTTCGGTTTCCCCACTACCTTGCCCTGGGGCTTCGAGTTCGTCCGCTCGCGCGAATGGCAGGAGCTCTACAACCAGGGAGGCGCTGCCTTGCCCTGCCATCCCACCCAGATTTACGAAATGCTCTATTGCCTCACTGCCCTCGCCGTGTCGTGGGTGATGTATCATAAATGGGCCCTGCAGAAATACGTCGGCCTGATTACCGGTGTGTCGCTGCTCATTTTCTTCGGCTCCCGTTTCGCCCTGGAGTTCATGAAGAATCCGCAGGTGGCGGAAGAAGTGGGCATGACCTTCAACATCGGACAGCTACTGAGCCTGCCCCTGATTGCCTTGGGGCTGTACCTTATCATGACATGCAAAAAACGGAAGGAAGCCTATGAATAGAAGACAGAATTGGATGTTGGGCGGAAGCCTGCTGCTTTCGCTCACCGCTGCAGCCGCACAGAAAAAGCCGCAGCCGAACATTATCTACATTATGTGTGACGACATGGGATATGGTGACCTGGCCTGCTACGGACAGCCGTATATCCATACGCCGCATATCGACCGGATGGCAGAGGAAGGGATGCGCTTTACGCAAGCCTATGCCGGCAGTCCGGTCAGTGCGCCTTCGCGGGCCTGTTTCATGACCGGCCAGCATACAGGCCATGGTGAGGTGAGGGGCAACAAGGAGTATTGGCGGAATGTCCCCATGGTCATGTACGGGCAGAATGCCGATTTCAGCATCGTCGGCCAGCATCCGTATGACCCCGACCATGTCATTCTGCCCGAAATCCTGAAAGACAACGGGTACACCACCGGTATGTTCGGCAAGTGGGCCGGCGGGTATGAAGGGTCGGTGTCTACGCCCGACAAGCGGGGCATTGATGAATTCTATGGTTACATCTGCCAGTTCCAGGCCCATCTGTACTATCCCAATTTCCTGAACCGCTACAGCCGGGCGGCTGGCGACACGGCTACCGTACGGGTGGTGATGGACGAGAATATCCGCTACCCCATGTTCGGTAAGGAATACACCCGGCGTCCGCAGTATTCCGCCGACCTGATCCATCGGGCTGCGTTGGACTGGCTCGACCGGCAGGACGGCCGGCAGCCGTTCTTCGGCATCTTTACCTACACGCTGCCTCATGCCGAACTGGTGCAGCCCGAGGATTCCATCGTGGAAGGCTACAAGAAACAGTTCTTCCGCGACCATACTTGGGGAGGCCAGGAAGGGTCGCGCTACAATGCTTCCGAACACACCCATGCCCAGTTCGCCGCCATGATTACCCGTCTGGATGCGTATGTGGGGGAAGTGCTGGACAAGCTGAAGGAGAAAGGGCTGGACGAGAATACGCTGGTCATCTTTACGAGCGACAACGGCCCGCATGAGGAGGGAGGGGCCGACCCCACCTTCTTCGGTCGCGACGGCCGGCTGCGCGGCCTGAAGCGCCAGTGTTACGAAGGAGGCATCCGTGTCCCGTTCATCGCCCGTTGGCCGGGAAAGGTGGAGGCCGGCACGGTGAATGACCATCAGTTGGCCTTCTACGACCTCATGCCCACGTTCTGTGAGTTGGCGGGGGTGAAGAACTACGTGAAGAAATACACCCACCGGAAGAAAGAGCACGACTGGTTCGACGGACTTTCCTTTGCCCCGACCTTGCTGGGCCAGGGGGAACAACCGCAGCATGAATTCCTGTACTGGGAGTTCGAGGAAACCGATCAGATCGGTCTGCGCATGGGCGACTGGAAAATGGTGGTGAAGAAGGGCCGTCCGTTGCTGTATAACCTGGCAGAAGACATTCACGAAGACCACGACGTGGCCGATGCCCATCCTGACCTGGTGCGTCAGATGGTGGACATCATCCGCCGGGAGCATACGCCGAGTCCGTATTTCCAGGTCACCTTGCCGGAAAGCGCTGCCCCTGTCGGCCGGTGAGTGTCGGAATATCCCTTCTTTGTTCTCGTCCACCCTCATCTGAAGTCAGGATGGACGAGAGTAAAGAAGGGTGGCGGTGGTGATGTTCTGCCCAAACTGGTGCTTGTAGTCAAGGCGGTAGGGGATGGTGTTGGCGACTGTCAGGCCAAGCCCCTTGTCCTTGTTGGCCACCGTGTCGAAAGGTGTGCTGTCGTCGGCAATGGACAGGATCACCTTCTGGGGCTGAAGAAGGATTCGAATGTCGATGAAAGCTTTCCTGCTTTTCACTTTACCATGCTCAGCAACGTTTGACATCAGTTCTTCGGCTATTACCCTCACCTTGAACACGGTGTCGTCGTCCAACGACAGCTCTTTCAGCCATTGGCTTATCTCGTTGAAGCAGTTGCTCATATCCTCGATGGAATACTTGAACGATAGCTCGAACGTAGGGAAAGGCATGGAATGGGGGAGGAGTGTCAACGGCGAAAGGTCCTTGTCCTTCTGGCGGGCAGTCTCAGCCATAACGATCACCACCAGCATAACGAGAGCATAGGCAATCATATTGCTCCACCAGATGATGTCGGGTGATGTTACGGATAGAATCCAAATGACAGGAATGACCGACAGGTTGAGCGAAAAGGAGATGAAGTTGGCCAAGGCAGAACGTTGCAACAGTTTGTAGTTGACCATTAGCAGATACAGCAGGCAGAAGAGCCAAAACGCTCCACTGTAGATGCGAATGGCCTCGCAGCACTCGCCGATGAGGGATGCCGGACAGTCGAACATCCGGGCGATATTATCTTGTTGTTCACGAAATCAATGCCAGCTTGTTGTCCGAGAACATCCACTGCACTGGCCATATCGGCAAGTGTAGTCCCGACTACCTTTATTTCTCTTTCTGTCGCTTTCGTGCTCAGGTAACAAAAACAAAAGAATAGAAAGATGATGACATTTCTCATAGGATGTAGTGTTGTGGATAACTCTAGTATTGATTATTCTCACTGCAAGAATAGTCAAAAAATCAGTAGGATGAATGCAGGCACCAAACGAAATACCCCTTCCTTAACATTATTTATATTTAGGCGGTTACATCATGCAAGTTCCGCCTACGGATATATCCCGCCGCCCCAGTCCGGGAAACGGGACGGGGGCGGCGGGATCAATGGAGAAAAGGGAATATCACTGCCTTACCAGCTCAATCACACGGCTTTGCAGATGCCGGCTGCGGAACACGTTCAGACCGACCTTCATCAGGTAATCGCCCGTGAAGACCCGACCGTTCTCCTTCAGCGAAGAAGCGGCCGGCGGCAGCAGGTTGATTTCCTGCACCAAGTAGTGACCGTCAGGGTCCAGTCCCTCCAGACGGACCGGCAACGTCTTCTCGGCAAAGCGCGGATGGAGGTCGTAGGCGAAGAGTACGGCCTGGTCACGTCCCTCGCTGACATAGCTCACCGCCATGTGGGCAGACTCATAGGGCGACACCAGCCTGTATTGACAGCCGTCGAGGATGACCGGCTGCAACCGTTTCCAGTTGGCGACCGCCGTCCGGCAATAGGCCAGTTCGTCGGGCGTGAGGTCCTTCAGTCCCAGGTCGAAGCCCAACTTGCACATCGACGCCACATCGGTACGGAACTTCACGGAGGCCGTCTTGTTCCAGCTCGTCACATGGGCACACATGGCCTTGGCAGGAAAGAACTGCGAGAATCCCCACTGGATGTAGCACCGTTCGATGGGGTCGGTATTGTCGCTGCACCAGAACTCGGTGAAGTATTTCAACGCCTCGTAATCGCAGCGGGCACCACCGCCCGAGCAGAGCATCATCGGCACATTGGGGTACTTCTCCTTCACGCGGCGCATCACTTCCGTCACGCCCCGGGCATGGTCCACATACAGCTGTCCCTGCCGCTCTTTCAGGTACGGACTATAGACATTGGTGATGGGCGAGTTGCAGTCCCACTTGAAGTACGCCACACGGGGATGCTCGGTCAGGATTCGGTCCACCACCGAGAAGACATAGTCCTGCACCTCGGGGTTGCTCAGGTCCAGCACCAACTGATTACGGTAGTAGTACGTCTCCCGGTTGGGCTGGCGGATGACCCATTCGGGATGCTTTGCATAGAGTTCGGAACGGGGGTTCACCATCTCCGGCTCTATCCAGATGCCGAACTTCACACCTGCCTCGTCGGCGGCATCGCACAGGGCGCCAATGCCCTTGGGCAGCTTGGCATGGTTCACCTCCCAGTCGCCCAGTCCGGCACGGTCGTGATTGCGGGCGTTCTCCCCGTTGCCGAACCAGCCGTCATCGAGCAGGAACATATCCACCCCCAGGTTTTTCGCCTCCTTCTTACCTGTTTCCTGAACTTATCTTATTACACACATATATTTGGAGGGGACAGTAGCATACAGGTAGGCTGCCAGTAGGAATCAAAGGATTTTATAGTATTGTAATACAATCTATTACAAATATTATTCCGATAAATCCAAGTAGATACAAAAAATGTTTCATGCGAATGCATGCTAAAAAAACCGTGACATTCGATGGTAATTTCAAAACAATTGCTATCTTTGCCAGCGACACACAATGACCTGAATGATATGAGACAACCTTTGTTAATAGGAATCTTTCTGGGATGCGTCTTCTGCTTTCTGGACGCCCACGCCCGGCACCCGGTCTTCGCCGAACTGGAGCGGGTATTGGGACGGCGTGCTGTCTTCACCCGGCAGAAAGAAGCACGCATTGACAGCCTGAAACGGCAGTTCCATCCGGACATGGACCTGCGCGACCGTTTCCGCTGGTGTCAGTCCATCTATGAGGAATACCATACCTATCGGTTCGACTCCGCCATGCACTACGTCAAGCAGGAAACGGAACTAGCCGAAGCCTTGAACGACACTGACCTGCAGAACCTCTGCCGCATCCATCGCTCTGTACTGCTGGCCACTGCCGGCTACTTCAGCGAATCCGTCCAGAACTTGCAAGCCATCTCCTCCGCCACCCTCCTGCTGGAACGGCGGGTGGACTACTACACGGCGTATGAATGGGCCTACAGCATGTGGGCGGAATACTCCGACGACCAGGTCTATGCCCCCACGTACTACCGACAGGATTACCGCAGCGCCGTCAAGAACCGGGCCCGACAAAAAGAAGATTTCGAGAAACAAGTGGAAGAATTATGTACTATGTAAACCTATCCTATCTATGAGACACTACTCTACCCTATCGTTCCGCCTCCCCGTCCTGATGACGGTACTGCTGGCCCTCCTCTGCCTTTCGTGCAATCGGAGCGAGAAGCAGTGGCACATCGGCGTTTCACAATGCAGCGAGGACATCTGGCGCAACAAGCAGAACCGCGAGCTGACCATCGGCGGCTATGCCAACAACAACGTGTATCTCGGCTGAAGACAACGACCAGAGGCAGATAGAACAGGTGCGCCATTTCATCGAAGAAAAGGTGGACCTGCTCATCGTGGCTCCCAACCAGGCCTCCACCCTCTCCGCCGTCGTCGATGAGGCCTACGACCGGGGCATCCCCGTCATCCTCTTCGACCGGAAGACCAACAGCGACAAATACACTGCCTACATGGGAGCCGACAACTACGAAATCGGGCACACCATGGGACACCTCATCGCCGAACAGATGGAGCGGAAGGGGACCTTGGTGGAGATTACAGGACTGAAGGGGTCTTCGCCCGCCATTGAGCGCCACCGAGGCTTTCTGGAGGCACTGGCCGACTATCCCGACATCCAACTGGTCTCCTCCGAACTGGGCGACTGGACGGAGCTGAGCGGGCGGGCGGCCATGGAGGAGATCCTGCGGCTGCATCCCGACCTGGACATCGACTGCCTGTTCGGACACAACGACCGACTGGCCATGGGCGCCCGGCAGGTGGCGATGGAACACGGGCAACAGGACATCCGCTACTACGGGGTGGACGCACTGCCCACGCCCGGCGGCGGCATCGACCTTGTGCTGGACGGTATCCTGCAGGCCACCTATATCTATCCCACCCAAGGCCTGGAGCTGACGCAACTGGCACTCCGCATCCTGAACGGGCAACCCTTTGAGCGCAACAACCTGCTGCACTCGGCAGTGGTCGATATCCGCAACGCAGAACTGCTGAAGATGCAGTACCGCGAGCAGCAGCGGGTGAGCGGGGAGCTGGAAACGGTCCATCGCAAACTGGACACCTACTTCTCGCAGGTAAACGTACAGCGGAAGGTCATCACCTTCTTCCTCCTGCTGGTCGTGCTCATCATGGCTCTGTCGGTCATCGCCTTCCGGGCCTACGTGACCAAGTCGCGCCTCAACGAGGAGCTGCAGCAACTCAACGTAGAACAACAGCAGCTGAACCAGCAACTGGAGCAACGCAACGACGAACTGCAACAGCTGTACAAGCAGCTGGAGGACATGGCCGACGCCCGGTTAGTGTTCTTTACGAACGTAGGCCATAAGCTGCGCACCCCCCTCACCCTCATCGCCGGTCCTGCCGAACAATTGGCGGCGGACAAGAGCCTGAAAGGTCCGCAGCGGCAGCTCGTGGAGATGATGCACCGCAACCTGGAACGGCTGAAGCAGCTGGTCGATGAGATACTGGACTTCCGGAAAATCGGTACGGAACAGCTCGGCGACCTGCCGGAAGAGCCTGCCGCCCCCGCATCGACCACCGCCGGAAGAATTGTCGAGGCAACGGACAAGCCGGACGGTGAGCTGCCTGAAGTGCTGGTGGTGGACGACAATCCCGACGTGCGCCTGCTGGTCAAGACCCTATTGCAAGAACACCACCACGTGACCCTGGCCGCCGACGGCAAGGAAGGGCTGAAAGAAGCACGGCGGATTGTCCCCGACCTGATTGTGAGTGATGTGATGATGCCCGTCATGGACGGACTGGAGATGTGCAGCGAAGTGAAGCGGGACCCTGTGACCTGTCACATCCCCGTGCTGATGCTCACCGCACGCACGCTGGAGGAACAACGGGTGGAGGGCTACGCCCATGGGGCGGACGCTTACATCACCAAGCCATTCACCGCCTCCGTACTGACCGCCCGCATCGACAACCTGCTGGCCTCCCGGCGTACGCTGCGGCGGGTGTTCAGCAAAGGACTGACAGCGGAGAAGCCCGTTGCCGTTCCGGCCGCCGACGACCGCGACAGCAATTTTGTGGAACGCCTGCGCGGCATCATCCAGCAGCACCTGGCCGACGCGGACTTCAGCGTGGAGCGCATCGGCGAAGAAATCGGCATGAGCCGTGTACAGCTCTACCGGAAGACCAAGGCACTGACCGGCCTGTCGCCCGTGGAACTGTTGCGCAAGTCGCGTGTGGAGAAGGCCCGCCGACTGTTGGAAACCACCGACAAGTCCATTTCCGAAATCGCCTACGACACAGGGTTCA
This sequence comes from Phocaeicola plebeius, assembly GCA_004558305.1. GTDB lineage: Bacteria > Bacteroidota > Bacteroidia > Bacteroidales > Bacteroidaceae > Phocaeicola > Phocaeicola plebeius_B. The sequence continues at coordinate 11,255 of SFDG01000078.1, forward strand.
GTGCTCCCTCCTACTTTGCCAAGTGCTTCAAGGACGAGTACGGCAAGAGTCCGGGCGAGTGGAGAAGCTGAGTTCCGAAGTTCCTTATTCGTCCACGAAACGGGTATTTAGTGCGTTCGTGGACAAATAAGCACCGTCCCGCTTGGTGGTCAGCGAAAGAATCCGTTACTTTACAGCTTCATATCCAACCACTAACGGACAACAGTATGAGCAACATTATCGGAAGAAAGCAAGAACAGGAGGAACTGATGCGCCTCTACCACCTGCATCAGGCACAACTGGTCGCCGTCTATGGACGCCGGCGGGTGGGGAAAACCTTCCTCGTACGGGAAGTGTTCAAGAACCGTTTCGCCTTCTATCACACAGGGCTGTCGCCCGTCGAGCTGAAAGGGAAAAGCCTGCTGTCGGCCCAGCTACTGGCCTTCCACTCCAGCCTTGTCCTTTACGGACTGGAGGCCACCACGCCTCCCTCGAACTGGCAGGAAGCCTTCGACCGCCTGCGTACGCTGCTGCTCCAAAAGGACACAGACGAACGACAAGTGGTCTTCATCGACGAAATGCCTTGGATGGACACCCAGCGTGCGGGCTTCATCACCGCCTTTGAGCATTTTTGGAACGGATGGGGAGCCGAACAAGACCAGCTGCTGTTGATTGTCTGCGGTTCGGCCACCTCGTGGATAAAGGACAACCTCATCAATTCGTATGGCGGACTGTACGACCGGGTGAACGCCGAACTGCAGCTATCGCCGTTCACCTTGTCGGAAACCGAACGACTGCTGACCCAACAGGGAGTCACCATGAGCCGGTACGACATCCTGCAACTGTACATGACCCTCGGCGGCATTCCCATGTACATCAGCTATGTGCGTCCGGGACTCAGTCTGGCACAGACCATCGACGAGCTGTTCTTCTCGAAGAAGGCCAAGCTGAAGATGGAATTCACCCGCTTGTTCAACTCCATCTTCAGCTCGCCGGAACGGTACAAGACCGTCGTCACCCTACTGGCCCGGCACCGGCAGGGATGCAGCCGGGAGGAAATCAGCCAACAGACAGGCATCGAATCAGGGAAAGGACTGACCACCCTGCTCCGCACGTTGGAGGCCAGCGACTTCATCGAATGCTACCGCCCCTTCGGGAACAGCAAGCGCCAGCTGCTGTACCGGCTGACCGACCCGTTCTGCCTGTTCTACCTGGAACAGGTGGAGGGAAAGGGAAGAAGCCACACCTTCTGGCAGGACCACGAGAACCTGCCCCAGCTGAACACCTGGCGGGGAAGAGCCTTCGAGAATGCCTGTCTGGTCCATCTGGAAGGAGTCAAGCGTGCGCTGGGCATCACAGGAGTCGCCTGCGAAGCCTCCGGATGGAACCTCCGGGGCACCGACGAGCACCCGGGCATGCAGATTGACCTCATCATCTCGCGGGAGGACCGGGTGGTCAACGTGTGCGAGATGAAGTTTGTCAACGCTCCCTTCAGCGTGAGCAACGACTACGAACAGACCCTGCGCACGCGGCTGAACTGGATCAGCGGACAAATGGGCAAGCGGCAGAACCGTACAGATGACCTTAGTGACCACCTACGGCCTCAAGCAGGGTATCCACAGTGGTGTCTTCCAGCGGGTCGTCACCCTGAACGACTTGTTCGGATGAGCCTGCTTCTGCCCATTTTCATCGTCCGTCTCCCTAAAATTCGTTCCATATCGGCAAGAAATGATACATCGAAACATTTTTTGCTGACACGGAACGTTTTTTTTCCACCTCACCGCCCCCTTCTCCCTACTTTTGCGGCAGATTAGTTATAACTAAAAAGAACCTTTTCTGAAAACCTAATTATTAACAAACAAAACAACCTTTTCTTATGGAAACAGTAAGAAGATTTTTGCTGAGCGCACTGCTGCTGATGGCTTACACCCTCGCAGCCGCACAAACCCTGGAAGTCAGCGGGACAGTGACCGACGCCAACGGCGAGGCCATTATCGGCGCTACCGTACAAGAAAAAGCCACCACGAACGGTACCATCACCGACTTCGACGGCAATTTCCAACTCAACGCCACTAAAGGAGCCACCTTGGTCATCAGTTATGTGGGATATGTGACACAAGAAGTGACAGCTGGACCGAACCTGCGCATCGTCCTTCAGGAAGACACCCAAACACTGGGAGAAGTGGTGGTGACCGGCTATACCACCCAGCGCAAGGCCGACCTGACCGGTTCGGTGGCTGTGGTGCAACCCAAGGACCTGAAGACCTCGGCCGACACCGACCCGATGCGGGCCCTGCAGGGAAAAGTGGCCGGTATGACCGTAACCACCGACGGATCTCCCTCGGGAACGGGTACCGTACGCATCCGTGGTATCGGGTCGTTCAACGCTTCGCAGGATCCACTGTACATCATTGACGGTGTGCCTACGACTGCCTCGCTGAACTCGCTGAACATGAACGATATCGAAAGCATGCAGGTGCTGAAGGACGCCGCCTCGGCCTCCATCTACGGATCGCGCGCCGCCAACGGTGTCATCATCATCACTACTCGTAAAGGAAAGAAAGGCGACAAGGTGAAAGTGGACTTCTCGGCCAACCTGACCGCCCAGTTCTATACCTCGCAGTCCACCATGGACCTCTGCAACACGGCGGAATATGCCACCGCCATGGCACAGGCCGCCCTGAACGACGGACTGGACCCTGTCGCCTACGCCGGCAACTACGGACTGAATCTCCAGGCAGCCAGCGGTACGCCCATCCGGGCCTACGACCCTGCCACCGGCTCGTACAAGGAATATACAGTAAACGGCCTCTACGGCGGCTACATCAACCAGAAGCAGACCATGCGCTACTCTGACACCGACTGGCTGAAAGCCATCTCGCGCACCGGCCTGCAGCAGAGCTATGACCTCTCGCTCTCCAACGCCACCGACAAGTATTCCGCCCTCTTCTCCGTGGGCTTCAAGAACAATCAGGGCATCCTGAAGTACACCGACTTCAGCAACATCTCCGCCCGTCTGAACATGAGCTACAATGTCAACAAGATGGTCACCGTGGGCGAGAACCTGACCGTGACCTATACCACCCAGGTGGACAGCCATCCGATGGAGAACGCCCTGAAGATGGCCCCCACCGTACCGCTCTACGAAGAAGACGGGACGACATTCAGCGGTCCCGTAGGGGGCATGAGCGACCGCCAGAACCCGCTTCGCGAACTGTATTACAACCGCAACAACCGCCTGAAGACCTGGCGCATGTTCGGCAACGCCTACATCGACATCAAGCCCCTCGAAGGACTGACGCTCCGTTCCAACTTCGGTATTGACCACACCTCGTCGTTCATCCACTCGGTGAACCAGACCTTCCACTCGGACATCGTGAACAACAACGTGCCCAGTGTGACCCTCAGCCACGCCAACAGACTGGAATGGACATGGTCGAACACCGCCACCTACAACACCACCCTCTGGGACGAACACACCTTCAACTTCCTGGCCGGTATGGAACTCTTCCGCCAGAACAGTGTGGACTTCTCGGGCTATGCGGAGAACTTCGCCCTCGAAGACTATGACTACATGTGGCCCGACGCCTCCACCGGCACCCGCCGCTCTACCGGCGTACAGGAAGGCTACGCCCTGGTATCGTTCTTCGGGAAAGTGGACTACAACTGGAAAGACCTCGTACTGGCCTCGTTCACTATCCGTCGCGACGGCAGCTCCCGCTTCGGCCGTAACAACCGCTACGGTACCTTCCCGGCCATCACCCTCGGCTACCGCCTCTCGAAACACATCCAGGCCGACTGGATGGACGAATGGAAACTCCGCGGCTCGTGGGGAAAGACTGGTAACCAGGCCATCTCGAACGATGCCCGCTACGGCCTCTACATCGCTGACTACGGATCCGACCGCGTGACATCCACCGCCTACGACCTCCTGCTGCAAGGTTCGGGAACACTCCCATCGGGCTTCCGCACCTACCAGACCGCCAACAACAACCTGAAATGGGAATCGACCACGCAGTGGAACCTCGGTACAGACTTCAACCTCTTCGGCAACAGCCTCTACGGCACCGTGGACTACTATATCAAGAAGGTGGATGACATGCTCATCAACCCGGCCTACCTCGCCGCATGGGGCGAAGGCGGCGCCTCGTGGGTGAACGGACCCAGCCTCCAGAACTGGGGCATGGAATACACCCTTGGCTACCGGAACAACCTGGGCGGAGTGGACTACGACATCAAGGGAAACCTTGACTTCTTCCGCAGCAAGGTGACCTACCTGCCCGAAACCACCACCGGTTCCTACCAGCACACCACGACCCAGAACCTCGTGGAAGCCAAAAAGCCGTACGGCTCGCGTGTGGGCTACATCGTAGAAGGACTCTACCAGAACCAGGCGGAAGTGGACGCTTCCGGCCAGCCGGGTGCCCGTGTGGGCGGTCTGAAGTACGCCGACCTGGACCACAACGGCATCATCAACGCCGAAGACCAAGACTGGATTTACAACCCCGTGCCCAAGTTCTCCTACGGTCTGAACATCGCGCTCAGCTACAAGGATTTCGATTTCTCCATGTTCTGGCAGGGCGTGTACGGACAGGATGTCTATAACGACCAGAAGTTCCAGACCGACTTCTGGAGCCTGACAGATGCCGGCTCAAACAAGGGCAACCGGCTGCTGAACGCCTGGACCACCGACAACACCTCGTCGGACATCCCGGCACTGACCACCAACAACGTGGGCGACGAAGGCCGCGTGTCAAGCTACTTCGTGGAAAGTGGCTCTTACCTGAAGCTCCGTACCCTGCAGATCGGCTACAACGTGCCGCAGAAGGCCGTCAGCAAGCTCAAGATGACCAGTGCCCGCTTCTATGTATCGGGCAGCAACCTGCTCACCTTGAAGAGCAGCAGCTTGACCTGCTCTGACCCCGAGAACACCGCATGGGCCTATCCGCGCCCCATGTCGCTCTCCTTCGGCATGCAGTTAGGATTCTGATACCGACCCACAGACTTTGAACATCATATCATCATCGCATAAAAAACAAGAACATCATGAAAGCAATCAGATTCAAGAATATATTGTTGGCCGCCACACTCGGCCTGTCCTTCAACGCCTGCGACGACTTCATCGACGTGGCTCCCGAAGGCAAGATTGACGAGGACACCGCCTTTTCCCACCAGGAGGAAATGGTCACCGCCGCCTACGCCATGCTGGGCGACTGCTGGTACACCTATCCGTTCAACCTCTGGCCGTACGGCGATCTGGCCAGTGACGACTGCCTGAAAGGCGGATCGGGAACGACCGACACGGAATACCACTCCGTAGAAGTGTTCTCCACCCTGACCCCGGCCACCCCCAACCACATGGACGAGCTGTGGTACCGCCTCTACTGCGCCATCGCCCGCTGCAACAAGGCCCTCATCTCGCTCGAAGACTACGAAGGACTGGACGCCGCCACGGTGACACAGCGCAAGGCCGAGGTGAAGTTCCTGCGCGGACACTTCTATTACAAGCTGCTGACCCTGTTCCACAACATCCCCTGGATTGACGAGAACGTGGTGCGCGAAGGCTCGCACGAAAGCGTGCGCAACGACGAGTTCTCCTACCAGCAGCTCTTCGACAAGGTCATAGCCGACTTCGAGGAGGCATACGAAACGCTGCCTGCCCAACAAAAGGACGGCGGACGTGTCAACAAGATAGCCGCCGCCAGCTACCTGGCCAAATGCTACCTGAACCAGGCCTACGGCGAAGGCTACGAGTCGAATACCGGAATCGCCCACCTCAACAAGGATTACCTGCAGAAGGTGGTGAACTACACCAATGAGGTGAAGACCTCTCAGTACGGTTACCTGGAAGACTTTGGTGACATCTTCCTGCCCGACTACAAGAACTCGAAGGAAAGCATCTTCGCCGTCCAGATGAGCGACTACAAGGACGACAACACCACCTACGGACGCGCCAACTGGAGCAACATGCTGAACGGCTGCTGGGGAATGTGGTCGTGCGGATGGGACTTCCACAAGCCCAGCCAGAACCTGGTAAACGCCTTCAAGACCGAGAACGGACTGCCGATGTTCGACCACTACAACGACCGCATCGACTACCCGAAGAACGGACAGCCCACCAGCCAGAAATGGGATCCACGCCTCTTCCACACCGTGGGCATGCCCACCTTCCCCTACAAGTACGAGGAGGAATACACGCAGACAACCGCCAACTCGCGCACGCCGAACACCTACGGCTACTACACCTCGCTGAAGGACGTGCCGCAGCGCTCGAAGGGAGAGACCTTCAACCAGCCCTGGCAGGCCTTCGCCATGAACGATTACGTGTTCCGCTACACCGATGTAATGCTGATGCGGGCCGAAGCCCTCGTGGAGCTGAACCAGCTGCCGGAAGCCGAACAGATTGTCAACGATATCCGTAACCGCGCCAAGAACTCCGTAGCGAAGCACATCGCCTACGCCGCCGACCAGGTGGAGATCAATCTCTACCCCGCCGGGTATTTCGCCAGCCAGGACATCGCCCGCCAGTGCGTGCGCTGGGAACGCCGGCTCGAAATGGCCATGGAGAGCAGCCGTTTCTTCGACCTGCGCCGCTGGGGCATCGCCTCGCAGACCCTGAACGCTTACTTTGCCTCCGAGCAACAGGACACCTACGATGGACAGACCTACGCCCAGTACCTGAAGGATGCACGGTTCACGCCGGAGAAGAACGAGTTCTGGCCAGTGCCGTACAACCAGATGTACTACGTACCGGGTCTGTACACGCAAAACAAAGGCTACAATTGATACATCATGCATCACAGAATGGATACATGAACGCTTTTTGCACATTCTTGCATCATTTGTTCAAGCCTGAACCGAAAAACGGATGTAATTTTGCCTCCGTAAACAAGAAGACAGAGATGTTACACTTATAATGAGGTTAGGTGAGAAGGGACAATAGGGCCAGCCTCCAGCTTGTGAAAGTACAGGGGTTGGCCTTCCTTTTTTAGGTATAACACTTTTTTTAAGGTAGAAAGATTGTTGACAGGATACATGAGAACGAAAAACATATCATAAACTTACATTTGCTTACCGAACAGAATATGAAAACAGAAAGATTACTGACCTTCACCGCCACCCTGTTCCTCGCCGTCACGGCAGGCGCGCAGAAAGCGGAATTCCTCAGCAGCCGCCATGCACTGCTGCGACTGGACACACCCAAGAAATACTTGCTGCTGCCCGTCGAGGAGAAAGAAGATAACGCGCACATCCGCGTCATTAAGGACAACCAGCTCGTCAAGACCTTCAACTGCAAGTTAGCCACCGAAAAGGCCGACTACTTCGTGCCTTATGAAGTGGGCGAAGGCGAACTGCTCGACATCACCTTTCAGGGTACTCCACGCTCGAACGGCAGCATCGGCGACTTCGCCTGCTGGAAACGGATGACCTATGCCGATACCTTCGACAC
>SFDG01000008.1 GCA_004558305.1 Phocaeicola plebeius
TCGGTACGGGTCACATAGTACTGTACCAGACCGGTTTCGGGGTCTACCCCTTCGGCCTTGGGCATATAGAACGAGTTGATGGGTTCGCCCACTTTCTGGATGAAGGAGCCGCTGATAATCTGGTCTGATCCGTTGTCGCTCAAGTGCGTAATCTTGTTCTTGAAGGTACTGAGGATAAGCGAGGAGTTCCAGGTGAAGCGGTCCAGACGGAAAATATCGCCGCTGATGGTGACATCCAGTCCGGTATTACGCATATCACCGATGTTGTCGTAATAGCCGCTGAATCCGCTGGAGCTGGGCAACGGGCGCAGCAGGAGCAGGTCGGAGGTGTTCTTCACGTAGAACTCGGCCGATACGGAGAGACGGGAGTTGAACATCGAGGCTTCCACACCCACGTTCAAGTTCTTGTTCTTCTCCCACTTCAGCTTGCGGTTCTCTAACGAAGAGAGGAAAGCGCCCGACAGGTTACCGTTCGGGTAGGTCATATCGTAGAGTCCCTGCCAGGGATAGTAGTCGGAATAGCCGTCGGAGTCGAGCAGGTTATCATTTCCTTGCACGCCATAGCTGACTTTAAACGTCAGGTTATTCAGCCAGTTCTCTGTCGGCTTCATGAACGCTTCCTGCGACATACGCCAGGCACCGCCTACCGACCAGAATTTACCCCAGCGACTGTCTGTATAGAAACGAGAAGAACCGTCGGTACGGAAACTGGCCGAGAAATAGTAGCGGTCGTCGAAGTTATAGGAAAGACGGCTCAGCCAGGACTCGATCTTGTAGGTATCCTTGTAGGAGGTGCCGTCTGTAATGGTGGAGGCGTTCGCCAACTCATAGATACCGCTGAAGGGAAAGTTCTGGCGCGATGCATAGAGCTGCTGGTTCTCATAGGAGTAGAACTCATGTCCGGCCAGCACGTCAAGGTTGTGTTTGCCGAAACTGCGGTTGTAGTTCAACAGCTGGTTGAGGGTGAAACTCAGCATCCGTTCGGCGGTACGTGCGCTAGTACCGTTCACCGTGGCGGAGTTCCCCTCGTTCGGGTTCTGATAGACCAGCCGGTTCATGTTGCGGTAGTCTGCGCCGAGGTTCACCGTGAGCTTGAAGTCTTTCAGGAAGCCTAGGCTGTCGTTGTTCTTGTCGCCCAGTTCAAAGTAGGCGCGTGAGGTCAGGTTGTCGCTCTTGCGTTCGCGCTTGTCTTCCAGCAGAGCGGCAATCCAGTTCATGTTGCTCATGGCCGCACGGGTGTCACCATAGTCGAAGGTTTTCTCACCGTTCAGGTAGTTGCCGTTCTCGTCTCGCTGATAGACAGGATAGATAGGAGCAACCATGGTCGATGAGTACCAGATATTGTAATAGCCCGAACCGCCCGTCTGCATATACTGCTGGTTGGTGGTGGAGAACTGGGCGGACAAGGCTCCCTTCAGCCAGTTCTTCAGCTTCGACTCCACGCCCACACGACCGGAGTAGCGCTTGAAGCCCGTATTGATGGCCAGTCCTTTCTCGTTGAGGTAGCCCAAGGAGAACGTATAAGTAGTACGGTCGTTGCCTCCATTGGCCGAGAACTGGTATTCCTGGCGTATCGGGCAGTCGCGGGTGGCTTCGTCGAACCAGTCGTCCTCATACTTCAGGCGGGCGTTGGCGGCAATCTTTCCTGTAGTGGGATCAATCAGCTGCGAGGAGTGGACATTGAACGGATTGTACTGTTCGCCGCCCAGTTCCTTCATGAAGGAAGCCTGTGTCTGCTGGATGGCATCGGCCTCGCTCATGCCCGATGCATAGATATAGCTGTTCTTCAGAGCCTCGTAGGCCAGTTCCATGTATTCGGCGGAGTTGACGCGCTCATAGACCGGGAAGGCACGTGAGCTGACTCCCCAAGTGGCTTTCAGATTCATGTTCATGACACCCGACTTGCCTCGCTTGGTAGTGATGATGACCACACCGTTGGCTCCACGTGCACCATACAGAGCAGAAGCGGAAGCGTCCTTCAGCACGGACATCGACTCGATATCGGCCGGATTGATGGCGCTGATGTCACCGTCGTAAGGCACACCGTCAAGTACGTAAAGGGGGTCGTTGTTGGCGTTGATGGAGCCAAAGCCACGGATGACCAGTTTGGCACCGTCGCCCGGCTGGCCGCCGCCTGAAGTCGTCTGCAAGCCTGCCACGGTTCCGTCCAAGGCTTTTGACACATTGGCGACAGTACGGGCTTCAATCTTGTCGTTCTTGATGACTTCGGCCGATCCGGTGAACGACGACTTCTTTGCCGTACCATAGGCGACCACCATCACTTCATCGAGTGCTTGCGCATCCGACTTCAGAAGTATCTTCATGCCCGGCACCGCCTTCACTTCTTGCGACTGCATGCCGACGAACGACACGACCAAGGTTTTCACTTTGGAAGGAATCTCCAAGGAGAACCTGCCATCTACATCTGTCACTGTTCCGGTTGTTGTGCCCTTAGCGACAACGGAAGCCCCGATAACGGGTTCGTTGTCCTCAGCAGAAATGACCACTCCAGTTATTTTCACATTCTGTGAAAAAACAAGATTGACAACTGCAAACATGCACAACAACAATAATCCACATTTTTTCATTGCTTCTATAATTATTGTTTGTACTTATCCAATATCTCTTTTCATTCTTCTATTATTCGCTGTCTCAGCGTTACAAACTGCAACCTTTTAATTTTTGTTTTTCTGTGTTGCAAAAGTACAATATCGAACAGAACCACAAAACAAAAATCGCAGAAAATCGAGAATATACCACTAAAAAAGTCGATTATCGTTGTGTATATGCAAATTATATGCAGTTGCCAGAAACGGATGCAGGCTTCAGAGAATGGAAACGTCAATGCCGCAATGACTTCCCGATACCCACCTGCCGGCGGACGGCACCCGTACTTCTTTCTTTATAGAGGTAGCCACGGAACATGCCGCCGCTGTTGAACGGCATGGCAATATTACCGGATTTGTCTACGGCAATCAGTCCGCCGTTGCCGGCTTCCGAGTTCAGTTCCTGATGGATGATGTAATCGGCAGCCTTTTCCACCGGTTCATTCAGGTACTTGTATCGGGCACAGAGATTATAGGCCACGGCATGACGGATGAAGTATTCTCCATGTCCGGTGCAGGAGACGGCGCAACTGGCGTTGTCGGCATAAGTGCCAGCCCCGATGACGGGCGAATCGCCGATGCGTCCCCATTTTTTCTTGAACATTCCTCCCGTACTGGTACCTGCAGTCAGATTCCCTTCCTTGTCCAGGACGACACACCCCACCGTGCCGTTCTTCTTGCTCTCCTGTTTCAGTTGTTCCACCCATTTCATGGTCTTCGGAGTAGCAAAATACAGGTTGTCGTCCACCATCTCCAAGCCCTGCTCGCGGGCGAACCGTTCAGCGCCTTCGCCTGCCATCATGACGTGTTCCGACTGGGTCATGACCCGATAGGCGGCATCAATGGGATGCTTCACGTGTTGCAGTCCGGCCACAGCACCTGCCGACAAGTCCTGGCCGCGCATGATGGAGGCATCCAGTTCGAAGGTGCCCTCCGCTGTGCAAGTGGCCCCTACGCCGGCATTGAACAGCGGGTTCGATTCACAATAGCGAAGGACAGCCAGCACGGCTTCCTCCCCTTTGCCTCCCCGGTCGAGTACGGCAGCCCCTTGATCCAGTGCCGAATCCAGTGCGGCATAGTATTGGGCCGACAGTTCAGCATTCTGTTCCAATCCGCCCATGGCACCGGCTCCCCCATGCACGACAATTACATACTCTCTTTTCCCTTGTGCCTGTCCGGTAAAAGTGGCCAACGACAGGCAGATCCATCCTAACACAATCAGTTGAATTCTTTTCATTTTGCAATGTATTTAAATTTATGCCCAAAAGTAAGCATAAGTTTTTGATTATCCATGGAGAGTCCGTATCTTTGTACCCGAATTATAGATTGACATAGATGAAGACATTTGAAGAACTTGGCGTTTCCCCTGAAATACGCAAGGCAATTGAAGAAATGGGCTATGAGAACCCGATGCCCGTACAAGAAGAAGTTATCCCGTATTTATTAGGCAATGGCAACGATGTAGTGGCACTGGCACAGACCGGTACCGGAAAGACGGCTGCCTTCGGCTTGCCGTTGATACAGAAAATCCATGTAGAGGAGTGTGTGCCGCAGGCCCTGATCCTCTGTCCTACCCGTGAATTGTGCCTGCAGATAGCAGGTGACTTGAACGACTATTCGAAATACATTACCGACCTGAAGGTATTGCCGGTCTATGGCGGTTCGTCCATCGAAAGCCAGATTCGCAGCCTGAAGAAGGGTGTACACATTATTGTAGCGACACCGGGCCGACTGATTGATTTGATGGAACGTGGAGTGGCACGGTTGGAAACCATCCGTGATGTTGTGATGGACGAAGCGGACGAGATGCTGAACATGGGCTTTACCGACAGTATCAATGCGATTTTGGAGAAAGTGCCTGAAGACCGCAATACGCTGATGTTTTCTGCCACCATGAGCAAGGAAATCTCGCGCATTGCCCAGACCTACCTGCACGATGCCAAAGAAATCACCATAGGAACCAAGAACGAGGGGACCAAGAATGTCCATCATGTCGCCTACATCGTTCATGCCAAGGACAAGTACCTGGCTCTGAAGCGTGTGGTAGATTTCTATCCGCAGATTTATGCAATCATTTTCTGCCGGACGCGCAAGGAAACCCAGGAGATAGCGGACAAGCTGATCCAGGATGGGTATGATGCCGACTCGTTGCACGGCGAACTGAGCCAGGCACAGCGCGACCTGGTGATGCAGAAGTTCCGCCAGCGTCACTTGCAGTTGCTGGTGGCCACGGATGTAGCTGCCCGTGGACTGGATGTGAACGACCTGACGCATGTCATCAACTATGGACTGCCGGACGATACGGAAAGCTATACTCACCGCAGTGGGCGCACAGGACGGGCCGGCAAGACGGGCGTGTCCATCGCCATCATGAACTTGCGCGAAAAAGGCAAGATGCGCGAAATCGAACGTATCTTGAACAAGAAATTCAATGTCGGCGAGTTGCCTACAGGTACGGCCATCTGTGAACAACAGCTGATCAAGGTGGTGGACGATATTGAGAAGGTAAAGGTGGACGAAGAGGAGATTGAAGCTTTCCTGCCTGCCATTTACCGCAAGTTCGAGTGGCTGAGCAAGGAAGACCTGATCAAACGCGTGGTGTCAATGGAATTCAACCGTTTCCTGGATTACTACAAGAATGCGCCCGAAATCGAACAGCCGAAAGCCGGTGAAAAAGAGAAAAAGGAACGGAAGGACAGAGGTACAGACCGTGAAAAGCGGAGCCGTAAGGCAGAGAAAGGCTACACGCGACTGTTTATCAATTTAGGCAAGACCGACGGCATTTTCCCCAACCAGCTGATTGATCTGGTGAACCGTCACCTGAAGAAGGAGCGCATCGAGATTGGACGCATCGACCTGATGCAGAACTTCTCGTTCTTCGAAGTCATCGAGTCACAAGCCCATCAGGTACTCAAGGCACTGAACAAGGTGAATGTGGGTGGCCGCAAGGTAGTGGTGGAAATAGCGGACGAGAACGAAGGGAACAGCGACAAGTCCGGCAAGAAACGGGAACGCACGGCCGAAGCTCCAGAGAAGCGGAGCAAAGCTGAAGCACCAGTAAAGCGGAGCAAAGCTGAAGTACCGGCTGCTCCTGCCAAGAAGGCCAAGCCCAGCCGGGAGGAACGGGGCTATACCGCTGCCAGAGGGCCGAAACGCAAGGACGACTGGAAACAGTTTTTCATCCACGACGACTTCCCGCTGAAAGGTGAAATCCCTGATTTCGGAGAAGAGGGCTGGGCAAAACCTAAAAAAGGCAAGAAAAAGAAATAACCGTCAAGACAGGAACGACACATACGCCCGGTCGTCAAATGAGCATTGCCCTTTGTACATCCCTTTCGTACTCTTGTAGGAACGGATGCACAAAGGGTCTTTTTGTAACAGTTCGTGCAGGTAACGCTCGGAAGCCGCTAAGGTAGGAAACAAGCGCGGGTACCCGTCGGATGCCAGTACCACCTGCTCGCCGGGAGCGACGGGCAGGATGCGGAGGGCAGACGGGGGCAGCGGAAAACCGTCGAACACAGCGTAGGCATAGGGAGAGGCCGAAGAAGGGAGATTCTGGAATACAGATTGTTCCACGAGAAACGGACGGATATAATCCCGGCCAGTATCATGTTCCAGCAACGCTTCCTGCGAAATGCCTTGCAGCAGTCGGGCTTCAAGGTACACGGAACGCACCTCCGCCAGCAGTGCGTCTATCTGTTTGCCGTTGGTGAACGCCCGGCCGCCAATCAAGCATTGACAATCGCCTACCATCCAGACTTCCTTCCGATGACAACTGTACAACACGGCACTGGCGGTCAGCCGTTGCTCGGGATGTTGGCGCACGCGTTCCCATAAGCTGTTTTCGGTATAGAAACAGGCCATGCGACGGGTAATGGCGGAGACCGCATCCGGACCGGTGGCCGACGGCGGAAGAGACTTGACCGCCTCCTCCACCAGCCGCCCGGCCCACTGGCCGGTGGTCATTCCCTCCTTGCGGAAGTCCGACTTCGAGGTAGCTCCGTCAATGACCCCTATATAATAAGGTGTCACGACGATGCGGTCCTCATTGGCTGCTTCCGAAGATTTTCCCTTCAAAAAGACTTCCATCACTCCAGGATGAGTTTCAGTTGATGAGAGGAGACCCTTGCCTGCAGCCATTGCCGCATTTTTTCTTCTTCCGTCTTCGAAGGAACTTTCCGGCAAGCTACGATGGCAAAGGTCAGGGTGTCTATCCGGTTGCTGTCTACCTCCAATCGCAGACTCCGCGAAATGGAGATGGCGCGGACATTCGGGAAGAGCACCTTCACTTCTTCGTTCATCTTGCTGTCCATCAGAGATGTACCGCTGAAGAACTGCAGCTCGCGCTGTAAGGAATCTACAACCGATTGCTGTTCAGCCAACTGCTGTTTGCTGGTCCGGTAGAAATCCTCCATGACCGATGATTTCAGTTCGCTGACATTCAGTTGCGGCACTGCCTGGTTATTGCCTCCCTGGAAAACGACCAGTTCGGTTTTCGGCAGCTGGTAGTGTTCGGCCATGCGCTGGCGAGCTGTTTCAATCTGTTCCTCCGACACTTCTTTGCCCAACAGCACGACACGGATTTCCCGTTTTTTATAGGAGATTTCGCGGCTGAGAATCTGTGAATCGGCGAACTGCAGTTCGTGGGTGACAAAACTGTTGGCCTCCGATTGGTAGAACGTTTCCTTTACGATACCATACGTGAGGTAGACCGCCGGACACATCGTCCCGATGGTAATCCATACGATATAGCGGCGCACCAGTTTTTCTCGGGCCTTGTCGACGAACTGCTTGCGCTGGAAATGCATCACCCGCACGCCGATGAACGTGGCGAGACTGATGAACACGGAATTGATGAAATACAGGTAGAACGCTCCCAGAAAATAAAGCAGGTTACCCGTGGCCAGTCCGAATCCGGCGGTACAGAGCGGCGGCATCAATGCCGTGGCAATGGCGACTCCCGGAATGACATTCCCTTTCTCTTTGGTTGCCAGGGCGACAATGCCGGCCAGTCCGCCTACCAGGGCGATGAAGACATCATAGATGGTAGGAGATGTACGTGCCAGCAGTTCCGACTGTACTTCGTCCAAGGGAGTGAAGGCAAAATAGACTGTGGCGGTGGTCACGCTGAACAGGGTAGCGATGAAATAGCTCTTGAGCGAACGCTTCATCAATTCAAAGTCGTTCAGGCCGATGGCCAGTCCTACACCCATGATAGGTCCCATCAGGGGAGATATCAGCATGGCACCGATGATGACGGCAGTGGAGTTGACATTCAGGCCGAGCGAAGCAATAAAAGTAGCAAAAATGAGCACCCACAAGTTGGTGCCTTTGAATTCTACCCCTCCCCGGATGGAGTCGACGGTCACTTGCTCGTCCTCTTTGCTGCGTTTCAGGTCGAGGTATTCGTTGAAAAACTTCTTCAACTGCGATTTTTTAAGAGAATCTGTAGACATAGTTAACGGACAAAACGGTTAATAAAAGGAATGCTGCGTAAAGGTAAGTCTTTTTTTACAATATAGCTCACAAAAACCAATAATAATAAGGTACGGAACAGCAGCCGGAGGAACAGGTTGCCGATGGTCATCTCGCGGGAGGCGACAAACAATACGGCAGCCAGTCCCAGATAGACAGCCATTTCCTTAATCGGATAGTCCACCGGATACTTCTGTTGGCCGATGATGTACGAAAGCAAGGTAATCACTCCGTAGCCGGCCACCGAAGCCCAGGCAGAAGCGACATAGCCGAAGTGAGGCACCAGCCAGATATTCAACACCAGAATGACGGCACAGCCGATAAGGGAGAAATAGGCCCCCCAGCGAGTCTCGTCGGTCAGCTTGTACCAGAAGGAGAGGTTGAAGTAGATGCCTTTGAAGATTTCTGCTCCCATGACAATGGCCACCACGTTCAGCCCTTCCCAGTAATCGCGTGCCACCATGTAGCGGAGCAGATCCATGTAGAACATGACTGTCAGGAAGGCCAGCATCGAGAAGATGAAGAAGTACTTCATGGCAGCCGAATACATAGGCCGGTTGTCTCCCTCCTTGTTCTTTCCGAACACGAACGGCTCATAAGCGTAGCGGAAAGCTTGGGTGAACATGGCCATGACCAGCGCCACCTTGCTGGTAGCACTGTAAATGCCCAGTTGCACCAGCCCTTCTTGCCGGTCGTCGAACAGGAACGGATAGATCATCTTGTCAACGGTCTGGTTGAGAATCCCCACCAGTCCGAACACCAGAATCGGGAAAGAGTAGGATATCATGCTCCGTAGCAGGCGAGGGTCGGCACGGAAACGGAAGTCGCGTAACTCGGGAAGGAAGAAAAACAGCTGGATGGCCGACATGATCAAGTTGGACACAAAGATGTATCCCACCAGATAGTCCGGCCGGTAGAACCAGTCGATGCAGGCAGAAGCATGCACCTGTAGCCACGGGCAGAGCAAGAGAAAAAACAGGTTGAGCCCGATATTGCCCACAATGCTGAACAACTTGATACCGGCGAACTTGAAAGGCCGCTTCCTGTAGCGGAGATAGGCAAAGGGAATGCACTGGAACGAATCGAGTGCCACCACCAACACCATCATGCCCACATAGTCGGGATGGTCAGGGTATTCCAGCAGAGCGGAAATGGGATGCAGAAAGGTGAAACAGAGGAGTACGAACAGCAGGGAGAGTCCGCCGACGAACAGGAGCGCATTGGCAAACACCTTCTCCGGCTGCTCTTCAGCCTTATTGGCAAACCGGAAGAAACCGGTCTCCATCCCGAACGTCAGGAAAACCAGTATGAGTGCCGTATAGGCATATACATTCGATACCACGCCGTAACCTCCCGAAGCAGCGGGAAGCACAGCGGTATAGAGGGGCACGAGCAAGTAGTTCAGGAAACGCCCTACGATGCTGCTCATACCATAAATGGCAGTGTCTTTTGCCAAACTTTTCAATCCAGCCATAATTATTCGAACAAAGTCTTGTTACTGCTATAGATACTCCTGCCCAAATGCTTGTAGGCCAGTTCTGTCACTTCGCGTCCGCGCGGTGTCCGTTTCAGGAATCCCTCCTTGATGAGGAAAGGCTCGTACACTTCTTCCAGCGTACCGGGGTCTTCTCCCAAGGCAGTGGCAATGGTAGTCAGTCCGACGGGTCCTCCCTTGAACTTGTCGATGAGCGTGCAGAGTATCTTGTTGTCTATCTCGTCCAGGCCATACCGGTCGATGTTGAGTGCCTCCAGTGCGTAGCGGGCAATCTTCATGTCGATACGTCCGGAGCCTTTCACCTGGGCAAAGTCGCGCACGCGGCGCAAGAGGGCATTGGCAATACGGGGAGTGCCACGGCTGCGGGAGGCTATTTCGCCAGCTGCCTCCTGGTCGCAGGGCACCCCTAAAATGCCTGCCGAACGGAGCAGGATGCGGGTGAGAATGGTCTCGTCGTAGTACTCCAGGTGCAGGTTGATGCCAAAGCGGGCACGAAGCGGGGCCGTCAGCAGTCCGCTGCGGGTAGTTGCTCCTACCAGGGTAAAGGGATTCAGGTCGAGCTGGATGCTCCGCGCCGAAGGTCCCTTGTCTATCATGATGTCAATGCGATAATCCTCCATGGCCGAGTACAGGTATTCTTCCACCACAGGACTGAGACGATGGATTTCATCAATGAAAAGCACATCGTTCGGCTCCAGGCTGGTCAATACACCAGCCAGGTCCCCCGGCTTGTCCAGTACAGGACCTGAAGTGACCTTGAAGCCTACCCCCAGTTCGTTGGCGATAATGTTGCTCAGTGTGGTCTTTCCCAGTCCGGGAGGGCCGTGCAACAGAACATGGTCCAATGCTTCGGCCCGTAGCTTGGCCGCCTTGACAAAGATGCGCAGGTTGTCTACCACTTTCTCTTGTCCGCTGAAGTCTTCGAACTGCAGCGGACGGAGGGCGTTCTCGAAATCGCGTTCCTTGCCGGTGGGCTTGTAATCTCGTATGTCAAACTGTTCTTCCATGTTTTGAAGGAAATAGTGTCATAAAAATTGAATCTCCGAGCAAAAGTACAAAAGTTTCGCCAAAAAAGCCTTATATTTGTGGGGTAACTTCTCAGATTTAGTATGCAAGACAAGAATAAAAGAGTATTGGTGGGTATGAGTGGAGGCATAGACAGCTCAGCTGTCTGCCTGATGTTACAGGAACAAGGATACGAAGTGGTGGGGGTGACGCTCCGTACGTGGGACCTTCCTTCGCATTTCTCTTCGGCGGGGCAGACGCTGCCCGACGAGATACTGGAAGCGCAGGCACTGGCTGCACGGTTAGGAATCGAGCACCATGTGGCAGATGTGCGGGAGCGGTTTCGCAGTACGGTCGTGCAGCAGTTTATCGATGATTACCTGAAGGGGCGTACCCCTAATCCTTGCGTGTGGTGCAATCCACTGGTGAAGGAACGGGTGCTGTGCGAATGGGCCGACCGCACGGACTGTGCCTACATTGCGACAGGCCACTATTGCCGTCTGGAGGAACGGAACGGGTTTCGCTACATCGTGGCAGGCGATGACAGCACCAAAGACCAGTCGTACTTCCTGTGGAAGCTCCCCCAGGAGATTTTGCGTCGGATGATTTTCCCGCTGGGTGGGCGCACCAAGGCTTCCGTACGCGAATACTTGGCCCAAAAGGGATTCGAGGCCAAATCCAAAGGGCCGGAAAGTATGGAGGTATGTTTCATTGAGAAGGATTACCGTACCTTCCTAAAAGAGCAATGTCCTGACCTTGACAGGCGGATGGGGGCCGGGTGGTTCGTAGACAGCAGAGGAGTGAAGCTGGGACACCACAAAGGGTACGCCTATTATACCATCGGGCAGCGGAAAGGGTTGGAAATTTCTCTCGGGAAGCCTGTCTATGTGCTGAAAATCAATCCAATCAAAAACACGATCATGCTGGGCGACGCTGCGCAGCTGCAGGCAGAGTACATGCTGGTGGAGGAAGTGCAGGTCAATGACTGGGACGAACTGACCGCTTGTCCCCAACTGGCCGTACGCATCCGTTACCATGGCAGTCCCATTCCCTGTCAGGTACTTCGGCTGGCAGACCATCGTCTGCTGGTCCGCTTCTTGAAGGAAGCCTCTGCCATCGCTCCCGGACAGTCTGCCGTATTCTACAACGAGAAGCGAGTGCTGGGAGGTGGGTTTATCGCCGAACAGCAGGGAATACGGAAACTGGCAGCCGAGCATCAGCACCGGTTTGTCTAAAACAAAAAGGGGGATTTGTTTGTTATAGAAAGTAAAGAAGCAAGGGATTTTCGCTGGTTTTGAGTGGTGTAATAGTATAGTTTTAGAAAAAATATACTATTGACAACACTACTCTCAGAAAAAAGCTGTACCTTTGCCGAAAGAATAGGACAATAAACGTGATTTAAAAACAGAAGCATTATGAAATTAAGAAGAAATCTTACTGCAATTGTTCTCGGACTGAGTACGGTTGCTGCCATTGCCCAGACTGGCAATGAAACGCTTCAAGTGAAAGAAGAAGGTAAAACTGTTTTTAACCCCCATTGGTTCATGCAAGTTCAGGCAGGAGCTTCCCACACGGTAGGTGAGGCCAGCTTCGGCGATTTGATTTCGCCGGCCGCAGCTCTCAATGTAGGCTATCAGTTTTCTCCGTTGTGGGGTGTACGTGCAGGTATTTCCGGTTGGCAGGCCAAGGGAGCATGGGTATCTCCTGAAACGGTCTACAAGTATGATTACCTGCAAGGTAATGTGGATGTGACGCTGGATTTGAGCAATCTGTTCTGTCATTACAATCCGTCACGCGTATTCAATGCGTATATGTTTGCCGGTGTGGGTGTGAACCGTGCCTCGGGCAACGAGGAAGCCGGAAAGCTGGTACAGGCCGGTTATCCGTTGGCTTATTATTGGAAGGACAACAAGGTGAGCGTAGCAGGTCGTGCCGGCTTGGGTACCAACCTCCGCTTGAGCGATCATGTATTCTTCAATATTGAAGTGAACGCCAACATGCTTTCCGACAAGTACAACTCGAAGAAGGCAGGCAATGCCGACTGGCAGTTCAACGCATTGGCAGGCTTTACGTTCAAGTTCGGAAAGACCTACAAGAAGACCGAACCGGTCTATTATGAACCGGCTCCTGCTCCGGCACCGGCACCGGCTCCTGTCGTGAAGGAAGAACCGGCTCCCGCTCCGGTGGAGGTAAAGGTAGAACCGATGCAGCAGAACATCTTCTTCCTGATCAACTCGGCCAAGATCCGTCCGTCGGAAGAAAGCAAGATTGACGCACTGGTCGCTTATCTGAAGGAACACCAGAATGCCAAGGTTTCCATCTCCGGCTATGCAGACAAGCAGACCGGTAATGCAGCCATCAACCGCCGTATTTCCGAAAAGCGTGCCAACAGCGTAGCCCAGGCATTGAAGGATCAGGGCATTGCCGAAAGCCGCATTACGGTAGACTTCAAGGGTGACACGGTACAGCCGTTCAACACGAAGGAAGAAAACCGAGTAAGTATCTGTATTGCAGAATAAATTCTTGAATTCATAACCCATGGCTCCTACAGCAAGAAAGGACTCTTGCTGTAGGAGTTTTTTTTGCACAATCTACGATTACCCATAATTTTGTTGGTAAAGGACGATGGGAATTTTCCCCATCTTTCTCATTATCAACTTATTGTTTAACTATCATCATCAACGATTATGGGTATTACATTAGCCAAAAAAGCCCTCGTCAACGGGCGTTATTCACTGTATCTGGATTGCTGTGTCAACGGAGTACGCCGTAAAGAGTATTTAGGAATCATTTTGGATGCACCGACCACCAAGGCTGCACGGACAGGCAACAAAATGAAACTGCATCTGGCCACGCTGGTCCGGCTGAAGCAGGAGATGAATCTGCTTCATGCCAAATACCTGGGTCAGTTGCCCGGTTTCCAGGAAATGGTCATGACTCCGAAGGAGGAACTTCCCTCGCCCGATTTCTTCAAGATTGCCAAGAATTTCCTGACGCTTTACACGCGTAAGGACAAACGGCTGGTACAGGCGGTATTTGAACAGTTGCGCAAGTTCCACGGAAAGGCCAACCTGCCCATCCGGCAGATTACCCCTTCTTTCTGTACCCGTTTCCTGGATTTCTTGTATGAACAGTTGCGTGGCAGTACGCCTATCAACTACTTCAAGAAGTTCAAGATGTGTCTCAACTATTGTGTGGACGAGCACTTCATCGAGAAAAGCCCTGCCGACCGTGTCCGGCTGTCTCAGTACAACGAAGTGACCAAGGAAATCCTGTCCAACGAAGAGATCAGCCGCCTGGCACTTACTCCTTGCCGCAGCAAGGAAGTGAAACGTGCCTTTCTCTTTTCGTGCTACAGTGGGTTGCGCTGGTGCGATGTCCAGGCATTGACCTACCAGAACCTGGATATGCCTTCCCGGCGGCTGACATTGATTCAGAAAAAAGTGGCGACCCATTCCACCAATCCGGTACTGCACCTGAACCTCAGTGCCAGTGCCCTCCAACTGCTTTCCATGAAAAACGGGCGGCCCAACGACCGGGTATTCCAGTTGCCTTCTCACTCGTATGGATTGCGGGTCTTGAACGACTGGATGCGGAAGGCAGGCATCACGAAGCACATTTCTTTCCACTGTGCCCGCCATACGTTCATCACTCACATCATGGCCACGGGAGCCAGCATCAAGACGGCGGCCTCGTTGGCAGGACATTCTACGACCCGACACACCGAGAAGTACATCCACATCATCGACGAAGCCAAACAAAGAGCGGTCGACAGTCTTCCCCCATTACCCGAGCAGTTGAATTAATGCTCCCTTTTGCGGTTCGGGGCTACTTTTCGTTCATAAATTTGGCATTATCGAATCTTTTTATCTACTTTTGTGCAGGAATTTGTTGAACCTGAAAAGAACGATAACAATAAAAAACAAAAAATATAGAAATAATATGAGTGAACTGAAAATTAGCCTTAGAAGAATTGCAGAAGACGGTTTTACGCGCAATGACGAGATCTTGGCCGACGAGTCGAAAACACTGGTTCCCCAGGTCGGTTTTGACCTGCTGTCGGACATCAAGAAAAACTTGCTGACTGTCGTTACACAGATCGTGTTTGTCACTCCCGAAAAAGAAGTGGCTGTCGGACTCCGTTTCCGCTATACGTTGGAGGTAGACAGCCTGACCGATCTTCAGTATGTGACCAACGCCGAAAAGGGCACCCATGACTATCGTTTCCCTGAAGGATTCATGGAAGCCGTAATGACGGATGTATATGCTACCGGTCGTGTGCTGATGGCACAGAAGCTCGTCGGAACTCGTCTGGAAGGCGCATATCTGCCCTTCGGCGGTGCCAACAGCCTCATTCAGATGATGAAGAGAAAATAATCATCGGGAAAAGAGGTACGGCCACCGGTAACGTGCGAGACGTTGTCTGTGGATTTGTCATTCTGAATGTCCATCGGTAAGATCCATCTTTTCATGGCATTCAGAATGACAAAAATGCTGTCACAGGCAGGTGCCGTTCCCCATCCTTTATCAGAAAGCTGTTACAAGAGGAGGTTGCTATGGCTAAGCGTATGGATGAACTGGATTTCCTGAAGTGCGTATTCATCGTACTGATGGTGGCTTTCCACCTTATTTATATAGGCGACCGTTATCCCTATGCCAAGCAGCTGGTCTATACCTTCCATATCCCTGCTTTTTTGCTGATTTCAGGCTACCTGGTCAACCTTGCCAAACCCGTCAGGGAGTTTCTTCGTACATGCTGGTGGATATTCGTCCCTTATGTGCTCATGGAGAGCGGTTATGTGGTGATGTCGGCGTTCTTGCCTGTCCGCGACGGAATCGATACGCTTGATGTACCGACCTTCATGAACAAGCTGTTCCTGCATCCGTTAGGCCCCTATTGGTACCTGCATACGCTGATGCTGGGCAGCCTGTGTGCCTACGGGGTGAAGTGGGCCGGTAGATACAGCTGCTTGTCCGATACCTATCGCCAACTGTTGTTGCTGTCGGCGGTATTTGCCCTGGTGTCGGTCGTTTTTCACTTGGCAGCCCCGTCCAGCCTTTTTTATTACGGAGGAGGTATAGCCCTCCGTTGGTCGGGCCTCCGCTTTACGGACTTTTTCCGAGGGTCGTGGTGGTCGTTGCCGGTATTGGCACTGTTGGCAGTCTGTCCGGCACATCTCGACCGTTTTACCCTGGCAGGGGTGGCCATTACCTATCTGGCCATCAGCGTCGGACTGGCCCTTTTCAGCAGCCTGCCTAAAAAAATAAGCCGTTATGGTCTGTTAATCGGGCGAAATACTTTTGTCATTTTCGTCTTTTCCCCTATCTTTACCCTGCTTTCCCGAGGAATGGTTCCGTGGTTTCGTTTCGAGCCGACAGGTATGCTGTTTTTGGCAGTCGCCCTGTGCTTCGTACTGACAGGCTGTCTGGGAATGGCCGGATGGATGGACAAATGCCACGTTTCGCGCTATTTTTGGGGAAAGGCACGGATGTTGCAAGGGCTTTCAGAGACGGAGTGATACCCCCGGCATCCAAACAAAAGCAAAACAATTAACTATCTAAAATATTACAATTATGATTTCAGAAAAATTAAATCAAGCCATCAATGACCAGATTACAGCTGAAATGTGGTCATCCAATCTTTATCTTTCCATGTCTTTCTATCTGCAGAAAGAAGGTTTCGACGGATTTGCTTCCTGGATGCGCAAGCAGTCGCAGGAAGAACTGGAACATGCTTACAACCTGGCAGACTATGTTGCCAAACGTGGCGGACAGGCTTTGGTCGGCAAGATCGATGTCGTTCCGCAAGGATGGGGCAGCGCAGTCGAAGTCTTCGAGCATGTTTACCAGCACGAATGCCATGTATCGGAACTGATTGACGAACTGGTGAACGTGGCTTCAGCCGAAAAGGACAAGGCCTCTCAGGATTTCTTGTGGGGATATGTTCGTGAACAAGTGGAAGAAGAGGCTACGGCTCAGGGCATCGTTGAAAAGTTGAAGAAGTGCAGCGATTATGCCGGTATTCTCTATCTGAACGACAAGCTGGGTCAGCGTAAGTAATTTCTGATGTTGTGCGGACCTTTTCCCGGTCCCGTAAGACATCCGCAGGTCTGCTCTGAAGGAGGGAACTGGGATTCCTTGTTCTTTCTGTCAGGCAGACCTGCGTATGTTTATGCAGTTTCTCGGTGCTCTTTCCTGTCTTCCTTGAAAAAAAGACGGAATTGTTATGATATGTCCGACCATCTTTCTATCTTTGTTAGACAAGAAAAATAATGAAAAGCATGTCTCATCTACTCCTACGCATTAAAAACTGGTGCCGCCGTTTCTCCCATCGTCGGGGATACGGTGTCCACTCGCCTGCCGACTTCTACCTCATCACGTCTGTCATTTACGAGAAGCTGCCTTTTTATGCTTATCAATCGCTCCACCAATGTCGCGACCGGGAGGCGGTAGACCGCTGTTACCGGGAGAAAGTCGATAAGATGTTGTTCCGGCTGGCCAACTACCTGCAGCCGCGTACATGGGTGAACGATGTGGACGACAATCGCTGTACGGCCCGCTACATTGAAGCTGCCTGTCCGAATCTGAAGCGGCTGTCAGTAGGGCAAGCAGAGGCTGAAGGTACATGCCCGGACCTCGTTCACTTGGGTTCTTCGCACTACAAGGAGAACTTTTCCCGTCTGCTCCCGTTGGTAGGGAACCGTACCTGCTTCATCATTGGTGCTCCCTACGCTTCGAAGGAGAAGGAACAATGGTGGCGCGATGTGATTGCCGACCCGCGTGTAGGAGTGACCTTCGACTTGTACGACATAGGACTGGCTTTCTTCGACAAGAAGCGCTGTAAGGAACATCGTATTGTGAACTTCTTTTAATACCTGCATCATGGAAAAGAGCAAAATCTATACACGGACTGGCGACCGGGGCCAGACTTCGTTAGTGGGAGGTACCCGTGTCAGCAAGACCCATGCACGGCTGGAAGCCTATGGGACCATCGATGAGCTGAATGCCCAACTGGGATATCTGGCAGCACTGCTTCCTGCCGACAATCAGGAACGTGCCTGCCTGCTTTTTGTCCAACACCAGCTGTTCGTCATCGGCGCCTATCTGGCTACTGACATACAGCAGACTGCACTTTCTGCGGAGAGCCGTATCGGCGAGGGGGCCGTTGCCCGTCTAGAAACGGCCATTGATGCACTCGATGCTGCCCTTCCTCCATTGAAGGCCTTTGTCTTGCCGGGCGGAACACCGGCAGCGGGCGTTTGCCACATTTGCCGTACGGTATGCAGGAGAGCGGAGCGTCGTATCCTTTCGCTGGAGGCAGACGAAGGAATAGAAGTGGATACGCTCATCAAGCAGTTTGTCAACCGGCTGTCCGACTATTTGTTTGTATTATCGCGAAAATTGAATAATTTATCCAAAAATGAGGAAATAATATGGGATAAAAATTGCAGATGAAGGAATTTGTTATACTTTTGTGTTCCCATAAGAACTATGTGAAATAATTTAATTAACTATACTATGTATTGGACATTGGAATTGGCCTCAAAGCTGGAAGATGCTCCTTGGCCGGCAACAAAAGACGAGTTAATTGACTATGCAATGCGTTCAGGCGCACCGCTGGAAGTTATCGAGAACCTGCAGGAAATGGAAGACGAAGGTGAAATCTACGAAAGTATAGAAGACATTTGGCCGGATTATCCGAGCAAAGAGGATTTCTTCTTCAACGAAGAGGAGTATTGAGCCGAAGCGATAGCGCAATTTATAGGAAATCATAGTCGATTTCAATTTAGGGGGTGTGCCGAAATGACAGACATTGTTTGGGCACACCCTTTTTATAGTATAGTGCGATATGGAAAAGCAGTTTCAAGAAGAACGTAGCAATAGTGTCACCCATCTCATAGGAGTACTTTTCGCCCTTTCGTCCATCTGGATGGTAGGCCCCGCCGCCTCGTTGGGTTGGCGTTGGTCGATGGGTGTCCTGTTTTTCATTGTCGGCATGTTCCTGATGTTTCTCAGCAGCACCATTTTCCATTGTCTTCCCCCTGGGCGTGCCCGTGAAATCATGCGCCGGTGCGACCACATCAGCATCTATGTCATGATTGCCTGTTCCTACACTCCCATCTGTGTCTCTGTGGTAGGCGGTGCAGTCGGTTGGACTGTCTTCGCCCTCTTATGGGCGGTCGCCCTGGGCGGTTCTGTCTATAAAGTGGTCGCCATCGGCCGTTATCCCCGCCTGTCTCTTGCCCTTTACCTCCTGATGGGATGGAGTGTAGTGTTTATCGCTCGGCCCGTCTATGAACACCTGTCGTCCCTCTCGTTGCTGCTGCTTTTGGCCGAGGGCGTGTTCTACACTTCTGGGACCTATTTCTATGCACGCGATCTGCGCCGCCACTACCATACCATCTGGCACATCTTTGTCCTCTTGGGTGCCCTTGCCCACTGGGGAGCCGTACTCACGATTATGCTGAGAGAGATGGCGGAAAGGGGATAACCGTATGTCAGGAGCGGAACAGATCGGTTATTTTGTCACTTCATCTGCTTGCAAATACAGGCTGCATGGCTTCTTCCTCCGGCCAGCAGGGAAGGAAGAACAGCGGGAGAGGATGGCCTCCGATACCCCTCCACTCGATGCGACGCACCTGTTCGATGCAAGGAGGGCCGAAATCGAATGAGCGGCCATAAAGGAAGATAATTCTTCGGCTTTCCTCTACTTTCCACAAGCCGCCCCCATAGGGACAGCTTTCTCCGAACGAGAGCAGGTCGCGATGCTGGTAAACGCGACCGAACTTCAAGGTGCCATCTTGGTTGATGATGAATTTCTGGTACATGGTTTCTTTGTAAAAGGTGGATAAAATCGAGGCAAAGGTAATGCAATCCTTCTGGAAATCGCTATCTTTGTCCCGTCAAAAATCAAACAGATACAGCAATGATAGACGATTTGTTAGCATTCAACCGGCACTTTGTGGCCGACCATCGTTACGAGCAATATGTGACGAACAAATATCCCGACAAGAAGATTGCCATCGTGACGTGTATGGATACCCGACTGGTGGAACTGATTCCGGCGGCCTTGGGCATCAAGAACGGGGATGTGAAGATGATCAAGAACGCAGGAGGAACCATTACGCATCCTTTCGGCAGCGCCATGCGCAGCCTGCTGGTAGGCATTTACGAACTGGGTGTGGAGGAAGTGATGATTATCGGACACACCGACTGTGGGGCGCAACACATGGACAGCAAGGTGATGCTGAACCATATCAAGCAGCACGGCGTGACCGACGAACAGATAGAGATGATGAAGTATTGCAACGTAGACCTCGATTCGTGGTTGAGCGGCTTCGACAATGTGGAGTTGGCGGTGCGTGGCAGTGTGCACCTGGTCAAGCACCATCCGCTGGTACCGAAGGACCTGATTGTACGGGGATTCATCATCAACTCCGTAACGGGAGAACTGACGGAATACGAGAACATCGAATGACAGGATATTGTCCCTTCCCAGACATCCTTGTCACCTGCCTGATTGGAATCCACGGGCAAAGAAGTCGGGGATAGTGGTATCCGTATGGATATACCCGTCGCGCTCCAGCTGCGGAAGCACCTGGGCACCGATGACCCGGTCGTATTCCTCCTCCAGCATTCCTTCCTGATAAAGGCGGTAGAAGTACCGCCAGTGACGGCCGCCATGCCGGCCCTTGTGCTGCTCCAGCTGCTTGCCGCCATTGATCATCTTCTCCAGGAACTGCACCTTGCCACGGATGTTGTAGTGATAGACTCGGACCGCGGCAGGTGCAGAACGCCGGGGCAGCATCGTTACCTTATGGTTGCCCATCGAAATCTGCAGGTAACCGTCGGCACGGTGCATGACCTTCTTGTTCTGCCGCTCGAAAATCGAATACAGCGACAGGCCATACTTCTCGTAGTCAGCCACATACCCCACCGTGCGGTTCCATTCCCAGAACGGCTTTCCCTCCTCGGGATAGACGCTGCGCATCTCGCATTCCAGCACGTTGGCCGATGTAGCGGCCATCTCCGTCTTCAGGTTGCCCGAAGGCGCATACCACAATTCGTCGGCATCGGCATTGATGACCCAGTCGGCCCCGTAACAGGTCTTCGCCTTCCAGATCATGCGGTCCACCCACGCCTTCTGCTCGTAGTCGGTGGCCGTTTCGCGGATCACCTCCTTCACCCATCCCATGCGGCGGTATTTCTCGATAATTTCCGGCGTGGAGTCGGTGGAGTTGTTGTCGGTAATGATGAAGCCATCCACCCCCATTGCCTTGTGGAAGCGGAGGTTCTGCTCCAGCATCCCTTCCTCGTTCTTCACCAGCAGGGTCATGATGAGGCAGGGAGAAGGGGTTTTACGGAATGTACGGAACAGCTGCCAGAAGGCCGTTCCTATCTTTCGGATCATATAGAAGCTCATGGTAGATAATAAGAATTAATGAACGGGCACCTGGACCCATTCGGGTGGCAAAATCGTATGGCTGTCTTCGTGGCGGGTCCACTGCGCGGGCGCAATGACCACCTTCTCTGCCCGGGGATTCAGCCACGCTCCCCACCAGCTGAAAGTACTGTTGCAGATGATATGATGGCGGCAGCGGCTCATCAGCAGCATATCCTGCCAACTGTCCTCGCCCCGGTTCCAGTCGATGTAGGTGGCAGCCGGCAACGGCAGGTGTTGCTTCACCCATTCCAGGTCGTCGGAGAACACATAGTAATGGGGAGAGGGCACCCGTTCTTCCATCGCTCGGAGGGCGTTCCGGTAATATGGCAGCTGACAGATGCAGCCGATGGCCTCCCAATGCTTGGGCAGGAGATAGTCGCCCCGACGGATGTGCAGGGAAACGGCCTGTCCGTCGCTGTCTATCCGCCGAAGCATCGCTGCAGTGGCCGGACTAGACTCTTCCACCGCAAAGGTGAAGGCACGGCGCACTTCGTCCCGGATGTCCCCGAAGTATTTTTCCGACTGATAGAACCCCTTGAAATAAATGAAGGGCCAGCCATACCGCCGCGTATAAGGACGCATCGACCCTTTCTGCTTGCGCTCGATAATGGTGCGGAAGAACAGGAACTCCAGTACCTTCTTGAGCTTCTGGGGGATACAGAACTCTGTCGGGGGCAGGTGGAACACCCGGTGCAGCTCGTAGCCATGGTGTACCTTGTAGTGGACCATGTCCGACAGGTCGAGCCGTGTGTCGGGAAAGCGTTGCTTCATGCGGAGGTACATGGCATAGATGAACATCTGGTTGCCCAGCCCTCCCGTTACTTTGATCAGTCTCATGATGAATTTCTTTTAGTAGGTCATTACATTTTTCCCAGCCGTTCCCGGAGTCCGTCGCGGTAGGCATTCCAGAGTTTCGGCAGGTCGGACAGGCTGTAGGCCGAGGAGAAGGGTGCCGTGAAAGCCGCCGTGAGCAGATAGCCGGCCACACCGATGAAGCCGCGCAGGTAGCGCACGCCCCAGTTCTCGCCGTAGCGGTGGTTCAGGTAGGTGGAATTGCGCACCTGGTAGAAGCGTTTCCACTTCTTCTTCCGGTTGCGTTCCGCCCAGGTGTCGGTCGAGAAGAATTTCTCCTTGTCCATCAAGGCATCGGGGATGTACAGGATGCGGTAGCCGGCCCGGCGGGTACGGATGCAGTAGTCCGTGTCGTCGCAGAAGATGAACAGCTCCTTGTTGGGCAGTCCGATGGCTTCCACCACACTCCGGCGGATGAAGGGACCTTCGAACGCCGTACCGGCAATCTCGATAGGAGCCGTCACCGTCCGTTTCTTCAGCTTGCCCTTGTAGAGCGACGCGAAAGGACGGCGGAAATCGTAGTCGAGAAAGTCGTTGGTGTACACCGCCCCGTCCATCAGGCGGCGAGGGGCCAGTATCCCCACATCGGGCGAAGCGGCATGGAGCAGCAGGTGTTCCAGACAGTCGGGACGGGGAAACACGTCATCGTCCATGCACCAGATCCAATCAGCCCCCCGAAGGCAGGCTTCCTGAATGCCACGCCAGAAGCCGCCGGAACCGCCCACGTTGTCCTGGGTGATAACAGTCAGCTTGTCCGAAGCCTCCGCCGCCAGCCATTCGGCGGTACCGTCCGTACTGCCGTTGTTGACGACCAAGATATGCGACACCGGTCGGTTGGCACGCAGGCAGGCGATGTTCCGTTTCAGCAGCGGCAGGCGGTTATAGGTGACCACCACCGCGATAATGTTCCATTTCTCCATTGTGGCTCCTCCTTAATATAAGTTGTCTATTTTCCCGGGCTGCGTGCTCCGGTACGCCTGCATCAGTTCGAAGCATTGCTGCGGGTCGAACCCACGTGCCTTGGCATATTCGTCGGCCAGGATACGGTGCATCTCGGGAGTGGCCGGCAGCCGTTCGAAGTTCTTGCAGCCCGCCTTCACATCCAAAGGACCCAGTGCCATCCGGTTCAGGTCGACCAGCTCCACCTGTACCTGCCCGTCGGGCAAAGGGCGGAACAGGATGTTGGCCCGCCCGTAATCCTTGTGCGCCATCTCGTGGTCGTGCAGGCAGGCCGTCGTCCGGGCAATGGCCCGCAGCACTTCCTCCTGGCAGTCGAAGGAGCGGGTAAACAAGTCCTCGTAGCGGTACGGGCAGTCGGATGCCACGGTCACGAAATAGCTACGGCCGAACCGGAGCCCCTGGCGAAGGTTCATGTAGCCCACCGGCTGAGGCGTCCCCACGCCGATACGTTGCAAAGCCAGGGCATGGAGGTACGACCGCAGGGCCTTCGAGGGCCGCAAAAGGCCATAGACCCACTGGTTGATGACATGCGGACGGCGGAACGCCTTCACCACATAGTCCTTCCCCTGATAGGTAAGGCGGCGCAGCTGGTTGCGCCCGTTGTGGACCAGTGTCCCCTCCTCCCGGTCGAACCGTTCGGGGAGGCTCCGCATCCACTCCTCCATCCCCTGGAAAGCAGGATGGAGGACCAGTGTACAATGATTCCAGTAACTCATGTTTTCTTCGCTATCAGATTTTGTCCAGTCCCTTGGTGAATTTCAGCCAATAGTACTTCAGTGGGTTCGTATACTTGAGTTGCTTCCACGGACGGCTGCCGTGCGGGCGGTGCCAGACGGGCAGGTTGGCAAAGAGGTAGTTGCGGAACCCCCGCTTCAATGCCTCGTGCGAGATGGTGACATCGAACCAGTTCTTCGAAGCATCCAGTTCGTCGAAATCGAAGGCACGGAGGAAACGGGGAGTCAGCAGCGAGCAGCAGAAGCTGCAATGCTTCTTTTCGGGATATACCTTTCCCTCCTGCCCCTTCGCATGGAGATAGGGATAGTTGACAGCCCCCTGCTCGTCCACCGTCACAGCGGCGGCAATAGCACAATCGGTCCGCTCCTTCGCCCCGTCATACAGGTCCTGAAGGGTGTTTTCGCGGACCACCACATCCGATTCCACAATCAGCAGACCGGCATCGTCCTCGATGGCTTCGTGGCGGGTCTTCTTCAGCACCAACAGGTAGTTGGGCGAAGGGTGGTCGGTCAGGTCGGCCAGGTTGACCAGCCGGAAGTTCATCTCGCGGGCCGCCTGTTCCAGACGGCGGGTATTCTCAGGTGTACTGAAATCATTATAGATGGTATAGGTGAAAGGCACCTTCAGGTCAGATGCGAGAATGGCCTTGGCCGTTTCGAGGGTGAAGTCGATGGAGTCTTTCACCGGGGTGATGATATGCAGTCGGTTCATAGTGAAGAAGAATTGTTCAGCAGTTGTTGACTCAGTTCAAGGGCAGCCGCCACGGTATCGTCCATGTCGGCATAGGTATATTGTGCCAGCCGTCCGCCGAAGAAGACCCGCTCCTCCTGCCCGGCCAGCCGGCGGTATTCCTGATACATCCGGGAGTTCCGCTCGTCGTTCACCGGATAGTAGGGTTCTTTGCCCGGCGCAAACTCGTCGGGATATTCGTAGGTGATGACCGTCGTGGGCTGCGTCCCGAAATCGAAATGCTTGTGCTCGATGATGCGGGTGTAGGGCACCGCCCGTTCGGTATAGTTCACCACGGCATTCCCCTGGAAGTCGGGCACGTCCAGGTGGCGGTGTTCGAAGCGCAGGCTGCGGTAGTCCAGCCTGCCGCACCGGTAGTCATAGAATTCATCGATGCAGCCGGTAAAGAGCAGGCGGTCTGCCAATGCCTCCAGTTCCTGCCGATGGGCAAAGAAATCGGTGTCCAGCCGCACCTCCACTCCCTCCAGCAAGGCATCGGTCAGGCCGTTATAGCCTCCCTTGGGAATACCCTGATAGGGATCGTTGAAGTAATTGTTGTCGAAGACGAAACGGAACGGCACACGCCGGATGATAAAAGCCGGCAGTTCCGTGGCAGGTCGTCCCCACTGCTTCTCGGTATAGCCCTGGATGAGGCAGCGGTAGATGTCGCGTCCGCAGAGCGACAGCGCCTGTTCCTCCAGGTTGGCCGGTTCGGTGATATGGGCAAACTCCGCCCGTTGCTCATCGATCTTGGCCCGGGCTTCTGCCGGTGTCCGGACTCCCCAGAGCTGGTAGAAGGTATTCATGTTGAACGGCAGGTTGTAGAGCTTCCCCTCGAAACAGGCCAAGGGAGAATTCGTGAAGCGGTTGAACTCCACCAGCCTGCCCACATACTCCCAGATATCCCGGCGATGGGTATGGAAGATATGTGCTCCATAGCGATGGACGGCAATGCCCTCCATCTCCTGACAATAAATGTTTCCGCCTGCGTGCGTACGTTTGTCGATGACCAGACACCGCTTGCCCGCCTTCCTTGCCTCGTGGGCGAAGACGGCTCCAAACAGTCCGGCTCCCACTATCAGATAGTCATATTGCTTCATGCGCTGTTCGTTGTTCTGTGATTTATCGGCCAAATCTAAACAAAGATTTCCGTTCGGCCAATTAATCTGTCATAAAAATCGTAACTTTGCACGTACTTAACCAGAAATAGCCCATGAAAGTAATTGTCGACAACAAGATACCTTATATAAAAGAGGCCATCGAGGCGCTGGCCGACGAGGTGGTGTACCTGCCGGGACAGTCGTTTACGCCCCAAGTGGTGAAGGAGGCCGATGCCCTGCTGATCCGTACCCGTACCCGTTGCGACCGCTCGCTGCTGGAAGGCAGCCGGGTCCGCTTCATCGGTACGGCCACCATCGGGTTCGACCATATCGATACCGACTATTGCCGGACGGCCAGAATTGCGTGGAGCAACTGCCCGGGCTGCAACGCCGGTGCCGTGGAACAATACCTTCACTCTGTCTTGCTGTTGCTGCAACGCGAAAAGGGAGTCGACCTCCGACAGTCCTGCCTCGGGGTGGTAGGTGTGGGCCATGTGGGCAGCCGGGTAGCGGCCATGGCCGAACGGCTGGGACTGCGCGTCCTGCGCAACGACCCGCCCCGTGCCGACCGCGGCGAACCAGGCTTCGTCCCGTTGGAAACCCTGGCGGCCGAGTGCAACCTGCTCTCTTTCCACACACCGCTGATCCGCGAGAGCAAGTACTGCACGTTCCATCTGGCCGATGCTTCCTTCCTCCGTTCGCTCCGGCAGCAGCCATACCTTATTAATACGGCCCGCGGCGAAGTGACCGACACGGCCGCCCTACTGTCCGCCCTGGAAGAAGGACAACTGGCCGGTGCCGTCCTCGATGTCTGGGAAAACGAGCCGAACATCAACCGGGAACTGCTGGACAAGGTGTTCATCGGCACCCCCCACATCGCCGGCTATTCTGCCGACGGCAAGGCCAATGCCACCCGCATGGTGCTGCAGGCATTCTGCCGGCATTTCGGGAAACGGGCCGACTTTTCCATCGAACCGCCCGAACTGCCTCATGCCCCTTACGACGAACGGCCCGACATCCGCCAGCTCCAGCAGTACAACCCCCACCGGGACTGTGACGCCCTCCGCGCACGGCCTGACTTGTTCGAACAGTTACGGGGCGATTACCCCCTCCGAAGGGAAGGCGGAAGCTGACTCCGGCTTCAGCCCTTCATTTGCTGTCTCGTGTTATCAAAAAGGCCCCTTTTAGGCCGAAATCGGCCTTCAGGTGCACATATTTGCTAAAAATGTGCAAAGAGCATGCATTTATTTGCCCGAATATTTGTTTAGTAGCAGAAATATTTCTTCCTTTGCACCGAAAAATAAACAAAATACTCTATTTATAAACTAAAATTTGAAAATTATGTCTGACATCGCATTAAAAGTACAGAAGATTATCGTTGATAAACTGGGTGTAGAAGAATCAGAAGTTACTCCTGAAGCCAGCTTCACTAACGACTTGGGTGCAGATTCCCTGGACACTGTAGAGCTGATCATGGAATTTGAAAAGGAATTCGGTATCTCTATTCCTGACGACCAGGCAGAAAAAATCCAGACTGTAGGTGACGCTATTGCTTATATCGAAGCTAACGCAAAATAAGCATTGCCCCCTATGGAGTTAAAAAGAGTAGTAGTAACAGGTCTTGGTGCGCTCACGCCGCTTGGCAATACGGTTCCCGAATTTTGGGAAAACCTGGTGAACGGAGTAAGCGGGGCAGGGCCTATTACTCATTTTGATGCGTCCAAATTCAAGACACAGTTCGCTTGTGAGGTAAAGAACTTCGATGCGTCCAAGTTCATCGACCGCAAGGAAGCCCGCAAGATGGACCTGTATACCCAGTATGCCATGGCCGTGGCTCACGAGGCAGTTGCCGACTCGGGAATGGACCTTGAGACAGAAGACCTGAACCGTATCGGTGTTATCTTGGGTGTAGGTATCGGCGGCATCCATACGTTTGAGGAGGAAGTGGCCGGCTACGAAAAGACCAAAGATACCATCGGTCCGAAATACAATCCGTTCTTCATCCCGAAGATGATTGCCGACATCGCTTCCGGCCAGATTTCCATCAAGTATGGTTTCCATGGTCCGAACTTCACGACCACTTCGGCCTGCGCATCTTCTTCCAACGCTATCTGCGACGCTTTCAACTATATCCGTCTGGGCAAGGCCAATGCCATTGTCACCGGCGGTGCAGAAGCAGCCATTTTCCCTGCAGGTGTAGGTGGCTTCAATGCCATGCATGCCCTCTCCACCCGCAACGATGACCCGACCCACGCTTCCCGTCCGTTCAGCGCCAGCCGCGACGGTTTCATCATGGGCGAAGGGGCCGGCTGTCTGGTGCTGGAAGAACTGGAGCACGCCAAAGCACGTGGTGCCAAGATTTATGCTGAGCTCGCCGGTACCGGTGCATCGGCTGACGCTTATCACCTCACCGCTTCCCATCCCGAAGGACTGGGTGCCATTCTCGTGATGCAGAATGCACTCGAAGATGCCGGTTTGCAGCCCGAGGACATTGACTACATCAATGTTCACGGCACATCGACACCCGTCGGCGACGTTTCGGAAGTGAAGGCCATCAAGGAAGTGTTCGGCGAACACGCCTACCGACTGAACATCAGTTCCACCAAGTCGATGACAGGTCACCTGCTGGGTGCAACGGGAGCAGTGGAGGCCATCGCCTGCACGTTGTCTGTTAAGAATGACATTGTTCCTCCTACCATCAACCATGAAGAAGGTGACAACGACGAAAACATCGACTACAACCTGAACTTCACGTTCAACAAGGCACAGCAACGTACCGTTCGTGCCGCATTGAGCAATACGTTTGGTTTCGGCGGACACAATGCATGTGTAATCATTAAAAAATACACTGAATAAACTGTGTTTGGAAATATTACTGATAAGATAAGACTCCTTTTCCGCAAGGACAAGGAGCCTTATCTTTGTTTTTACAGGATGTTGGGGTTCTATCCCCGCAATATCGAACTCTACCAGCAGGCACTGCTGCACAAGTCGTCGTCGGTAAAGTCGGAAAAGGGCCGGTTGCTCAACAATGAGCGGCTGGAGTTCCTGGGCGATGCCATTCTGGATGCCGTAGTAGCCGATATCGTCTACAAACGGTTCGAAGGCAAGCGCGAAGGCTTCCTCACCAACACCCGCTCGAAAATCGTGCAGCGCGACACGCTGAACCGGGTCGCCGTACAGATCGGACTCGACAAGCTCATCAAGTCGGCCACCCGTCAGTCGTCGCACAACAGTTACCTGTGCGGCAATGCCTTCGAGGCACTGGTGGGAGCCATTTACCTGGACCGGGGCTATGAGGCCTGCATGAAGTTCATGGAAGAACGTATCATCGCTCCCTACCTGAACCTGGAGAAGGTGTCGCGCAAGGAAGTGAACTTCAAGTCGAAACTCATCGAATGGAGCCAGAAGAACAAGTTCCAGGTGACCTTCGAACTGGCTGGCCAGTCGGTCGATGAAGACCAGAATCCGGTCTTCGAGACACAGGTGCTGGTGGAATCGCTGAAAGCCGGTCACGGCAAGGGGTATTCCAAGAAGGAGTCGCAGCAGGAAGCTGCCCGCGAAACCTTACAGCTCATCAAGAGCAACCCGAAGTTCATCGACTCCATCTTTGCCGTCAAGGCCGAACGCGAACAGGCGGCAGCCCCGAAAGAGGAAGAAACACCTGCCGTACCCATGGTCCCCACCGCTACCTTGCAGGAAGTGAAGAAGCAGGAACTGAAACCGGAGCCGGAACAGCAGCACGAGGACGACCCGGACGATACACCGATGCAGCGGTATGACGACGACATGGAGCGCATCATCGCCGAAGCGGAGGAAGCCGCTTTCTCCAAGCATGCCGGGCAAGAATAACCTTAAAGTTATCTATTTTGCTATCAATATGAATTTTACCCAATCACTTGTCGTAGCCACCCTCATGGGAGCTTCGACCGCCGTATTCGCACAGACTACGGCTACACATGTCAATCCGTTCCTCACGGAATACAAGACTCCTTACGGCGTACCGCCTTTCGAGGAAATCACCATCCAGGATTACCGGGAGGGGATGCTGAAGGGGATGGAGGAACAGAAACAGGAGATTCAGGCCATTGTCAGCAATCCGGAAGCTCCGTCGTTCCAGAACACCATCGTCGCCCTGGACCAGTGCGGCAAACTGCTGAACAAGGTTCAGATTGTATTCGGTGGCCTGAACAGTGCCAACACTTCGGCCGAGATGCAGGCCCTGAGCAAGGAAATGACTCCCTTGCTGTCTGCCCATCGCGACGACATTTCTCTGAACGCAGGTCTCTTTGCCCGCGTCAAGGCCGTCTATGACCAGCGGGAACAACTGCACCTGAATGCGGAAGACAGCAAACTGCTGGAAAATACCTACAAGAGCTTTGCCCGCAACGGTGCGAACCTGAGCGAAGCCGACCAACAGAAACTGCGCGAACTGAACAGCCAGATTTCTATGCTGCAGCTCACCTTCGGACAGAACATGCTGAAAGAAACCAATGCCTTCAAGCTGGTGATTGAAGATCCGGCCGACCTGTCCGGCCTGCCGGCTACCCTGATTGCCGGAGCTGCCGAAACGGCCAAGGCCCAAGGGCTGGAGGGCAAGTGGGTCTTCACCTTGCAGAACCCCAGTATCATGCCGTTCCTGCAGTATGCCGACAACCGCGAACTGCGCGAACGCATCTTCAAGGCATATACCAACCGCGGCAACAACGGCAACGATGCCGACAACAAGAAGGTGGTGCGCGACCTTGTGGCAGCCCGACTGGAGAAAGCACGGCTGATGGGTTTCCAGGACTATGCTTCGATGGCTCTTGAAGACCGTATGGCCCAGAACGAGGAAAATGTCTACAACCTGCTCGACCAGCTGTGGACACCTGCCTTGAACAAAGCCAAGGAAGAACTGGCCGACATCAAGGCAGAAATCAAGAAAGACGGCAAGAAGTTCGAACCGCAGGGATGGGACTGGCGCTACTATTTCGAGAAAGCCAAGAAGGCCCGCTTCAACATCGATGAAAACGAGGTGCGCCCCTACCTGGAACTGAACAATGTGCTGGGCGGTGTGTTCTATGTGGCCAACCGTCTCTACGGCATCCACTTCCGTCCGCTGAGCTACATGCCGAAGCCGCACCCCGAAGCTCAGGTCTTCGAATGTACAGACAACGACGGGAAGCTGCTGGGCATCATCTACTTCGATTTCTTCCCCCGCGAAAGCAAACGGGGCGGTGCCTGGTGTGGCAGCTATCGTCCGCAGACTTATGATGCCCACGGCAACAAGGTAGTGCCCATCGTGACCATTGTCTGCAACTTCACCAAGCCGTCTGCCGGTGAGCCTGCGCTGCTGAGTGCGGACGAAACCGAAACCTTGTTCCACGAGTTCGGACACGGTCTGCACGGTCTCTTCCGCGATGTGCACTATTCAGGTGTCAGCGGTGTGCCCCGCGACTTTGTCGAACTGCCCTCGCAGGTGGACGAGCACTGGGCCTTCGAGCCCGAAGTGCTGAAGGTATATGCCAAGCATTACCAGACCGGCGAAGTGATGCCGGCTGACCTGATCGAAAAACTCGACAAGAGCGGCAAGTACGGACAGGGATTTGCCACTGTGGAATACCTGGCGGCTTCGCTGCTCGACATGGACTTCCACACCTTGAAGGAAGTGCCGGCCGACCTGGATGTCATGAAATTCGAGGACCAGGTATTGGGCAAACGGGGACTGCTGAAACAGATTCCTTCGCGCTACCGCACCACCTACTTCAACCATACCATGGGCGGCGGCTACACGGCCGGCTACTACAGCTACATTTGGGCGGAAGTGCTCGACTGTGATGCGTACGGTGCCTATACCGAGAGCGGAGACATCTTTAACCAGGAGATTGCCGCCAAGTTCCGCAAGTATGTCCTGTCGCCGGGCGGCATCAATGATGCCATGAAGATGTACACGGATTTCCGAGGCAAGACTCCCGACATCAAGTATCTGCTGGAAAAGCGTGGACTGGAGCCCTCGAAGTCCTTGAAGAAGAAAAAGGAATAAAGCTCTATAGAACACAAAGGGACAAAGAAACGAAGGCATTTGTCCCTTTGTGTTTCCTCACCTCGACATATACAGGGGGAAACGGTCCGGAATCACCCGAAGCAGACCCCCATACGGCGGCCTTGCGTAATCAGGTCGTGGTCTTCCGTGACCAGTTTCAGTTTTCCTGCCACATCCTTCAGCGGAACGGACGAGATGGAAGCCCCTTTCAGCGACACCATCCGTCCGAACTGGCCGGTAGCAATCAGTTCCGTGGCATGGCCTCCCATCCGTGTGGCCAGGTTCCGGTCGTAAGCCGTCGGGCTGCCTCCCCGCTGAATATAGCCCAATACCGTCTCACGGGTTTCAAATCCCGTTTCGTAGGCGATTTCCTCGGCCACGAATTGCGCAGCCTTCTTGCCGTTCAGCGTGGGAATGCCTTCCGCCACCACCACAATGGAATACGGCTTGCCCTTCTTCAGACGATTGATAATGGTATCGCCGATGCGGTGGATGTCGAAAGGTATCTCCGGCAGGAGAATGATGTCTCCTCCGCCTGCCATGCCCGAATACAGGGCTATCCAGCCTGCCTTATGGCCCATCACCTCAATCACCATGACCCGCTGGTGGGCACTGGCCGTCGAATGCAGCCGGTCGATGGCCTCGGTGGCAATGGTCACCGCCGAATCGAAACCGAACGAAGTGTCGGTTCCCCACACATCGTTGTCGATAGTCTTGGGAATGCTCACCACATTCACGCCGATGTCTGCCAGCTTGGCCGCCGTCTTCTGCGTACCGTTTCCACCGATGGTCACAATGCAGTCCAACTGATGCCGTTCGATGGTCTTCAGCATCATGGTCGGCTTGTCGTCCGAGAGGGCCGAGTTCCCTTTTTTCTTGAACGGTTTCTCGCGCGAAGTCCCCAAGATAGTACCTCCCATGTTCAGCAATCCCGTCAGGTCCGCCTCTGTCAGCGGGACAATATCATCATCCAGCAAGCCGCGGAAACCGCTGTGAATACCATATACTTCCATCCCATAATGGTTGATGGCTGTCTTGCAGACCCCTCTGATGGTGGCATTGATGCCGGGGCAGTCGCCACCCGATGTCAATATTCCTATTCTCATGATAACCTCCTATTTTTTCAAGATGTGGTAAAGATATAAGAAAAAAGCGTAGATTTGTGAAAACAGCAAAAAAATAATTGCTGCGTCCCTGTTTTCACCGATAAATAGTCTACCTTTGTGCGCTAAGAATGTAAAAACAGAAAGAAAAATGGTTTCAACTCAACTCATCGGGAAACTGTTCGTACCCCGGCAAAAGGCAGTCGACCTGTACGACACCCGTGCCGAGGAACTGCAGGAACAGGTTTTCCACCGACTGATCCAACGAGCTGCCCAGACGGAATGGGGCAGACGCTATAACTATGGGGGCATGAAATCGTACACCGATTTCAGCCGGGTTCCCATCCAGACCTACGAGGACATCAAAGGGGATGTCGACCGTATGCGCCACGGCGAACGCGATGTGCTGTGGCCGGGAAAGGTCAACTGGTATGCCAAATCCTCCGGTACCACCAACGACAAGAGCAAATTCATCCCCGTCAGCCGCGAGGGACTGAAGAACATCCATTACAAAGGCGGTACGGATGCAGTGGCCCTTTACCTCCGTTCGAACCCCAACAGCCGGATGTTCTCGGGCAAAGGACTGATTCTGGGCGGCAGCCACAGTCCGAACTACAATGTCAAGGACAGCCTGGTGGGCGATCTCTCGGCCATCCTTATCCAAAACATCCATCCTTTGGCCAACCTGATCCGCGTACCGAGCAAGGAGATTGCCCTGCTGAGCGAGTTCGAGGAAAAGGTGGAACGCATTGCCGACACGACCATCCACAAGAATGTCACCAACTTGTCGGGGGTCCCCTCGTGGATGCTGGCCGTCATCAAGCGTATTCTGGAAAAGACCGGTGCCAAGACCCTCGACGAGGTATGGCCCCAGCTGGAAGTCTTCTTCCACGGCGGAGTGTGCTTCACACCCTACCGTGAACAATACCGCCAGCTCATCCGCAGTCCGCGGATGCACTATATGGAAACCTACAATGCCAGTGAAGGCTTCTTCGGATTGCAGAACGACCTGTCCGACCCGGCCATGGAACTGATGATCGACTACGATGTGTTCTACGAGTTCATTCCACTGGAAGAGCTGGAGAATCCTGCCCCCCATATTGTCCCCCTGACCGGTGTGGAGGTGGGCCGCAACTATGCCCTCGTCATCAGCACCTCCTGCGGCCTGTGGCGCTACATCATCGGCGATACGGTGAAGTTCACGCAGAAGAATCCCTACAAGTTCATCATCAGCGGACGTACCAAGTCGTTCATCAACGCCTTCGGAGAAGAACTGATGGTGGACAATGCCGACAAAGGACTGGCCCAGGCCTGCGCCGCTACCGGTGCCCAGGTCCTCGACTATTCG
Source organism: Phocaeicola plebeius (assembly GCA_004558305.1). Classification (GTDB taxonomy): domain Bacteria; phylum Bacteroidota; class Bacteroidia; order Bacteroidales; family Bacteroidaceae; genus Phocaeicola; species Phocaeicola plebeius_B. The sequence continues at coordinate 33,878 of SFDG01000008.1, forward strand.
GCTGCCCCCGTCTTCATGGATGCCAATGCCCAATGCCGCCACCAGTGGCTCATCGAGTTCAGCACGATGCCGGACAACCTGGAGAAGTTCCGCGACACGCTGGACATGGCCTTGCAGTCCATCAACTCGGACTACGAAGCCAAACGCCACAAGGACATCACCCTGCAGAAGCTGGAAATCATCGTGGCACGCCCTGGCCTCTTCCACGACTGGCTGAAGCAGAAAGGCAAACTGGGCGGACAGCACAAAGTGCCGCGCCTGAGCAATAACCGTGACCTGATAGAAGACATGCTGGCATTGAACCAACACAACTGATGTCGGCCCTTTCTCACTAAAAAAAACAACGAGCCATGAAACTCCTTCCCAAACTGATTGCCCTGCTGCTGGTCATTGCCGGCTTCTATGCCTGCGCCAGCACCGGGAATCCCGACGGAGGACCTTATGACGAGACTCCTCCTAAATTCGTACGGTCATTGCCGGCACCCAATGCCACCAACGTGCAACGGAAGAAAGTGAGCATCGAGTTCGACGAGTTCATCAAGCTGGAGAATCCGTCGGAAAAGGTCATCATCTCGCCGCCCCAGATCATCTCACCGGAGGTGAAGGCGGTGGGCAAACGGGTACAGGTCACCTTTGAAGACTCGCTCAAGCAGAATGCCACCTACACCATCGACTTCGGCGATGCCATTGTCGACAACAACGAAGGCAATCCGCTGGGCCAGTTCACCTACGCCTTCTCTACCGGATCTACCATCGACACGATGGAAGTGTCGGGCACGGTGCTCAACGCAGAGGACCTGGAACCTATCAAAGGCATCCAGGTGGGCCTGCACAGCAACCTGAACGACACGGCCTTCACCCGTTTGCCGTTCGACCGCATTTCGCGTACAGACAGCCGGGGAAAGTTCACCATCCGGGGCATTGCCCCCGGCAGCTACCGGATTTATGCCTTGAAAGACGGCAACCAGAACTTCCTGTTCGATTCGAAGTCGGAAGCCATTGCGTGGATGGACTCCCTCATCGTGCCCTCCTCCACCGGTGCCGTCCGCCAGGATACGGTATGGTCGGCCATCGATACCACAAAAATCGACACTATCCTGACCGTACACTATACCCGCTTCCTGCCCGACGACCTGTTGCTGCGGGCCTTCAAGGAGGAAAACGATTTCCAGTACCTCGCCAAGAGCGAACGCCCGAAAACCAATCAGTTCGGCCTCTATTTCTCGGCCCGGGCCGATTCGCTCCCGACGCTGAAAGGACTGAACTTCGACGAGCGCGATGCCTTCGTCATCGAACCCAGTCTGCACAACGACAGCATCCTCTACTGGGTGAAGGACACCACGCTGGCCGAACGAGATACCTTGTCTTTCCAGCTGACTTACCTGGCCACCGACACGCTCGGACAACGGACTGCCCGTACCGACACGCTGAACCTTATCAACAAGGTACCGCGCGAACGACGCCTGGCCTTGCTGGAGGAAGAACGGAAGAAACAGGAGAAAGAGAACAAGAAAAAACAGAAGAAAGGTGACACCCTCACCGTGGCTCCACCGAAGTTCCTCGCGATGACGGTCGATGCCCCCTCTGCACTCGACTTGGGCAAGAACATCGTGTTGCGTTTCGAAGAACCGTTGGCACGCATCGACACGACAGCCCTTCACATGGCCGTCAAGGCCGACTCGGTCTGGAAGGACATCCCCTTCCTGTTCCAAGCCGACTCCCTGGCCCATCGCCAGTATCAGGTACTGGCCGAATGGCAACCGGGACAGGAGTACCGGCTGCAAGTGGATTCACTGGCGTTTGAAGGTATCTACGGTCTCTGCACCAACAAGACAGAAAGCACCCTGAAGGTGAAAACCCTTGAAGACTACGGGACCCTCTACCTCAACATCCGGGGAGCCGGACCTCATGCCGTCGTCCAGCTGCTGAACAGCAGCGATGCCATGGTCCGTCAGGAACCGGTGAAGGAAGACGGTACGTGCGACTTCTATTTCCTGCAGTCGGGCACGAAATACTATATCCGTCTGTTCAACGACCGCAACGGCAACGGGAAATGGGACACCGGCAACTATGCCGAGAAATGCCAGCCCGAAGAAGTGTACTATTATAATAAGGTATGGGAAATGAAAGCCAATTTCGAGTTCGAAGAGAACTGGGACTTGAATGCCTTGTCTCCCGACCGGCAGAAACTGGACGAACTGAAGAAACAGAAGCCCGACGAAGCCAAGAAGGTGAAGGACCGTAACAAGGAACGGGCCAAGAAGTTGGGAAAGACCTTGACGAATTGACCATGATAAAGAAACTATTCTTAGGCTTGTGCCTGCTGATGGCAGGCACAGCCGCCTCGGCCCAATGCGGCGCTCCGAACAATGCCATCCAGGCCGGGGAGGAACTGAACTACCAACTCAAATTCAACTGGAAGTTTATCTGGGTGAATGTGGGATGGGCACGCATGTCGGTCGATACGACCCAATACAACGGCCAGACCTGCCTGCGGACCGACCTGCAATCGTACACCAACCGGAAAGCCGACCGCTTCTTCAAGATGCGCGATACACTGACCTGCATCACTACGCAGAACCTGGAACCGCTGTATTTCCGCAAGAGCGCAGAGGAAGGCAAGCGATACAGCATTGACGAAGTGACATTCGACTACCAGAACAACAAGTGCATCGTAGACCAACAGCGGACGGTCAACGGCAACGTAAGGACCTGCCACGACGAGAGTCCCACCTGTGTCTACGACATGTTGAGCATCCTGCTGCAGGCCCGTTCCTACGACCCGACCGACTACCAGCCCGGTACAAAAATACGGTTCTCGATGGCTACCGGGCGGGCTGTCGAGAAACAGACATTGATTTACCGGAGAAAAGAAGTTTACAAGGCAGAAGACGGCGTGAAATACCGCTGTCTGGTCTTTTCGCTGGTGGAATACAAGCACGACAAGGAGGAGGAAGTCATCACGTTCTATGTCACCGACGACCTGAACCACTTGCCGGTCCGTCTCGACATGTACCTGAACTTCGGTTCAGCGAAGGCCTTCCTCACCGGCATCAAAGGAAACCGCCATCCGCTGACTAGCATTGTCGAGTAAGGCATCCGCTCTGACGATCCCTTTTATTTCCGCTGTACGATTTTCGTACCGGCGGGCACACTTTCGGTGACCCAGATATTGCCTCCGATAGTGGCCCCCTTGCCGATGGTGATGCGTCCCAAAATGGTAGCGTTGGAATACACAATCACCTCGTCCTCCAAAATAGGATGGCGGGGAATGCCCTTGATGGGATTTCCCTCCTCATCGAGCGGGAAACTCTTGGCCCCCAAAGTGACCCCTTGATAGAGCTTCACATGGTTCCCGATGATGCACGTAGCCCCTATCACGACACCTGTACCATGGTCGATGGTAAAATGATGGCCGATTTTCGCACCCGGATGGATATCAATGCCTACTTCCGAGTGGGCCATTTCCGTAATGATGCGTGGAATCAAGGGGACATTCAGCTCATACAGCTGGTGCGCAATGCGATAATTGGTCACTGCCCGAATGACGGGATAACAGCAGATGATTTCCCCGAAACACGTGGCGGCAGGGTCGCCGTAGTAAGCGGCCTCCACATCTGTCGCCAACACTTGGCGTATCTCCGGAAGGGCAGCAATGAACTGGGCGGCCAACTGGGCGGCCTGCTCGCGGCACGGCGGTTCGCCAGAGGCCCCCGGTCCGCTATTTTCCGCACCGAAGCACAATCCTGCCTGAATCTGGTCGGTCAGCAGTCCGAACAATTCCTCCACGTTCACGCCAATGTGATAACCGATGGTCTGGCTATTGACAATGGAATTGCCGAAGTAACCGGGAAATAGGATAGCACGTGCCAACTCCACAATCCGCTCCAGTGATTTGCCCGACGGCAGGGGATCTCCCTCCCTGAAGCAATGGAACAATCCGCGGAAAGACTGACTGTCAGAAAGTTCCTCTACAGCCGAGGTCAGCACATGTGTATAGTCAAAAGGGCTCATAGATACTGCTTTTAATTAGGCCGCAAAAGTAATAAAATAAAACCAATTTCATCCAATAAACGGCTGTTAATTTGCTCGTATGCCCACAAAGCCCTATCTTTGCCGCCCAAAAACAAGTTCCTATGCCCGTCAACAAAAAGAACCCTTTTGCCTACAAGGCCAAACAGCGCCACCGTAAGAAAGCCAGTGGAAAACGAATCGGCAAGTCACGACCCGAAAAAGCGAACAACCAGCTGAACCGGCGGGTGAAGTGAGCATTCCTTTTGCGTTTTTCATAAAAAATTGCGAAAAAAGAGAAGAAACATACCTTGTTAATCTGTTTTTTTCTACTTTTGCCACCGAATAATAAATGGAATACAGAAAACCATGCAAAATAATTTAGTAATAGTCGAATCTCCTGCAAAAGCAAAGACCATCGAAAAGTTTCTTGGAAATGGTTATAAGGTGCTTTCCAGCTATGGTCATATCCGCGACCTGAAGCAGAAGGCATTCAGTATAGATATCAAAGACAACTTCAAACCGCTGTATGAAGTGCCGAAAGAAAAGGAAAAACTGGTGGCAGAACTGAAGAAGGCGGTGAAGGCTGCCGATATGGTGTGGCTGGCTTCCGATGAGGACCGCGAAGGAGAAGCCATTTCCTGGCACCTGTTCGAGGTGCTGAAGCTGGACCCGGAAAAGACGAAACGCATCGTATTCCATGAAATTACCAAGACGGCCATCCTCAAGGCCATCGACACCCCTCGCGACATCAACATCGACCTGGTCAATGCCCAACAGGCCCGCCGTGTGCTCGATCGCATTGTAGGTTTTGAACTGTCGCCTATCCTTTGGAAGAAAATCAAGCCTGCCCTCTCCGCCGGACGTGTGCAATCCGTGGCGGTACGCCTGATTGTGGAACGCGAACGGGAGGTACACAACTTCGTCAGCGAAGCTTCGTACAAGGTGACGGCGGTCTTCCGCAATGCGGAAAAGACGGAAGTCAAGGCCGACCTGGGCCGACGTTTCAAGACCCAGCAGGAGGCCATGGCGTTCCTGGAAAGCTGCAAGGATGCCCGTTTCCGGATCGAGGACATCACGACCCGGCCCATCAAGAAATCGCCGGCGGCTCCGTTCACCACTTCCACCCTGCAACAGGAAGCTGCCCGCAAGCTGGGCTATACCGTGGCACAGACCATGATGCTGGCGCAACGCCTCTACGAAAGCGGACAGATTACCTATATGCGTACCGACTCGGTCAATCTTTCGGACCTGGCACTGGGCACCAGCCGTGAAGCCATCACTCAGCTGATGGGAGAACGCTATGTGCATACCCGTCACTTTACGACCAAGACCAAGGGCGCACAAGAGGCGCACGAAGCCATCCGGCCCACCTATATGTCGAACCAGAGCATCGATGCCCCGGTACAGGAGCAACGCCTGTACGAGCTGATCTGGAAGCGGACCTTGGCCTCGCAGATGGCGGATGCCGAACTGGAGAAGACGACGGCTACCATCGGTATCAGCGGATCGGACGACAAGTTCGTGGCTGTGGGCGAGGTCATCACCTTCGATGGTTTTCTGAAAGTCTACAAAGAGTCGTATGACGACGATGTCAACGAATCGGACGAAAACAGCACCTTGCTCCCTGCCCTGAAAGTGGGCGACACCCTGGAGAGCCGGAGCATTACGGCCACAGAGCGTTTCACGCAATGTCCTCCACGCTACACGGAAGCCAGCCTGGTGCGCAAGCTGGAGGAACTGGGCATCGGCCGTCCGTCTACCTATGCACCGACCATCTCCACCATCCAGAACCGGGAATACGTAGAGAAAGGAAACCGCGAAGGGGTGGAACGGACCTACACCATCCTGCAGCTGAAGTCCGGAAAGATCACCTCATCGACCAAGACGGAAATCACCGGTGCCGAGAAGGCCAAGCTGCTGCCGACGGATACGGGAATCGTTGTCAACGATTTCCTGATGGAATATTTCCCTCAGATTATGGACTATAACTTCACGGCCCGCGTGGAAAAGGAGTTCGACGAAGTCGCAGAGGGGGAAGAACACTGGACCGACATGATGGAACACTTCTACAAAGGTTTCCATCCGCTGGTCGAAAAAACCTTGGCCTCCAAGACGGAGCACAAAGTGGGCGAACGCCAGCTGGGGACTGACCCCAAGACAGGGAAACCGGTATCGGTCAAGATAGGCCGCTTCGGACCGATTGTCCAGATCGGTTCCACTGAGGACGAGGAAAAGCCGCAGTTTGCTCCCCTGAAGAAAGAATACTCCATCGAGACCATCACCCTCGAAGAGGCGCTCGACCTGTTCAAACTGCCCCGCACCTTGGGCGAATGGGAAGGCAGGACCGTGACGGTGGGAACCGGACGTTTCGGACCGTACATCCGCTACAACAACGTGTTCACCTCTGTCCCCAAGACCAAGGATCCAATGGAGATTACCCTCGAAGAAGCCATCCAGATGATCGAGGACAAGCTGAATGCATCGCAGAAGAAAATCATCAAGACATTCGACGACGAGCCCGACCTGCAGGTGCTCAACGGCCGCTATGGCCCTTACATCTGCTTCAAGAAAGAGAACTACAAGATTCCCACGAGCATCGACCCGTCTACCCTGAACAAGGAAGGCTGTTACAAGATCATGGAACTGGCCAAGACCAAGGCGGAAGTGAAGAAGGTGAAACGGGCCAAGCCGGCCACTGAAAAGAAAGCCAAATGACACGCATCTTTCTGATTGGCTATATGGGTTCGGGCAAGACAACGCTGGGAAAAGCGTTTGCCCGGGCCATGCATCTAGAATTCATCGACCTGGACTGGTACATCGAGGAGCGGTTCCACAAGAGCATTTCGGCCATCTTTGCCGAAAAGGGGGAAAACGGCTTCCGCGAAGTGGAGCGGAACCTGCTCCACGAAGTGGGGGAATTCGAGAATGTAGTCATTGCTGCAGGGGGAGGCACTCCCTGCTTCTTCGACAATATCACGTATATGAACCAGGCCGGACAGACCGTCTTCCTTGATGTGCGGACCGACGTGTTGTTCCGCCGGTTGCGGATGGCAAAGGCCAAACGCCCCCTGCTGGCCGGCAAGACCGACGAAGAACTGATGGAGACGATTGCTGCCGCACTGCAACGGCGGCTTCCCTTCTATACCCAGGCCACCTACCGTTTCAACGCCGAGGAACTGGAAAGCCACGGACAGATTGCCGCATCGGTGGAACGCCTGCAAGAACTGCTGAACAAAAATCATCAATTAAAATAAGTATAAACGAAGACATTATGTTGTGAAATGAGAAAATGGCGTATTGAAGATTCAGAAGAACTCTACAACATCACGGGGTGGGGTGTTTCGTACTTTAGCATCAATGACCAAGGTCATGTAGTAGTAACTCCGCGCAAAGACGGCGTGGCCGTCGACCTGAAGGAACTGGTCGACGAACTGCAGTTGAGGGATGTGACCGCTCCTATGCTGGTACGCTTCCCTGACATTCTGGACAACCGAATTGAAAAGATTTCCAATTGTTTTGACATTGCCTCCAAAGAGTATGGCTACAAAGGAGAGAATTTCTGCATTTACCCCATCAAGGTCAACCAGATGCGGCCGGTGGTGGAAGAGATCATCAGTCATGGCAAGAAATTCAACCTCGGCCTGGAAGCCGGCTCCAAACCTGAACTTCATGCTGTCATTGCCATCAACACCGACTCGGACTCGCTGATTATCTGCAACGGCTACAAGGACGAAAGCTACATCGAACTGGCGCTGCTGGCGCAGAAGATGGGCAAGCGCATCTTCCTCGTGGTGGAGAAGCTGAACGAGCTGCGCCTCATCGCCAAGATGGCCAAGCAACTGAATGTACGTCCCAATATCGGCATCCGCATCAAGCTGGCCTCATCGGGCAGCGGCAAGTGGGAGGAAAGCGGCGGCGATGCCAGCAAGTTCGGACTGACCTCCAGCGAACTGCTCGAAGCCCTCGACTTCATCGAGAAGAAGGAGCTGAAGGACTGCCTGAAGCTGATTCATTTCCACATCGGCAGCCAGGTGACCAAGATCCGCCGCATCAAGACCGCCCTTCGTGAGGCTTCCCAGTTCTACGTGCAGCTGCACCAGCTGGGCTTCTCCGTCGAGTTTGTCGACATCGGCGGCGGACTGGGCGTTGATTACGACGGCACCCGCTCGTCGAACAGCGAGAGCAGCGTGAACTATTCCATCCAGGAATACGTCAACGACTCCATCTCCATCATGGTGGACGCCAGCAACAAGAACGGCATTCCTCATCCGAACATCATCAACGAAAGCGGACGCTCGCTCACGGCCCATCATTCGGTGCTGATCTTCGAAGTGCTCGAAACGGCCTCCCTGCCCGAAATGGACGAGGAGTTCGAAGTCAGCCCCAACGACCACGAACTGGTGCAGGAACTGTATCAGATTTGGGACACCCTGACGCCGCCCCGGATGCTGGAGGCATGGCACGACGCCCAGCAGATCCGTGAAGAGACACTCGACCTCTTCAGTCATGGCATCGTGGACCTGAGGACCCGCGCCCAGATAGAACGGCTGTTCTGGTCGGTTTGTCGCGAAATCAACCGCATCATCGGCAACATGAAACACGTTCCCGACGAGTTCCGAAAGCTCGACAAGCTGTTGGCCGACAAGTATTTCTGCAACTTCTCGCTCTTCCAGTCCCTGCCTGACTCCTGGGCCATCGACCAGATTTTCCCCATTATGCCCATCCAGCGGCTCGACGAGCGGCCCGACCGCACCGCCACCCTGCAGGACATCACCTGCGACTCCGACGGAAAGATTGCCAACTTCGTGTCGGGCGGCAGTGTGACCCACTACCTGCCGGTACATACCATTAAAGGGAAAGAGTCCTACTACATCGGAGTTTTCCTCGTAGGAGCCTATCAGGAAATTCTGGGCGATATGCACAACCTCTTCGGAGATACGAACGCCGTCCATGTCAGCGTGAACGACAAGGGCTACTCCATCGACCAGGTCATCGATGGAGAGACGGTGGCCGAAGTGCTCGACTACGTGCAATACAACTCGAAGAAACTGGTCCGTACCCTCGAGACCTGGGTCACCAAGTCGGTCAAGGAAGGCAGAATCTCCCTCGATGAAGGGAAAGAATTTCTGGCCAACTACCGCTCGGGCCTGTACGGCTATACCTATTTAGAATAAACAGGAAACAATATGGAAAAACTGACAGTAATAAAGGTAGGCGGAAAGATTGTAGAGGAACCGGAGACACTGGACCGGCTACTGGCCGACTTCTCTGCCTTGCCAGGCTATAAGGTGCTGGTACACGGTGGCGGACGTTCAGCCACCCAACTCGCTGCCCGGCTGGGCATCGAAAGCCACATGGTGAACGGACGACGCATCACGGATGCGGAGACCCTGAAGGTAGTGACCATGGTCTATGGTGGACTGGTCAACAAGAACATCGTAGCCGGTCTGCAGGCCAAGGGCGTGAATGCCATCGGACTGACCGGTGCCGACATGGATGTTATCCGCTCCGTCAAACGCCCTGTCCAGGAAGTCGACTACGGCTTTGTGGGCGATGTGAAACGGGTCAATACCGACCTGCTGGTCTCCCTGATCCATCAGGGCGTGGTGCCCGTCATGGCGCCGCTGACCCACGATGGCGCCGGCCATCTGCTGAACACCAATGCCGACACCATTGCCGGCGAAACGGCCAAAGCCCTGGCCCGCCACTTCGAAGTGACGCTGGTCTACTGTTTCGAGAAAAAAGGCGTACTGCGCGATGCAAACGATGACGACAGCGTCATCCCCGTCATCACCCCCGAACTGTTCCGCCAATACGTAGACGAAGGCATCATCCAGGGCGGCATGATACCCAAACTGGAGAACTCCTTCTCGGCCGTCGCAGCTGGCGTACAGCAGGTGATCATCACCCTGGCCACTGCCATCGACGGACAGTCGGGCACCATCATCAAAAAATAATGCAGAAAAAAGCGTCGGGTGAGTGTAACTTTTTCCACACTCACCCGTCATTGTTATAGAAAGCCATGGGAGAGATTAGTTTTCGACACGATATATTGCCACTGAAGGACAAACTCTATCGGCTGGCCCTTCGCATTACGCTCGATACGGCAGAGGCGGAGGATGTCGTGCAGGACACTATGATCAAGGTCTGGAATCTTCGGGAACAATGGTCCCAGTTCGAATCCATCGAAGCCTTCTGCCTCACGGTAGCCAGAAACCTGGCCATCGACCGCAGCCAGAAAGCGGAGGCCCAGAACGCCGGACTGACCTCCGAACTGCAGGAG
>SFDG01000079.1 GCA_004558305.1 Phocaeicola plebeius
GGGTGTGACCAGCGTGACAGTAGACGGCGACCAGCTCGTTGTAGTTACTGACGGAGCTACTACCAAAATGAACCTCCCTGTTGGCGTACAGGTTTCTGAAATCGAAATCAAGGACGGACACCTCTATGTAGGCGGAGTAGACAAGGGTGCCATTGCCGGTGAAACCGAAAAGGCCCAGAAGGTCGAAGTAAAGGAAGACGGCTTCCTCTATATTGACGATGTGAAGCAGGAAGGTCTGCATGTAGGTACCGACGTGGTCATCAAGGATGCTTCCAATGGTATCTATACCATCACTATCGGTAAGGAAACCATCACATTGCCGATGGTTGCCAGCAAAATGACTGTTAGTGTGATTGATGCTGCCAACGGATTCAAGAAACAAGAAAACGAAAAAGCAATTCAATGGAACTATGCAGCTAAGAAGATTGATTGGGCCGGTCCGAAGGGAACGATTGCTAAAGACGCTTTGATGGTAGGTGAAACTCCCACTGCTGATATCTTGGTTGCTCCCGCCAGTGTAGATTTGTCTGCAAGAACACTGACATTGGTGAACTCTAAGGGTGAAACTGCTCCTGTAAAGGTATCAGCCGTAGCTGCCAACGCCTATACTGCTCCCCGTGATGCCAGTGCCGCATGGACAATCTCCATTGAACCTGATGCTGCTGCCATCGGTAATAAAATGGCTACTGCGTTTACTACAGGTGGAAATTCTCCGCAGAATTACATCTACGCACTTGCAGTGGATGGCACTGTTGTCAGTGGGTATGAATTTATCATTGATACGGCTGAAGCTAAGCTGAGTATGAACGCCAATGGTACATATAATAGTACTTCTACCGGTGGTGTTATTGGACTGGATAGATTGCAGCTGAAAGGTGAAGATACTCCGACCACTATTAATCTGTTGTCCAATATTACAGCTAAACTTGGCACCTATACATTCACTTTGGCAAATGATGGCGATAATGTCAATTTACTGAACGTTTACGATGCCTATATCGAACTGACTAACAAGGATGACGCTGACAGAAAGGGCGTTTCTGCGAACGGACTGACGATTACTTCTGATGCAGCTTTGGCTGGCGGCGAGACCGTAGCTGCAAAATTGCATGTCATGTCCATTTCTGGTGATGATTATACTAAAGAATTTACCATCAAGTTCCAAGGCTCTACTGCAGCTGAAGAGGCTATCGGTACCCAGTCATTCAAGATTATGCCTAATTCCAGCGTCATCAAGATTAACCTGGCCAATGCCTTCACCGGTCTGACCGCAGCACAGGCAGAAGCTATCAATGCAAATGTATCTTGGAAGACTGACAAGAAGTTCTTGATTGAGGACCTGAATGCTGCTCAGATTACCTATTATTCGGATGAATCTTGTGCAAATGACAAAAAGGTTGCATTGACTGCCACTACTATCCGCAACATCAAGTATGCTACAATTGCATTGAAGAGCGACGGTGGTACTGCTTTCGACCAGCTGGTAGCTGATCCTGCAGCTGGAACTTCGAAGATTACCATTACCATGACTGATGGTGTCAACGAAGTCAAGAAGGTAACTACTGACCTGGAAGTAAGTCTGCCGACCTTCGATGAATTGTTCGACAAAGCCTCCAGCGTAGATGTATGGTCTGATGGAGTATGTTCTTTGCGTTTGGCTGCAGATGCTACTACCGTTCCTGATGTTACACCTTCACAGAGGAACCCGAAGATGGATATGGCTACTGCATTTATCCCAAAGAATGGTGCTGTCATTGATGCTAACTTCGGTGTTAAGATTGCAAATGTAGGTTCAACTGCTGTGTTCAATAGCATTACTAGTGGTATGGTTGTCTTGAAGAATATGGTTAAAGACAATGCCTTGATTACTAAGGAACTGACCGTTAATGCAATTTACAGCATTGCTGGAAAGGAGAAACTTGCAGTTGAAACTGGCGACTTCACAGTTAAGATTCAAAGTATCTTCGAAGGTGCCAAGTTGGTTTACTATGTCGACGATGCAATTGTAGATATGGCTAAGGTTGAGAACAATATTATTTCTTCTATGACCATGCCTGATAATAAGAAGAATGGCCTGGCTATCCAGTTCGGTACTGACGAAAAAGCATTCAGCAGCAGTGCTACTATTTCGTTCTTGAACGCAAATGTACCTGCATGGAACAACAATACGCTGAGCACTCCTCAGACTCTCAACAACATTGACCGCGTCTATGCAGTATCAGGTATCGGTAATGTGACAGCTGTAGGCGATGGTGCAAATATCAAGTTGGGTGGTACAGGCTATAACGGCCAGCAGGGTACTCTGGTAGTAACCTTCCGTGATGCTTGCGGTGTAAATACTAAGGCTGAAATACCTTTTAAATAAGAAGAGAACTTAGTAAAATTGTCAGAAAGAGTGGTGCCCTAAAAAGGCATCACTCTTTTTGGTTTGACCAACATGTGTATCATCTAATGGGTGTAAGTCCCTAATGAGCCTTGGTAGTGGAAATACTCCAGCCAAAGAAACAAGGGTGTCCATTGCGCGGTGTAATCTGAATATGCATGCCTATCGGACGAATAGAGAGACTCTATTGCATAGACTTGTTTCAGTATGCTTTGAATGCTGAATCAGGCGGTTCGTCACTCCCGGCTACGGAGCATATAGCACAGCGAACATGGGAATGTTCTCCATCCACGTCTGGTCACGGTAGTCGGACATGGACAGGCTCACGCCCTTCATCCCCTCATGGGCGGCTACGATATGGCTAAGCGACTTTTCCTTCACGTTCTCCTCCAGCTTCACCTCGACAGAAAGTATACGGCATTCCTTCTGCACGATGAAGCCAGCTCCCCGTCACTCCTTTCACTGCTCCAGTAATAGACCTGAACATCTTATGTAAAGCTTCTCATTATTTCTTCAAGTACATCAAGAAGTATTTTTTTTGAGATTATCCACTCTATTCACTATGAGGGTGTGTCAAAATAAAAACCACCTGTCATTTTGCTTGTCATTCTGAACGCCAGTGAAGAATCTGTAAAGTGTTAGTGGATGTATTCAGATTCTTCGCATTCGCTACCAATGACGAAAACTGTAGGGGCAGACCTATGTGTCTGCCCGGAAACATCCACCTCGGCATCCGGGCGGACACGCAGGTCCGCCCCTACAGCGTCATCATCGAATGGTTTCACACCCCGTGTGATGGGGACTCAGAATGACAATTTGATAGGCATCTTGAATTATGACACACCCTCTTGTCATATTGGGCCATGAGGGATGGCTTCCCCTGCCAGGTGGAGGGCTGCGCTGTTGGACAGATGCTTCTCTGCGTTCAGCATGACAGGTAGGAGGGAGATGTCAGCACCACAGGTGAACAGGAGTTTGAATTACAAAACTTTTTTCCAATAAATTTTGCAATTCAGGATTTATGATTACTATTTGCACAATAGAATAGATTTGTATGAGGATTGTATCACACCGGCGATTGAGAGACTTCTATGTATTGAACATACAGCCGGCCGCCATGCTCGGGCTGTGACAGACCACCGTTCTCTGCAAGAGAACTGCGGCACTATACAGACTCCTCCAGCCGCTGTTGCAAGGCCTTCTGAAGGTTGTCGGCAGGCTGCAGCCCCAGCTTCTTGCGCATGTTGGCACGCTGGCTGTTGATGTTCGACTCGTTCTTGCCGAGAATCCGGCAAATGTCATACAGCTTCTTCCCTTGCAGAATCAGCCGGCAAATCTCCCGCTCTGAAGGAGTCAGTTCCGGAAACTTCTGCTCGATGATTTCCAGGTCGGTGTTACGGGTCCTCAGATATTCCTCCACGTTGGTCAGCAGGTTCAGCTTCGACTTCGTGTCCAGCTGTTCCAGCAGCACCTTTGTGCCGTCGTGAGAATATTTCTCCGACGCCAGCGCGACAAACGCCCTGACCTCGTCCCTTTTCAGGCGAAGGATATGCAGAAGCTCCTTCTCGCCCTTCTTGTATTCCTCATTCTCATGCTCCAGTTGGCCCATGCTGTTGGCCACCCATACCCCGATGACGCTCGTAAAAAGGAAGACCAGAATGAAAACGACGATAAAGCTGTTCAGCAATTCGTCGCCCGTAATCCATGAACAAAGGATATAGATGAACAAGGTGGCAATGCCCAGCAGAACAGGCACCTGCCTCATCAGGCCCGCCGTGGCCACCAACGTGTTCTGCGACAGCAACACCATGTTCGCCATGATCAGCATATCATAATAAAGTGTACCCTGGAAGGCACAATAAATCATTTCGACTGAGAGAATCGTCTGTCCGATAATGATGAAGGCGGCAAAACAGACGGTGATGCTGATCTTGCGCCGGCAGTACAACAACAGGAATACCGCTGCGGTGAGGACGAGCAGCGTATGGGTATAGCCGAAGAACGGTGCCGACGGTTCCGTTACACCGAGGAAGTTGGCCGCTACGCCCAGCAGCAAAAAGGGGATGTAACAGAACAGCAGGAGGGCAAGCCGCTGTCTGTCTAAAACGGAATGTTCATTCTGCAGCCATTTCCTGAACGGGTTGGGCAGTCGGGTCAGTCGATTCATAGTATTCTTCATAAGTTCTTGGATTAGCTGTCTTCCATGCGGCAAAGTTAAGCAAAAAACTGGATTTTGACTCTTTTAAAGGGTTATTTTTAGGTGTTTTGACTGCTTTAAAGGGTCGCTATATTTCCTTCCTGCACCATAATCTCGTAACTTTGTATGAAAATATAAACTTAAACTAAAACTTATCAACTATGAACAAAGCAGCAAAAACTAATAGCACCATGAAAAAGAACCGCTTTTCGATGGTGGCCCTGCTCAGCATGGCCGCCATCACCACCGCCCTCACCCTGTCCTGCTCGGACGATGACAACCTGGACCCGACACCGGACCCCATCCCCGGGGCAACGACCCAGAATCCGGCCTGCTTCCTGAGGGACAAGGAGAAACTGGCCACTATCTATACGATGAAGGATCTGGACGGAACCGGACGACTCTACGAAGTGAACTACACCGCCGACTACAAGCTCGACAAAGCCCTCAATGCCAATATCTCCAGCACGATGGGACTGTTGGGCTTCGTGCAGCATCATCTCTACGACAGCGTGCCGGAAGCTCCCACCAACAGCAAGTTGTCGATTCTGCCCGGATGCAGTGCCTTCGCGGCTCCCGACCCGCAAGGAAGCAGCTATCAGATGGGGCGCAACTATGACTTCCTGCACAGGGTCAAGATTACCGGCACCGACCAGTACGCTTATGTCCCCATCTCGGCCTTCATCGTCCGCACGGCTCCCGCTGGCAAGAAGAAATCCATCTCCTTCGTCGACGGCCTGAACTTCGGCTACTATCAAGGTGCCTGCAACAACGACAGTACCGACCTGTCCTTGCTCATCGGACTCCCGTACGCGGCCCTCGACGGCATCAATGAAGACGGGTTCGCCATCGGTGTACTGTCGCTCAACGAAGCTCCGACCATGCAGGACGACCCCGCGAAGAAGAACATCAACACGACGGTGGCCATACGCCTGCTGCTCGACAATGCCTCCACGGTCGAGGAAGCGATAGCCCTGCTCGAGCAATACAATATGAGGATGTATAACACCGACAACAAGCACAACTACCACTACCTGATGGCCGACGCAAAGGGTAACTATGCCATCGTGGAATACACGCGCAACCCGAAAAAAACCGAAGAGGAGTATCCCACACAGATGGAAGTGCTGCAATACAACGACACCTTGCGTTGCGTCACCAATTTCTATGTTTCTCCCACCATGGCGGGTACGACCGACGGCTGGGGTTCCAATCACGGAAAGACCCGCTACTGGGACTTGCGGTCGACCCTGCAGAACCACGACTATGCATTGACCCCCGAAGGGGCCATGTCCCTGCTCAGTCTCGTATCGCAGGAGCGCAAGGACGACGACCCGACTTCCTTCACGCAATGGTCGGCACTGTATAATCTGACCAACAAGTCCGTGCGTTTGGCTCTCCTCCGCGATTACACCAAGTTCTTTGATTTCAAGGTGGAATAGTAGGGGAGTGTGTCCATTCGGCAGGTGCCCCCAATTACCGGACAGCCCCGTATTGCTAAATAATATTAATCATGTATTAAAATACCTGTATTTTTGACGTTCATAGCGACAACCCGTTTCAGGCGATTGCTTATATTTGCGGCAACGTTTCGAAGATGGGCAAGGGGAAGACAAGGACAACGCACCACACGACTACACGGCAAAAGGATGAACACGGCAGAGAGAAAAACGGCAGGACTATGGAACGGGCAAACGAGGACAGTTGAACGTATAGGGACACGTGGACACGTTGGACACCCTCAAAACACAAACTTTCTCTTTAAATGCGTGTACATATATATTTTATTCTTCTTATTTTTCTAAAGAAGTATATATATAGAGATGTCCATGGTGTCCACACCTTCTGCCGGGAGGGACCACTCCCTGGCGGCAGAAGGACCTGTCCTTGGGCGGGGAAGAACCCGTTCCTGGGCGAGGAAGAACCCGTTCCTAAGCGGGGAAGAACCCGTTCCTTCATTCCTTTCGCCCTGTCATTCAGAGCGAAGCAAGGAAACAACGTTCTTCGGGCACTGCACCCCTGCTCCGTTCCCTCTATTCCCCCGACCGAAACGGCTGCGATCTTTGATTTTGATGAACCGAAAATAATGCGTACATTTGTGCCAGAACTATCAAACGAACATTTTATGGCGAAAGAACTTGAACTTAAGTACGGCTGTAACCCCAACCAGAAGCCGGCCCGCATCTACATGCAGGAGGGGGAACTGCCCATCACCGTGCTGAACGGTCGACCGGGATACATCAACTTCCTGGACGCCCTGAACGGATGGCAGCTGGTGAAAGAACTGAAGGAAGCCACCGGTATGCCGGCCGCCACTTCCTTTAAGCACGTGAGTCCCGCCGGTGCCGCCATCGGCAAGGAACTGGACGAGACCATGAAGAAAATCTACTTTGTCGACGGACTGCCCCTGTCGCCGCTGGCCAATGCCTACGTACGTGCCCGTGGCGCCGACCGCATGTCTTCCTACGGCGACTTCATCGCCTTGAGCGACACCTGTGACGAAGCTACCGCCCGCTTCATCAACCGCGAAGTGAGCGACGGCGTGATTGCTCCGGGCTATACCGACGAAGCCCTGGCTATCCTCAAAGCCAAGCGAAAAGGCACGTACAATGTCATCCAGATTGACCCGGACTATGTGCCCAACCCCATCGAGCACAAGGAAGTGTTCGGCATCACCTTCGAGCAGGGACGCAACAATATCCAGCTGAACGGTGACGACCTGTTCGCCAACATCCCGACCCAGAACAAGAACTTCCCCGAAGCGGCCAAGCACGACCTGATGATTGCCCTTATCACGCTGAAATATACTCAGTCGAACTCTGTCTGCTACGTGAAGGACGGACAGGCCATCGGTATCGGTGCCGGACAGCAGAGCCGTATCCACTGCACCCGCCTCGCCGGCAACAAGGCCGATATCTGGTACCTGCGCCAGCATCCGAAGGTGCTGAACCTGCCGTGGGTAGAGAAAATCCGCCGCGCCGACCGCGACAATACCATCGACATCTACATCAGCGACGACCACGACGATGTACTGGCCGACGGCGTATGGCAGCAGTTCTTCACCGAGAAGCCCGAAGTGCTGACCCGCGAAGAAAAGCGTGCATGGCTGGACACGCTGAAAGGCGTATCGTTAGGTTCGGATGCCTTCTTCCCCTTCGGTGACAACATCGAACGTGCCCACAAGAGCGGTGTGGAATACATTGCACAGGCCGGCGGCTCGGTACGCGACGACCATGTCATCGAGACGTGCGACAAGTACGGCATCGCCATGGCATTTACCGGCATCCGTCTGTTCCACCATTAATGGTGGCGGATACGGGTGAATGACGCTGTAGGGGCGGACCTGCGTGTCCGCCCTGAATGCCAAGGTGGATGTTTCCGCGAAACAGAAAGACAAAAGAGAGAAGCAAAAAGGAAAAATAGAGAAGCCGGAAACCCCTTCCGACAACTTTTTCTTGGAAAAAGCGCGGTGATTGACGGAAAAAACGTATTTTTGCCTACGTTAATCAACCGCAACAACATGAAACGCCTTTTCGTCTGTCTTCTGCTGCTAACCGGCCTCCTGCTCCCGGCACAGGCCATCTATTTCCGCCATATCGGAATGACGGAAGGGTTGTCGCAAGTGTCCGTCCTTTCCATCTACCAGGACTGCCTGGGGAGAATGTGGTTCGGCACGGAAGAAGGGCTGAACATCTACGACGGCCTCCACATGGCCGCCAACAAGCCGAGCAACTACCGGAGTTCCGACGGTACGGTGGTCGGCAACAAGATTCTTTTCCTGACCGGCGACGAAGACGGGAATGTCTATTTCAATGCCGACAATTCCCTGTACCGCTACGACCTCGCCACGCAACAAATCCATACGTTACGAAGCAACGGAGTCCGTGCCCTCTTTGCCCAAGGCAACTGCCTGTGGGTGGGCGTGAACGACTCCATCTGCCGCTATGACACCCATCAGCAGGAGTTCCGCCTCTTCTGCCGGCTGGCACACCCCGACCTGTATGCCACCGCCCTGCTGGTCGACACGGCCGGACGCTGCTGGATAGGCACCAACCGGGGAGTGTACCTGCAAGCTGACGGACAACAGACCGTGCCCGTGGCGACCGGCTGCGAGATTCCCTGTCTCTTCGAAGATTCGCACCACGGCATCTGGATTTCCACCGACGGCGACGGACTCTACCGGTGGAAGCCGGACGGAAGCGTCACCCATTTCCGCCATACGCCCGACGGAGGGCCTCACCAGCTCTCGAACAACCACGTGCGCCACGTGACGGAAGATAGCTTCGGCCATATCTGGATCGGCACGTTCCTGGGACTGGACCGCTACAACCCCTACGACCACCGGTTCACCGTCTACCGCAACGATAACCGTCCGGGAAGCCTCAGCCACTCGTCGGTCTTCCCCCTCTACAAGGACCGGCAGGGAACACTCTGGATCGGCACGTACTACGGCGGCGTGAACTACTGCAACCCCGAGAGTGACCTGTTCAGCCTCTATACCGCCGACGCTTCCTCCGCCGACTGCCTGAGCTATCCCTACGTGGGCAACATGGTGGAGGACAAGAACGGCAACCTCTGGATCGGTACGGAGGGCGGGGGACTGAACTTCCTGGACCGGCGGACGAAGAAGTTCACCCACTTCACGGCCAAGGCCGGCAGCAACTCCATTGCCCACAACAACGTGAAGAGCCTGGTCTACGACGAACAGCGCGAACGGCTGTACATCGGCACCCACACCGGAGGACTCTCGGTCTACGACATCCGCAGCGGACGCTTCAACAACCTGCTGCAGCGCCATCCCGACTACGCAGCCCGCTACGGCGACCGCATCTACCGGATGGAACTGCACGGCGACACCCTGCTGTTCTCCTCCCAGACGGGGGTCTGGAAAATGGATGTGAATACAGAGG
>SFDG01000080.1 GCA_004558305.1 Phocaeicola plebeius
TTTTTCGATTCGTTGTATCGTTATCCCCCACTTTTTTTACTTACCCCGCACAATTTTCTTGATATCATTGAGCTTGTTCAACGCTTCTATGGGGGTAAGGTGGTCTACATCCAAGTCCAAAATCGCATCGCGGACCTGACAGAGGACCGGATCTTCCAGCTGGAAGATGCTCAGCTGCACGCCTCCCTGGGTGGCCGACTTGGCCGCGGCCTTCGACGGAGAGCCGATGCCTCCCTGACGGTTTTCCTTCTCCAGCTCGTGCAGAATCTGGTCGGACCGGCGGACAATGCTTTTCGGCATACCGGCCATCTTGGCCACGTGAATACCGAAGGAGTGTTCGCTGCCGCCCCGTTCCTCCATGTCGTTCAGTTCATGGTAGTGCGTGGCAAACAAGGTCCGGGCCCTGGCCCGCTTGTGCTCATGGATATGCTCTACGATGGCCCAGGCGATGGAGATGCCGTCGTAAGTAGACGTGCCCCGACCCAGTTCATCGAAAAGCACCAGGCTGCGGGGCGAAAGATTGTTCAGGATATTGGCCGCCTCGCTCATCTCGACCATGAACGTAGACTCGCCGACAGAAATATTGTCGCTGGCCCCTACACGCGTGAAAATCTTATCCACCCACCCGATGTGCGCACTCTCTGCCGGTACGAAACTGCCCATCTGTGCCAGCAGGGTAATCAGGGCCGTCTGGCGGAGCAAAGCCGACTTACCGGCCATGTTCGGACCGGTAATGATGATGATCTGCTGGGTTTCGGTGTCGAGAAACACATCGTTGGCCACATACTGTTCCCCCAGCGGCAACTGGGTTTCGATGACCGGATGCCGCCCCTGACGGATGTCCAGTACATCATCGTCGGCAATGACAGGACGGATGTACTTGTTGCTCTTGGCGACAGTGGCAAAAGACAGCAGGCAGTCGAGCCGTGCCAACAGGTTGGCATTGAGCTGGATGGCCGGGATAAACTCGGCCAGCGAAAGTACCAGTTCGTTGTAGATGCGGGTTTCCAGCACCAGCATCTTCTCCTCCGCTCCCAGAATCTTCTCCTCGTATTCCTTCAGTTCCTGAGTAATGTAGCGCTCCGCATTGACCAATGTCTGCTTGCGGACCCATTCGGGCGGCACCTTGTCCTTATGGGCATTCCTCACCTCTATATAATAGCCGAACACATTGTTATAGGCAATCTTCAGACTGGGGATGCCAGTCTGCTCGATTTCGCGTTGCTGAATCTGCAGCAGGTAATCCTTTCCGGAGAAGGAGATGCGGCGCAGCTCGTCCAGCTCGTCATTGACACCCGAAGCAATCACTCCGCCTTTGTTCACCAGCAACGGAGGGTCGTTGACCACCTCACGGGCTATCTTGTCACGGATGGAGGCACACGGATTCAACTGCTCGCCGATGCGGCGCAGGCTTTCATTGTCTGCATTCAGACACGCATTCTTGATGGGTTCGACGGCCTGCAAGGCCACTTTCAGCTGCACGACCTCCCGGGGAGAGATGCGCCCCACCGCCGCTTTCGACACGATGCGTTCCAGGTCGCCGATAAGGTGCATCTTTTCTTCGATGAAGTCCTTGAAATCAGGCTCCCGGAAAAAGAACTCCACGATATCCAGCCGTTCGTTGATGGGCTTCACATCCTTCAGCGGAAAGACGAGCCACCGCTTCAGCAGACGGGCCCCCATCGGACTGACCGTACGGTCGATGACATTCAGCAGGCTGGACCCGCCTTCGTTCATGCTGTCCGTCAGTTCCAGGCTGCGCACCGTGAACTTGTCGAGGCGGACATAACGGTCCATCTCGATACGTGCCAGCGAAGTGATATGGCCGATCTGGTAATGCTGGGTCATATCCAGATAGCGGAGGATGGCACCGGCAGCAATGATGCCATGGGTAAGGTGCTCCACTCCGAAGCCTTTCAGGTTCTTGGTCTCGAAATGCTTGAGCAGCCGTTCGCGGGCAGAGGGTTCGGTAAACACCCAATCCTCCAGTTCGAACAGGAAGAACTTGTTGCCGAACGCCCCTTCGAACATCGGCTTCTTCCCCCGTTCGAAAAGCACCTCCTTCGGAGCAAAATTGTTGAGCAGCTTGTCCACATAGTCGGTGTTCCCTTCCGCCGTAAGAAACTCTCCGGTAGAAATATCGAGAAAGGCCACCCCACAGACATTCTTGCCGAAGTGGATGGCCGCCAGAAAATTATTCTCCTTGTACGAAAGCACGTTGTCGCCGATGGCCACGCCCGGTGTCACCAGTTCCGTGATGCCCCTCTTCACCAGTTTCTTGGTGGTCTTGGGGTCTTCCAGCTGGTCGCAGATGGCCACACGCCGTCCGGCCCGTATTAGCTTGGGCAGATAAGTGTCGAGCGCATGATGGGGAAAACCGGCCATCTCCACCTTCTTGGCCTGGCCGTTGGCCCGCTTGGTCAGCGTGATGCCCAGGATTTCGGAGGCCACCACTGCATCTTCCGAATACGTCTCGTAAAAGTCACCGCAACGGAACAGCAGGATGGCATCGGGGTGTTGTGCCTTCAGCTCGAAAAACTGTTTCATCATCGGAGTCAATACTACATCTTCATCTTTTGCCACAATTCGTTCCTTTCTTTATCGTTTCTGTCAAATTAACTGGGCAAAGATACTGCAAATTGACTGAACGCAAAGGGCCTTCTTCCCTTTTTTTAATGAATTTTTAGGAGAATAGGCCGCTTGTTTTTGCTGAAATTCTGTAAGTTTGCGTCGTGATTGCTAAAAGAATAAATTTATGATGAAAGAGTTAAGTATGTCCGAACTGACGGACAACATGATGGAAACCATCGGCAAGGAATGGATGCTGGTGACAGCCGGCACCCCTGAAAAATTCAATACGATGACGGCCAGCTGGGGAGGAGTAGGCGTGCTATGGGGGAAGCCGGTTGCCTTCGTCTTCATCCGCCCTGAACGCTATACCTACAAGTTTACCGAAGCCGGCGACAGCCTGACGCTCTCCTTCCTGGGAGCCGCCCATAAGGAGGTGCACAAGGTGTGCGGCTCCACTTCGGGACGAACCACCGACAAGGTGACAGCGGCCGGCCTGCATCCGGTCTTCACCCCCGATGGGAATGTCTGCTTCGAAGAAGCCCGACTGGTATTGGAATGCAAGAAACTCTATGCCGACAATATCCGTCCGGAAGGTTTCACCGACCCTTCACTGATTGACAGCTGGTACAACGGACACGGCGGTTTTCACCGAATGTACGTAGTGGCCATCGAACACATCTGGACAAACAACTAACCTAACAAAATACAGCTATATGAACTATTTCAAACAAACGAGTTGGCTGGCCTTGTGCCTGCCTCTGATGGCTTGTGGCAGTCCTGCCGACAAAGCCTCGAACGCCCCTTCCACCGAGGAAACGGCTTCCAATCCGGTGATAGAAACCATCCTGACCCGACGCAGCATCCGCAAGTACTTGCCGCAGGCAGTGGAACGGGAAAAGATGCAGCAGATTGTTGCCTGCGGCATTCAGGCACCCAATGCCATGAACAAGCAGCCGTGGGAAATCCGCGTAGTGGACAACCCCGACTTCATCAATGGGGTGACCGAACTCTTCAAGCAGGAGAATCCGAAGCAGGCAGAAGACCCGAACTTCAAGAACATGTTCCGCAATGCTCCTACCGTGGTGTTCGTAGGGCACGACACCTCCTCGTCTTCTTCCGCGTTCGACTGCGGTCTGCTGAGCGAGAACATGATGATTTCTGCCTGGTCGATGGGCATCGGCAGCTGCTGTCTGGGAGGACCTGCCCGTTTCATGACCCAGCCTGCCGCTGCAGAATACCTGAAGAAACTGGCCTTCAGCGAAGGGTATGAACTGCTCTACTGCATCGCCTTCGGCTATCCCGACGAAACACCGGAAGCCAAGCCCCGCGACACCAGCAAAATCCGGTTCGTGGAATAAGAAAGGTGTATCAAAATTCAGAATGCCTACCAGATTGTCATTCTGAGTTCCCATCACACGTTGTGTGAAACGATTCGATGATGACGCTGTAGGGGCGGACCTGCGTGTCCGCCCGGATGCCGAGGTGGATGTTTCCGGGCAGACACATAGGTCAGCCCCTACCAATGACAATTAGATAGGCGACATTAATTTGAACGTCCTCCATAAAATGACTGCCGAAGCAGCTTATTTCGGAAGATTGAACGCCACCGTCATCTCGTGCATCTGCTCGTCCGACATACCGTCCGGTTCAAAGCCCATGCAGCGGGCATTCATGTAAATCTGAGCGGCCTTGGAGAGAACATCGATCTGGTCGAAGGCATCCATCACATCGTTGCCTACCGCAAACACACCGTGCTTCTCCCACATCACTACATCGTAGTCATCGAGTTCCGCCAATGTAGCATCCGCCAGTTCTACCGAACTGGGCATCTGATAGGGTACGATACCCACACCGCGCGGACAGAACGCCTTGGTTTCGGGAATCATGCTCCACAGCAAATGGGTCATGGCATCCTTTTCAAGGAAGCGCTTGTTGTGGCTCATGGCCACCAGGTCTATCGGATGGGTGTGAACGGTAGCCTTTTTCGTGCCGCCCTGGCTGATGAGCCAGTTATGAACCGACAGGTGGGAAGCCACTTCGGAAGTAGGAACCACCGGCTGGTCGGCAATGATGACATAGCTGGCACAATCGTCGCAAATGCGGATGATGGAGCCGTTCTCCATCGGCCAGCGGGCCAGGTCACGCATTCGCTTGCCCGTACCCTTGCAATAGAAATAGCAGCCTTTCAGGTTCGGCAGGGTGGCACCGATCGATTTCGGTTCGGTAATGGCCGGGAGCTGACGGATTTCGTCGTCCACGAATTCAGTCACATTGATGGTAATGTTACCGCCGTTACGTTCAGCCCAACCTTTCTTCCACAAGTAACCGGCAACTTCGGCCACTTGGTTCACTTCGCGAGCCAATGCAGGACGGCCTTCAAGAATTGATTTCATATAGTTTTTTCATTTAAAGTTAATACTTTTCAAAGATACTAAGAGTTTTTTTGAAACACAAAGAAACAAAGGCACAAAGTTGCTTTTTTCTTTGTACCTTCGTTTCAGGGTACTTCCCCGAACGCTTCCTTCTATTTCAGCAGCTGCGGTAGGAACGAGGAAACAATGAGCACAGCCAGTCCGGCCAACAGCACGGCAATGGTGCGGGGAGAGCAGCCCTTCCATTCCTTGAGCAAGATGCCCCATACATTGGAAAAGGTGACATTGAGCGACATCAAGATGCACCAGGAGAAGGCTATCAGGACGGGAGAAGCGGTGAGGAATCCTTTTCCTAAGCTCAGCCCGAAGAACTGACTGTACCACAGCACACCTGCCAACGCACAGAAGAACAGGTTGTTGGCATAGAGCGCGGTCTTGCCGTAGTCGCCCCAGGTCTTGTTCCTGGCGTTCTGATAGAAGCAATATACCAGGTTGGTAAGGAAACCGCCTACCGTCACCAGGAACGTTGCAGGCAGGGTCTTGAACATATCGGCGCTTTCCTCAAAACACAGACGCTCGCCGAACCCCAGTCCGATACTGAAACAGGCACTCATGAATCCGGCCAACAAAGCCACCACAATCCCCTTGGTGAAGTTGAAATCCTTCACCGCTTCTTTCTTCTCTTCTTCGCTCAGTGCCGCCGACTTCAGATGGCCGGCCACACCGATGATACCGATACCTGCCAAGGTAACTGCCACTCCCACGATGACGGGGAAGGTGAGGTCTTGCGTATTACCGGTGAAGACCGGTGTCAGCAACGTACCCAGTCCGGCACAGGTACCCAAAGCGATGGACTGACCGAGGGCCACACCCAGATAGCGCATACTCAGCCCGAAGGTCAGGCCACCCACTCCCCAGAGGATGCCGAAGAACAGGGTCCAAAGCGCATCGGCCGGATGGGCTGCATAGGCCTCGAACAGACTGTTGCCTTCGGGAACAGCCAGCAAGGCACCGAGAAAGGGAAAGACCAACCAGGCGAATACCCCCTGGACAATCCAGTACGACTCCCAGCTCCAGTCACGGATTTTGTTGATGGGCACATAGCAGCTCGACTGACAGAACGCGCCGAGCGCTATGATCAATAATCCTACGACAATCATCGGTTAGCGTTTAGCGGTGACGTCGGCCTCGTACTTTTCCACTTCGGCGATGAAGGCTTCGCCCACAGGCACATTGTTCTTCAGGCAGAACATGTCGTAGACAGCGTTCCAAGGCAGGGCCTTGCATTCTTCGAGCAGGGCCAGCCGCTGGAAGCCCTGGTCGTTAGCTTCGTACTGGCGCAGGCGGGCCAGCGGTTCGAGCAGTGCACGGGTCATGCACTTCTGTGCGGCACGGCTGCCGATGACATACGCACCGATACGGTTGATGGAGGCATCGAAGTAGTCGAGACCATAGTGGACGCGGTCGAGCGCACCGGCACGGACAATTTCGCTGAAGAGGTCGAGGGTAGGATCGTCCATGATGGTCACGTGGTCAGAGTCCCAACGCACCGGACGGCTCACGTGCAACATCAGCTCGGGCACATAGAGCAAGAGGGAAGACACCTTGTCGGCCACACTTTCCGTAGGATGGAAGTGGCCCGTGTCGAGCGTCACCATCTTGTTATGCTGTGCACCATAGCCCACATAGAATTCGTTGGAGCCGACCGTGTAGCTTTCCAGGCCGATGCCGAATACCTTCGATTCGATGCAGTCTTTCATGTGCTGATAGTCGATGGCAAAGATCTGGTCGAGCGAATCCTTCAGCAGCTCGCGGTATTTCAGGCGGTTCACCGTGATGTCCTTGCTACCGTCGTGTACCCATACGTTCATGATACAGGGGTCGCCCTGTGCCTTACCCATGTCTTCAGCAATGGCACGGCACCGCTTGGAATGTTCAATCCAGAAGTTGCGGATGCCTTCGTCGGGATTGGAGAGCGAGAGGTTGCCGCTCTTGGGATGGCCGAAGCAAGTCGTGTTGAAATCCAGCTTCATGTTGTTTTCCTTTCCCCAGTCAATCCAGCTCTGGAAGTGAGTGGTGTCCACTTCGTCACGGTCTACCACCTTCCCCTGGAAATCACCATAGATTTCGTGCAGGTTCAGACGGTGCGTACCGGGAATGAAGGAGGTAGCCTTCAATACATCGGCACGCAGTTCATCGATGTTGCGGGCCTTGCCCGGATAATTTCCGGTAGCCTGGATACCTCCGCTCAACTGGCCGGCCTGTACCTCGAAACCGGTCACGTCGTCTGCCTGCCAGCAGTGGATGGAGAGGTGGAAATCCTGCAGCATGTCCAATACTCTGTCGGTATCTACTCCCACGGCAGCATACCGTTCTTTTGCAATCTCGTAAGCGTTTAAAATCAGTTGTTCTTTCATGATAATATGTTATTAATGAGTTGGATAAATATATTTCTTTCGTTTCAAAAAGGCACAGAAAAGATACAGATTCAGACCACCTTCCCCTCCTGTCCCCCTTCCGGACGACAGGAATTGGAAAACGAGGGCTGTCCGAATCTGTCCTATCGGTGTCCTTCTAACGGCTATTCCGCCATCAATGTACCGATATGCACTTCAGGTAAGCGGCATACGCTTCGTTCCAGCGTTCCGCATCGGCAGGCAGGAACTCGTCGGGCTGCACGTTGGCAGAAATGACCTTACGCATATCGCCCAAGGAAGCCACGGCTCCGGCCGCCTTGGCCTGAAGCATGATGTTGCCGATGCTGGTGGCTTCACTCGGTCCTGCATAGACCGGCAGTCCGATGGCATTGGCCGTAAACTGGTTGAGCAGGCGGTTGCGCGACCCTCCACCGATGATGTGCAACTTCTGCAGCGGATGATCGGACAGCCGGCGGAACACATCGAGTGTCTCCCGGTACTTCAACGCCAGGCTCTCGAAAATGACGCGGATAAATTCACCGTGCGTCTGGGGTACCCGTGTCTGTCCCGTACGGGCACAATAGTCCAGGATGGCCTGAGGCATATGAGCCGGATTGGTAAAGCCCGGATCGGCAGGATCGATGTGGCAGACAAAGGGTTCAGCCGCCTGTGCCAGTTCCACCATCTGCGGATAGGTGTACTCGGTTCCTTCCTTGCGCCATTGCTTGAGGCATTGTTCGACAATCCACAGGCCGGTGATGTTCTTCAACAGGCGGATAGTGCCGTCCACCCCTCCTTCATTGGTAATATTATAATGTGTCGTCTGTTCATTGATGACGGGACCTTGCGTCTCGATACCCATGAGCGACCATGTCCCCGAGCTGAGATAGGCAAAGTCCGGATCGGTAGCCGGAATGGCAGCTACGGCAGAAGCCGTATCATGTCCGGCCACCGCAATGACAGGAATCGGTTCGATCTGCAGTTCCTCGCACAATTCCTTGCGAAGCATTCCGATACGGTGCCCCGGTTCCACCAAGGCTCCGAACAGCTCCGGACGGATGCCTGCAGCCCGCAGCAGTTCTTCGTCCATCTGCCGGGTGGCAGGATTGAGCAGCTGCGAGGTGGAAGCAATGGTATATTCGGTCACCATCTCGCCCGTCAGCAGATAAGAGAGTGCATCAGGCGTGAACAGCAGCCGATGGGCATGACGCAGGTTGAAATCATCGCGACGGGCCAAAGTATAGAGTTGAAACAGGGTATTGAAATCCATGTGCTGGATGCCCGTCCGGGCATAGAGGGCATCGGCCGGCATCACCTCACGGAAGAACTCCTCCTTCTTGCCGACGGTCTGCGGGTCGCGGTACGCATAGGGCAATCCGATGATGCTGCCGTCCTCATTCAGACAAGTGACATCCACCCCCCAGGTATCGATACCGATAGAGGTGACAGGTATTTTTTTCTTGGCCACTTCAGCCAATCCTTTTTTCAGATGTTCATAGAGCGAGAAGATGTTCCAATAGAAATGCCCGTTGAGCGGGAGCATTTGGTTGGGAAAGCGAGTCACTTCTTCCAGGGTGAGCTGGTTTCCCTGCAAGGTTCCTAAAATGGTTCTGCCACTGGTGGCGCCTAAGTCAAATGCAATGAAATGTTGAGTGTCCATTCTAATATTATTATTAATGGGGTTAACTACTGTTGCAAAGGTACATGGTTTTTGAGATTCTACCTCAAAAGAAATTGACTTTCGAGTGTTACTTTTTGATTTTTCCCGAGAATATACATTATTTTAAGAAAATAGGAGGCAAGTCACTCATCATCCGACGTGGATATATACCCTATATTATACCTCTCCTTAATTCCCTGGGTTCATCTGTCACTGGCATCGCGTCCCGTAATCCGGGTGCAGCAGGATGCCTATGGATGTTCTATAAGCCGAACATCTTGTTCTTCTCAGTGCTCCAGCAGAATAGGCCTCAGTAAAATTTACTCCTTCCATTCCTTGTAATTTATACATATTATAAATTGCGTCAGCTCATATTTTATTCTTTTTCCGTTGCCAATCCTTGAAAAACACCTCGCCGAATGGTCCCCATTCGGTCCCTCATCTGCAAAAATCTATACTTATCTCATTGATTCATAGCTATCTCATTTTTCGAATACAGTTATCGACGCGCCAACGAAATCGGGGGTAAAACCCCGTTCTGAGGCTTCTGAGAGGGGTTGAGTACCGAGAAACCGGTCGGTTTTCTATCGAAACCGTCCCTC
>SFDG01000081.1 GCA_004558305.1 Phocaeicola plebeius
TGCTACCGTTATCGACAACGACAATGACGGCAAGGCTGACCTGGTTGTCTACCTGCCTGTTACCGTTGCTAAGGTCACTTATGCTGGTACCAAGTCCATTACCGCTGGTGCTTCTTATAAGTATGAGGACCATGACATTGTCAGCGGTCTGGAAAAGGACGACTATGTTGTTATCACCGCCAAGGCTAACACCGCTAAGGACCGTGCTAACATCGTAAAGGCTGACATCGTTTCTGGCAAGGTCACTGCTACCAAGGCTGGCAAGATCCAGATCGACAGCAAGTGGTACACCCTGGCTGGCGGCATGACTGTCAATAGCTACAAAGTGGGCGATTCCTACGATGTTGCTGTTTACAACGGCTTCGCTTTCTCCTCTGATGTTACCGAAGAAGCTTCCAAGGAGATCCTGTTTGTGTCCGGTGCCAAGAAGTTTGACAATTACGCTGGCGAAACGACCGGAACCGTCGATGCAAAGGCGTACTTCCTGGATAAGAGCTACAAAACCATTACCATTACCAAGATTGATGGCAAGAAGCTGGAAGCGGACTTGACCGATGAGCAGATTGGTGTGCTCTACACCTACACCATCAAGGATGGGAACTATGAGCTGAAAACCCTGAACGACACCAACAACAAGGCTGGTTATAAGAACCACGCTGATAAGGCCACCTTCAAGACCGATAAGGATACCATCGGCGGCTACGCAATTGCTGATGACGCAGTTATCTTTGTTAAGGATAAGGCAGAGACCAAGATCATGACTGGTAAGACCGTGAAGGACTGGAACGCTGACTTTGGTACCAGAGGTGAGGTCCTGGTTTCTGAGATCAACGGCATCAAGTATGTTAAGGTTGCTGCTCTGGTTGGCTCTAAAGATAAACCGACTGCCTCCGGCGATTATCTGTACGCTTACCTGACTGAAGATGCTTACATCGGTCAGACCAAGGACGCGGATAAGGATGATGCACTGGTCTTCACCGTGTTCGGTGAAAAGGGTGCTGCTACTCTGTATGACACCGATGATGTTAACGATGAAAATTACAATGTGGCTAACTTCAAGAAGGGTCAGCTGATTGAGTATAAGGAAGACGGCGACAAGATCATCGAGGTCAAGGTCGTTTCCGGCGCAGACGCTATCAAGACTGCCCAGATCAAGACCGTTGCTATCACCGGTGTTGAGGACAAGAACAAGGGCCTGGTCTACTTCCTGGATTCTACCACAGACGCTGCTCCTTCCAACACTGGTAAGTCTACCTCTCTGAAGCTGGATGAGGATGCTTACTTCGTGAAGATCGACGACGCTGAGAACACCGCTGAGGCTGGTTCTCGCAGCGAAGTCACCGTTGCTCACTCTGAGACGAACGGCAAGAAGACCGCTAACGCTTACATCGCAGTTGTGGACGGCAAGATCGTTGCTGTTTACTACGACGTTGATAAGCTGGATGACGGTATTCAGTTCACTGATGCTGAGTAATTTCTAATCTCTCAGCCACCGAACGCAAAGCCCCCAGGGTTTCCTGGGGGCTTTGCCCTGCCTATTTTTAGAATTGGATTGACATATTCCGTGTGCCCGCGTATACTATAAGTACCAGACAGGCAACGGCGTGTGTCTGTCGAAGCTGTGACGTAAGAGGGTGTGCCGGTACGCACTGTCTTATGGAGCTTTCAGGAGGGGTTGTGCAGAATACCTCAAACCGGCGTAGGTCTTTGGGCCGAAAGAAAATGCTCCAAAAGCTCCGCGGAAGCGGAGCTTTTTGTTTGTAGAAAGAGAGAAGTGCACGATGGACCTTTTGCAGCAATGCGCGCAGGAGTTTGAACGACTGCTGGAGATCGAGTATCATATCACTGCCGGGAGAAAAGGGAAAACCGTTGCGTTCACGATCTCTTTTGCCCGCTCAGATTTTCACCACCTGGCAGGGTTACATAAACTGAGAGATAACGCAAAAATCGGGCGGGGCCGGAGAGAATCTGTTTTCTTGGATATTTTAGAGGGGAAGTTGAGTCTGTCACAAATCCAACGCAGTACGTTCTACCCTGAGATGGAGCCACGCCTAATATACTTGGCCCACTTGGAAGCGTTTTTAGATAGCAACGAGTTGATTTTCCGGTACAATAGTAAAATGCAGCCATTCTCTAAAATTGAAGCAGACTATCTTCTGGAAAATCGTGTGGAGGATACGTCCGTCTATTTGTTCTTGGTGCGGAAAAATCAAATCGGCGACGAACATCATGTTTGCCGAACGCTATTTCCAAAATCAAAACTGGATTACGCAAAAGGACAGCCGAAGTACACTCTGCTTAGAAAAGAGAAACGCAACTTAAAAACGGGAGAGGTCAGCCTTCAGTATGACCGCCTCTCTCCCAAAGAATAAAAATAGCCAGCCGACAGCGCACTTGTGGATGCTGTCGGCTGGGTTCAGTTTGTCTTAAAATTAGTTCACGGCGTGGAAGGTATCCTCTTTAATGCTGTTGCCGGTGATGTTGGTGACGGTGAGCTTGCTGCCGTCGCGGGTGAGGGTGAAGATGCCCCAGAAGGCTTCGTCGCCCTCCTGGTCCCACTGGAACTGGACGGACCCGGCGGGGTAGCGGCTGGAGGACTGGATGACGTAAAAGCTGCCGCGGTGGGTCACGTCGTCGGTGTAGGTCATGCTGCCGTCGGCGGAGAAGCTGAGGGTGGTGCTGTCGCCCTGCCAGGAGCCGAGGAAGTCGGCGTCGGCGTTGGGATCTTCGGTCTGGTAGATGCTGAAATCGTAGATCTTGGGGCTGTCGGGCAGGGCTACGGTGCCGTCGCAGAGGCTCAGGCAGGGGTTATAGGACCAGGTCTCACCGTTGCTGGTGACGGTGACGAGCAGGTTCGGCAGCACGTCGCTGACGTTGCAGGTCAGGATCACCGGCACGCCCTCGCCCTCGTAGAGGGTCTCCCCGGCCTTGCCCTCCTGGCTGTTCTCGTCGATGGTCCAGGTCTGGACGGTGACTTTGGCCCCGTGGTCGCGGGGGACGATGCAGTAGACTTCATTGCCCTCCTGGGTCACGGTCTGGCTCTGGGGGAAGTCCTTCAGGAAGGGGTACTGTTCCCAGTAGCCGCCCTTCTCCAGGAGCGAGTCGATCGTGGCCCCGGTGACGGTGCTGCCCAGGTAGGCGATGCCGCAGAGGTAGTCGCCGGACTTGAGGGTGTCCCGGAAGGTCGTGAGGGAGACGTCCTCGGCGGCGTCGGTCTGGGCCGTATCGGCGGCGTTGTCGGCGCTGTCGGCGGCGTCCGCGGCGGACGTGTCCGGGGTCGTGTCGGGGTTTGTCGTGTCGGGTTGGTCCGTGTTCCCGCCGCAGGCCGTCATGGAGAGGGCCAGCAGGGCGGCCAGGCCCAGGGCGGTCAAGCGTTTTTCAAACATAGAGAACTCTCCTTTTTAGAATGTTTTTTATCTGTTCTATCCTTGTCGGATGATTTCACTGGATTATTTCGTCGGCTCACTTTGCCGAACCACTTCACTGGATCACTTCGTAGGGGCCGCAGACCTCTGCGGCCCGTAGCCTGCCGAGTAGTACAATGTTTCGAGACAAAGCAAGGCCCTTTACGAACGGGCCGCAGGGGTCTGCGGCCCCTACAAATGTACAAAATAAAATATATGTGTAAGAGCAAATATAGTGGCTAGTTAATGGCTGCTGACGCTGAAGCTGCTGACGATGGACTGGATGTCCTCGTTCCAGACGCCCTCGTAGGTCTCCCCGGCGAAGTAGAGGTAGGCAGCGTACATGGGGTAGGTCTTGGTGCCCAGGTCCTTGCCGAAGGGGACGAGGATCTCACTGTGCCAGCCGTTGGCGTCTTGGTAGACGATGGCGCGGGCGCTGTAGCCGGAGACGGTGAGGTCGAGGGTCTGGTAGTTCTCGATGCTCTCGTCCACGGCCTTGGCGTCGAAGCCGGCCAGCCACTCGTCCACCCGCTCCTGGGTGTCCAGCTTGGTGATCCAGCCCTTCACGCCGTCGTCGGTGTAGAGGTCGGAGACGCCCGCCGGGTCCTCGTGGTAGCGCTCGGTGGGATAGCGGACGGCGTAGAGGCCGCCGTAGCAGTTGAAGGTGGCGTGGGTGGCGGCGGGGTCGCTGTCGCTGGTGGGGGCCGTGCCTTCTTGCGTCAGCGTGTATTCCACGCCGGAGAGATCCAGGGTCAGCGTCCCGCCGGCGAGCGTCCCGGTGCCGACGGTCTTCCCGGCCACGGTCATGGTGAAGTTCTCCCCGGAGACCGTCCACTCGGCTTCGTCAGAGCCTTCGGTCAAAAACGTCGTCATCGTCCCGTCCGCGTGGAGCTGGACCCACTTCCCGGCGGGGTTCATGGTCAGCTGGTCCATGGCGATGGACACGCAGTCATACCGCCCCAGATAGGCGACGTTGGCCTGGGTCACATCCCCGTCCGGCGTGGAGCTGGTCTGGCAGGCGGTCAGCCCCACGCTGAGCAGACCGGCCAGGAAAATCACAGAAATTTTTTTCATGGGTCGTGTGTTCGTCCTCTCTGTTGAGCTAGTCTCATTGTACGCAATCGCGCGAAAAAAGTCCACCCGGATTTGCGGGATCGGGCGAAAAATGTGGAAAACTTGTTGAGAATGTGGACAAATGGAGTCTGCCTCCGCCAGATGGATTGGATGGGCGCTTCCGTGGGGTGCGTGGGTACGTTGGTACACGGCGGACTGCTGCCTGCAACGCAGCCCTCATCCGTCCGCTTCGCGGCCACCTTCCCCCCAAGGGAAGGCTTTTTTAGGTGGTACCACCCTGCAAAATTGTACTGCGTTACCAGAGCCTTCCCCTGGGGGGAAGGTGCCCCAGTGCGCACACTGGGGCGGATGAGGGCCACGTTCCGCAAGGAATCGGTTGTGTACTAACGTAAGATGGCTCGACACGAAAGGCCCTCCCAATTCGGGAGAGCCTTTCATATTTGAGTATGTCAGTCAATGGAGAGGATTTTCAAGACTAGGAAAGGATGCAGAGGATCTTACTCCTCGAACAGAGGGGTGGAGAGATAGCGGTCGCCGGTGTCGGGCAGCAGGGCCACGATGGTCTTGCCCTTGTTCTCCGGGCGCTTGGCCAGCTCGATGGCAGCCCAGAGGGCGGCACCGGCGGAGATGCCCACCAGAACACCCTCGGAGCGGCCGACTTCCTTGCCGGCGGCGAAGGCGTCCTCGTTGGCCACGGGGATGATCTCATCGTAGACCTTGGTGTCCAGCACGTCGGGGACGAAGCCGGCGCCGATGCCCTGGATCTTGTGGGCGCCTGCGGTGCCCTTGCTCAGGACGGGGGAGCTGGCAGGCTCGACAGCCACGACCTTGACGTTGGGGTTCTGGCTCTTCAGGTACTCGCCCACGCCGGTAATGGTGCCGCCGGTGCCGACGCCGGCCACGAAGATGTCGACCTTGCCGTCGGTGTCCTCCCAGATCTCAGGGCCGGTGGTGGCCTTGTGGGCGGCGGGGTTGGCGGGGTTGACGAACTGGCCGGGGATGAAGCTGTTGGGCAGCTCCTTGGCCAGCTCGTCGGCCTTGGCGATGGCACCCTTCATGCCCTTGGCGCCCTCGGTCAGGACCAGCTCTGCGCCGTAGGCCTTCATCAGCTGGCGGCGCTCGACGCTCATCGTCTCAGGCATCACGATGATGATGCGGTAGCCGCGGGCGGCGGCAACGGAAGCCAGGCCGATGCCGGTGTTGCCGGAGGTCGGCTCGATGATGACGGAGTCGGGCTTCAGCAGGCCCTTGGCCTCGGCGTCGTCCAGCATGGCCTTGGCGATCCGGTCCTTCACGGAGCCGGCGGGATTCAGGTATTCCAGCTTGGCCAGGACCTTGGCCTCCAGGCCGTTGTTCTTTTCAATATGGGTCAGCTCCAGCAGGGGGGTGTGGCCGATCAGCTGGTCAGCGGAAGTATAGATCTTGCTCATGATGATTTCCTCCTAATATATGCAGTAAAATAGTTTATGTATCCGTGTCGGTTGGTTTTCTTGTTACCAACCTTTCAAGTAGGTTTGTGTGCATTATACTTGCATTTCACCCCCTTGTCAATAGGTTTTTGCGGGAAATTTTGAAAAAATCCAAAAAAGTTTTTTCCAGAAAAAAGTGGCGCTTCCCTCTTGCTTTCCCACTTACCTTGCATTATACTAGGAATAATAACAACAGAAAGAAGGTGGAAGGGAATGATGATCTCCACGAAGGGGCGCTATGCCCTTCGGTTTTTGGTAGACATTGCGGAGCACCAGGCGGAGGGCTACGTCCCCCTGAAGGACGTAGCGGAGCGCCAGGGCATCTCCGAAAAATATCTGGAAAGCATCGTCAAGACCTTAGTCCGGGCAGATGTCCTCACCGGCCTGCGCGGCAAAGGCGGCGGCTATCGCCTGCGCAAGTCCCCGGACCAATATGGCGTGCGCGAAATCTTGTCTCTCCTGGAAGGCCCCTTAGTCCCCGTGGCCTGTCTCGGCCCCGGCGACCAGAGCTGCGACCGCATGACCAGCTGCCGGACCCTCCCCCTCTGGCAGGGCCTGGAGCAGGTGATCCAGGAGTACCTGGACAAATACACCATCGCCGACCTCATGGCCCGCGATGACAGCGCCGGGTTCGATTATGTGATCTAAATGATCCGAGCCGCGGCACACCATATCATATAATTTAAGATACCATGAAAAGACCACCCCGCCAGCGTGTGTGAGAAACGCGGCGGGGTGGCTTGCTCAACATTGACAAAGTTCGACGCAATATGATATAGTATCTCATACGGGACACTGTTACTTCAGTGGTCAGGCCACCCATCCCAGCGCATTTCATGCGAAGGGAGGTGATGCCGATGTGGAAGAAAGCATTGCGGGTTATCCTGCTGGCAGCAATCTTGCTGCTCCTTCTCGCCACAAAAGCATGCTGACCACTCCTGGCACGAGTGGTCAGCTAATTGATGGTTGACATACGAGGGCCTGGCTACAAGTAACTGTGTCCCCTTTTGTCTTCATTATAGCAGACACCTGGCTTTTGTCAAGACGAGAAATGGGGATGCTTTTCACACAGCTGGTCAAGCCCTTCGAGGACAACCCCTCAGAGCGCTTCGCGCCCAGCTGTCTAAGGAAGATTTTACTGAATCGAACTGTCCCCCGGACAATTCGACCCTTTCAGGGCAGCCATGAGCGTTGCAGGGTATAACATACGTTACAGCAAAGCGACGCCTCCCCTGAAAGGGCGAGGGGGACCGCGAAGCGGTGGAGGGGTGTGCCCCCGGCGCCAGCGTCTCCCTATTCCACAACCTACCCATACACAGCAAAACCCCCAGGGACGAATCCCTGGGGGCCTTGCGTTCAGCTAGAAATCTTACCTGAATCAGATTCGGGGAAAGATTACTTAGGAAGCCATGGTAACGGTATAAGAGATCACATCGCCATTGCCAGCAATAACATACACAACAGTGTTGGCAGTTACAGCGTCAGTGTTTTTAGCGCCAGTAGAAATGACGATCTCAGCAGCACCGGAGAACATAGTGGTTGCGGCAGTCTTGAGAGCATCACCCTTAGTGCCAGCGGCAACAGTCAGGATGTTCTTGTTAGTGTCCTTATTGGTGATAACTGCGCCAGTTTTACCAACAGTGATGTCACCCTCAGTAGTGTTGATGTTCAGGTTGTTCTGAGTATCAACCAGGATGAACTCGATCTCGTTGCTGGAGTTCTTCACAGCGTAAGCGTTCTTGACGAAGTAGCCGTGGACCTCGTTGGCCTCGGTGATGCTGCCGGAGGTGGAACCCTTCTTGGCATCGGTGTCAACGAACATCTGAACGGTGTCGGAGGTCAGGTCGTAGTCAGTACCGTCGATGGAGACGTACTTCTTGCCGTCCTGATAGCCAGTCACAGCAACAGCGCCCAGGTAGTCACCCTTAGTGACATTCAGAGGACGGACCTCGGAAATGACACCATCGCCAGTGGTCTTATAGGAGATGGGAGTCTGCTTAGCAAAGGCCACAACAACACTCTTAGAAGCGCTGTTGGTGTAGTTCTTAACATGAGTATCCTCATCAACGTCGGTCTTCTGAGTGAAGTTACCGTCAACGAAGTCATAGTAAGAGTCAGCCTTCACGGTGACCTCAGAGGTGCCATTCCAGATGGTCATGGAAACGTAGTAATCGTCGCCTTCCTTGACCACAGCAGAGTCAGCAGTCACGAAGCCATACTGAACATCGCCGGAGCTGGGAGCTGCGGACTGGTCATTCATTACGATAACACCCAGGTTAGCGTAAACAATACCGCCGTCCTTCTTGCCGTACAGGTAAGAGGAAGCACCAGTGATATCGGTGATATTCTTCCAAGTGCCCAGAGCCTTGCCGGTGATCACCTTCGCATCGTCGCCGTTGCCGGGAACCACAAAGATAGCTGCGGTGTCAGCAAAGCGCATGGTCTTACCGGCCTGGCTGTCGATGCTACCGGTAGCCTTACCATCATCGACCTTAGTGATGGTGCTCATGGCTGCATCATACTTAGTATCATCAATGGCCTTGAGCTTGTACTCGCCATTGGACTTGGTGGTGAAGGTGTACAGGGTGTTCACAGCAGCCGCAACATCGCTACCCATATCCTGATACTTATTGGAGACCCACAGCTGTGCAACCGTGATTTCCTTCTCAGTACCGTCAGAGAACAGAGCCTTGATCTTCTGAGTGCCAGCATTGATGCCCTCGGTCTTAGCTGCGTCAGCCTTGGTGACCAGGATGACCTTGTCGTTGGAGATGACTCCATCGCTCTCCTCAGCGTGGCAGACGAAACCGTTGACCACAGCCAGGGTGAACTCGTCGTTCAGGGAGTACTTGTCTTTCTGAGCGCCGTCGATGGTCTTGTACCAAGTGCCGTCGACCTTGACGTCAGTGCCCTTGATGGCCTCGATTTTACCGGTGATCATCTCAGCCTTGGTGATGGAGTACTTCTCGTCCTTGGTGTTATCCTTGTCGACGATGACAACATAGTCGTCCTTCTTGATGCCGTCGGCGATGTTCTCGTCAGCATACTTATAGGACTTACCAGCGGTGATGGAGCTGGAGCCAGCATAAGTGACCTTAGCCACGGTGACAGGCAGGTAAACGACAGTGTCAACCTTGCCGTCGTTGTCGTTGTCGATGACATTGACAGTGTAGTAGGGCTTCAGATCAGTGTTAATTGCTTTGCTCTTAAACAGATCAACCTTAGCACCGTTGAAAGCCTGAGCCTTCAGGGAGGAGACAGCCTCGTCCGTCTTGTACTTGGTGCCGTCGACCTTGATCTCCTTGGTGTCGGAGTACTCAATGTCGTCCATGATGCCCTTAGCCAGGATCTTGGAGTCCAGTCCTTGGGCACGATGCCGAAGACCTTGATGTCGTTGGTCTTCTTGTCCTTGGTGTAGACGACCTTGACGTTCATGCCGAACAGGTCGGAGAAGTCAGAAGCGGACTGGAAGGTGGGAGCAGGGGTAGTAACCGGCTTTTCCTCGACAGTAGTGGTAACAGCCTCACCGATGGTGTACTTATATTCCTTGTCGGTGTCGTTCCACTCGATGTGGGTCAGAATACCGGTAGCCGTCTTGGACTCATACTTGTCCTCCAGCAGGGTGATCTTCACGAAACCCTCATTACCCTGGACCAGCTTATCCTGAACGGTGATCTGAGAGGTCAGCTGACCCTTAGAATCGGTGATCAGGGTGGTCTTGTACTCGACCTCGTAAGCGTTCAGCGCGTTCCAGATCATCTGGGCGGCGTTGTCACGGGTCAGAGCGGCGTTGACG
>SFDG01000082.1 GCA_004558305.1 Phocaeicola plebeius
GTCATCGAGAACGTCATGGCCAATGAGAAACTGAGCGACGTTGAGAAGAACAGCCTGATTGCTCAGGCGAAGTTCCTGCGCGGAATGGTATTCTTCAACCAGGCTCGCAAGATAGGCCGCTTCGTTCCCATCACCATGGTGTTGGACACCGAGAATCCCGAAGCCGCCAACATCCCGATGACCGCTTCGGTAGCCGAGAGCTACAAGTATGTCATCGAAGACCTGCAGGCAGGTGCTGACGGACTGCCCGCCGAGAACTCTACCGGTCTGCCCACCAAGTGGGCTGCCAAGGTCTTCCTGAGCCGTGCCGCCCTCCAGGCATATGCCTACACGAAGGATGCTTCGTATCTGGACATTGCCATCAGTGCCGCCAATGACTGCGTGAACAACAGCGGCATTTCGTTGGCGACCGACCTGTCTCCGGCCAAGAGCATGTGGAACGAAACCGACCTCTATAATCCTGAAATCCTCTGGGCTTACTACCGTAACAAGGATAATACGTACGTGTCGAGCTTCGACGAGCTGATGCGTACCTATCCGAACATCTCGACGGATAACGTGCTCAATTCCCAAAGCCCCGTTGCCTTGAAGCAGGCCAACGGACAGACCTTCGAAGGTTGGGCCATCTATTTCCCCACACAGGACCTGGTGGACCAGTTCCTCGTGACGGACGAACTGACCGGACAGGCACTGCCGTGGTACGAGACCTCGCAGTATATGAACAATGTGGAGGTACTCGACCCGAAGTCGGTGACCGAAGCCGGACAGGTGGATGCCTATGCCCAGACGAGTGGCGACCAGCGTCGCATTCCCACACCGCAGGACCTGCTGCAGACGAAAGACGGCTATGACACCTTCCTCCGCTATCACAAGCTGAAAGATGGAGCTGCCCGCAACCTGAGCGAGCTGATGTACACGGGACGTGACAAGCGTTTCTATACCACGGTGGTCTATGACGGCTGCACGTGGATGAACGAGAATATCGGATTGAATCTCGGCGGTAACCTCTCGCAGGGTGTGCGCGACAAGGAAGACGGCGGCTGGTACAACACCGTGACTGGCTACTACTGGCGCAAGAGCAACATCGAGAATCCTGAACCTCGTGCCTACCACTCGTCGAAGGTGGCGCTCCATTTCAACCTGGCTCGTCTGGGCGAAGCCTATCTGAACCTGGCG
Source organism: Phocaeicola plebeius (assembly GCA_004558305.1). Lineage (GTDB taxonomy): Bacteria > Bacteroidota > Bacteroidia > Bacteroidales > Bacteroidaceae > Phocaeicola > Phocaeicola plebeius_B. The sequence goes on from SFDG01000082.1 coordinate 1,177, forward strand.
GAAGCCTACCTGCTGAAAGGCAACATCTCCGGAGCTGTCACTGCGTTGAATGCTACCCGTACTGCCCATGGCGGTCTGGCTCCTTCGACCGCATCGACCGAAGCGGAAGCCTGGGCCGACTACATCCGCGAGCGCAACTGCGAAATGTGTAACGAAGGCGGCGACATCTACTTCAGCTACCTGCGTTGGGGCAAGTACGGAGGCTATGCCAATCATGGTCGTGCAGCCGGTGGCGTGATTGCCGACCTGGACCGTCCGGCCTACAAGATGGAAATCAGCCGCGACCGCACGCAGCTGCTGGTCGGACAGGTGACCCTGCTGAACAGTGCGAACCGCAACTTTACCGACCGTCGTTACCTGTTCCCCATCTATCAGGGCTTCCTCGACACTCGTGCCGCATTCGGACTGGATGCCGTACAGAACGAAGGATGGTAATTTCTATGAACCTATAAATTTTCAACGATTATGAAAAAGCTAATCAATATTCTCTTTACCCTGCTGCTGGCAGTGGTAGCTACCTCCTGCTTAGAGAACGGACTGGAGGAACTGGACACCTATACGGACTGTGACATCACGAGCGGGGAAATTTACTGGCGTTACTATGGAACCGACCAGATTCCTGCCAGTGGCGAAACACAAGTGAAACAGGTCCGCTTGGCCCGTGCGGTGGAAGCGAACAAGGAAACCAATACGTTCTATATCCGTTACGTGACGGGCAATCTGCCGGCCGACCAGGTCAGCGCGTTCACCACTTCGAAGGTGGTCATCGCTGTCACCATTTCCACAGCCGCCATCATCAAGCCCGTTGACGGATCACCTACACTCGGAGTTCCCGGCGACTGGAGCAAACCGAACAAGTATGAGGTGACGGCGGCCAACGGCGACAAGAAGGTATGGACCATCGTCGTAGAGCCGTACCAGAATTGACAGCATGAAGCTGGTGAACCGTTTTAGCATAACACCTGTCTTTTGACAGCCGGAAAGAGGTATTGTGAAATACCTCTTTTCTTGATTATTTACTTGCATATTTCACAATTTATTCTTCCCTTTGTAAAAACAATAAACTATATACGCATGAAAACGAAAATTCAACCGCAGCGACGGGCGTTCTGTACCGTCCTGTTCAGCCTGTTGGCCGCCGTGCTGCTGCAGGCTCAGGCCGTTCTCTTCCCGCAGCAGCAACAGCCGGGGACGGCGAAAGTGAAAGAAAAGAAAGGTACCTTCACCCTTTCCAACCAGTTGTTCACCGCTTCCTTTGTCCGCGAGGGAGACGGTTTGACCTTCGGCGGCTGTCCCGAACTGGGACTGGCAGGGGGTACGCAACTGTTCGCCATCCGGCTGGACGATGCCGACAGCACGCTGGTACCGGCATCGAAGATGCAGCTGAAGGAGGTGCGGACGGCTGTGTTGAATGCCGACCCGAAGGCGGCAAGAGGAGCCTTGCGCTGCAAAGGAGTGGCTGTGGAAGCCCGTTTCTCCTATGGCAGCCTCGACATTGACTGGCGGGCCGTGTTGCGCGACGGCTCGCACTACCTGCGTACGGAGCTGGAGGTGCAGGCTCGTGCCGATGTGGCGATGCATTCCCTCCTTCCGATGAACTACCGGGTTGCCAAAGGTGCTGCCCTAGCCAGCGACCGGATTTTTGCCGGACTGGAGACACCGACCGGACTGAACCGGGTAGGGGAGACCACGACGAAAGGTACGGCCCTGCAGGGATGGTGGAGCCGCCATACGACCTTGCAGCAGGGAAAGACCTGGAGCGTCAGTGCCGTGGTCGGCCTGATGGCACCGGGACAGGCTCGACGCTCCTTCCTGGCCTACAGCGAGCGCGAACGTGCCGTGCCTTGGCGTGCACTGCCGGTCTATATCTCGTGGTATGAACTGAACATCGACCGCAACAACGACCGCGAGTACACTACGAACATGAACGTGGAGCAGTGTACCGAAGTGGTGAAGGAGTGGAAGAAGCAGCTCTACGACAAGTACCAGACCGCCGTGAATGCTTTCGTATGGGACGACGGATGGGACAGCTACGGTACGTGGACCTTCAACAAGAACTTCCCCAACGGTTTCAGCGAACCCGACAAGGTGGCCCGCGAGATGGGTTCGGGCATCGGTGCCTGGTTAGGTCCGGTGGGCGGCTACGGCCAGTCCGGCGACTATCGTCGTGGCTACTGGAAAGACCGGGGCGGCATGCAGCTGAGCAACCCTGAATATTATAAGGTGTTCCTGGATGCCTGTTCCTATATGATTCGGAACTACGACTACCGCTTCTTCAAGTTCGACGGTATCAGTGCCCAGTTCAGTGCCGTGGGTCCCGATCCCGGTAACCGGGGCGAGGAGAATGCCGAAGCCATCATCAACATCGAGCGCGAGGCCCGCAAGCTGAAGCCCGACCTGTTCATCAACACCACGGTGGGTACCTGGGCATCGCCTTTCTGGTTCCAGTTCACCGATGCCGTCTGGCGGCAGGAAGCCGACTGGGCGACGATTGGCGACCAAGGCTCCGACCGCGAACGTTGGATTACCTACCGCGACCGGCTGGTCTATCAGAACTTCGTGCAGCGGTCGCCGCTCTGTCCCATCAACACGCTGATGACCCACGGCTTCATCCTGACGAAGTGGGGCGACGTGTCGAAGGACATGGACTACGACGGCATCGTACGCGAACTCCGCTGTGCCTTTGCCTGCGGTTCGGGCATGGTGGAGCTGTACAACGACTTTGAGCTGATGAACAGCATCAACGGGGGAGCCCTGTGGAAGGACTTGGCCGAGTGCATTGCCTGGCAGCAACGGCAGGCCGATGTGTTGCCCGACATCCACTGGGTGGGCGGCAATCCTTGGGACGGCAAGCAAGCCAACATCTATGGCTGGGCCGCCTGGAACGGCAAGAAGTCCGTCCTGACCTTGCGCAATCCGGCCACGAAAGAACAGACCTTGCGGTTGACCCTGCGCGAGGCGCTTGATATTCCGGCCTATGTCAAAGGCACTGTTACCTTGCAGGATGCTTTCCAGCAAGGCCGTATCAGCGGTCTGCCCACCGGTCAGGCGGTCGACATCGACAGGGAGCTGGAACTGACCCTGCCGGGCTCTTCCGTTTTCGTCTATGACGGGAAACAATGAGGAATGAATAATGATGAATGAATAATGATGAATGAATAATGATGAATGAATAATGATGAATGAATAATGATGAATGAATAATGATGAATGATGAATGAGGCTTCCCTCTATTGTCATTTTGAATGCAGTGAAGAATCTGTGACGCATTGGTGGATGTATTCAGGTTTTTCACTGCGTTCTTTTAGAGAAACCTTGCGGGGAACTTCCATTTAATCTTTTTTAGGGATTGCCCGAAAAAAATATGCCTTTGTCGGTGAGCAGGTAACGTTCTTTTTCCTATCTTTGCCCCCAAATAAGCGGATATGACAATTGCAATTGAAGACAATTTTAATTTATAACCTAATAATAAAAGAATCATGATTAAGAAGTTGTATTTGCCCTTAGTGGCATTGCTGGTGATTGCCCTTTCTTCCTGCGGAAAGATGGGTGAATTGTCATCTGACTACTTCACTACTAACCCCGAAGTTCTGGAGGCAGTAGGAGGTAAAGTTCCTGTTACCATTACAGGTAAGTTCCCTGAAAAGTATTTCAAGAAAAACGCTACTGTCGAAGTGACTCCGGTCCTGAGATGGAATGGCGGTGAAGCCAAAGGTCAGCCTGCTTCGTTCCAGGGCGAAAAGGTACAGGGCAACGACCAGACCATTTCCTACAAGATGGGTGGTACTTACACCATGAAGGCTTCTTTCGACTATATCCCCGACATGGCGAAGTCGGAACTCTACCTGGATTTCAAGATCAAGAGAGGTTCCAAGGAATACACCATTCCTTCGGTGAAGATTGCTGACGGTGTCATCGCTACTTCTGAACTGCCGACTGTCAACTCTGCTAACGCCGCTTTGGCTCCGGATGCCTTCCAGCGCATCATCAAGCAGGCTCAGGAAGCTCAGATCATGTTCTTGATCCAGCAGGCTAACCTCCGTGCCAGCGAACTGAAGTCTCAGGACCTGAAGGACTTCCACAAGAAGGTGGTTGAAGTGAACGGCGACACGAAGAACTTCAAGCTGAACAACATCGAAGTTTCTGCATACGCTTCTCCCGATGGTGGCGTGAAGCTGAACACCGGTCTGGCTGAACAGCGTCAGAACAACACCGAAAAGTACCTGAACAAGGAACTGAAGAAGGGTAAGATTGATGCTGAAGTAGATACGAAATACACCGCTCAGGACTGGGAAGGTTTCCAGAGCCTGGTTTCTAAGTCGAACATCCAGGACAAGGACCTGATTCTCCGCGTTCTGTCTATGTATTCTGATCCCGAACAGCGCGAAACAGAAATCAAGAACATCTCTTCTGTCTACAAGACATTGGCTGACGAAATCCTGCCGCAGTTGCGTCGTGCTCGTCTGACTGCCAACTATGACATCATCGGCCGCAGCGACGAAGAAATCAACGAGGCTTTCGATACGGATGCTAAGGTATTGAGCGTAGAAGAATTGCTGTATGCCGCTACGCTGACGAACGACAAGGCCCGCCAGCAGGCTATCTACAAGAAGACAACTGAACTCTTCCCGAACGATTTCCGCGCTTACAACAACCTCGGTATGATGGCTTACGCTGCCGGCGACAAGGCTGCTGCTGAAAACTACTTCAAGCAGGCTGCTGCCAAGAATGCCAACGCTCCTGAAGTCAACACGAACCTCGGTCTGATCGAACTCGTGAAGGGCAATGTGGCTAACGCTGAAACTTTCTTGAGCAAGTCTACCGGTGCCAACACCGCCAACGAAGCACTGGGTAACCTCTACATCAAGCAGGGCCAGTACGACCGCGCTGTCAACGCTTTCGCTGACACCAAGACCAACTCGGCTGCTTTGGCACAGATTCTGGCCAAAGACTACAACAAGGCCAAGAACACACTGGCTGCCGTTCCGGCTCCGGATGCTTACACTGACTATCTGATGGCGATTGTAGGTGCCCGCACCAACAATGCTGACCTCGTGAAGTCCAGCATGGCGAAGGTAGCTCAGAAGGATGCTGCACTGGCTGCTCACGCTCAGGTAGACCGTGAATTTGCCAAGTATGCCAACGAAATCAAGTAATTGATTCCCGTATAACGAAAACGGTGGGTTCCCATCGGAACAAAGGCACGGATTGACACTGAGGGCACAGCGATTTTGACGATGTGCTTCAGTGTGAATCCGTGCCTTTCTTTTATTCTCATCCTAATTGTACGATATGCGAAAAACCATTTGTCCGTTGTGGCTGGCCGTCCTGCTGTTGTGGGTGCTGGCGGCCTGTTCGAAGTCTTCCTCGTTTCAGCTGAAAGTAGAGGGCATGGGCGATTCTCCCTTGCTGCTGGTCGGCGATGATCCGGTGTCGAGGGTAGATACCCTTTTCCCGGAGCAAGGCAAGCTGACCTATACCTTTACTCCCGATACCCTGTATCTGTTCCGCCTGTTGACCGACAGCGGTACGGTCATTCCCTTGTTCGCCGACAAGTCCTGGCGTGTGGAACTGAAGGGAGGCCCTCGCCTCCAACTGAAAGGAGACGGACCCAACAAGGAGTACGGACAATTTCTGGAGAGCATAGACGGGGATTCCGAAGAAGAGGCGGCAGCGAAGGCCGAGCAGTTCATCCTGGGGCATCCTCATTCCTATGTGTCGGCTTATCTTATCGACCGTTACTTTGTCCAGGTGCCGTCGCCCGATCCGGAGAAAATCAAGCAATTAGTGGAACCTTTGGGGGGCGATATCAAAGACTCCCGGATGGTGGCCCTGGTGCTGAAGTCGCTGGCTGCCCAGCAGTCGGACAGCAAATACCTGAGCTATTACACTGCGAAAGACCGGCAGGGCCGTTCGCTGTCCTGGTCGTCGAAGGCTGACTATTCACTGACCTTGGTACAGCTATGGGCTACCTGGGACGATGCCAGCCGGCAGCGGCGCCAGGAACTCTATCGGCTGTTGAAAGAATTCCGTCCCGACGAGTTCCGGGTGGTCAATGTGTCATTGGACTATTCGTTGGACGACTGGCAGCAGGCTTGCCGGAAAGACACGACGCAATGGATGGAACTGTGCGACCGGAAAGGCTGGGAGAATGCCATCGTCAAGCAGTTCAATATCCGTCGTCTGCCCGCCAATTTCCTGGTGGACAAGAGCCGGAAGATTCTGGCCTGCGACCTGTATGGCGACGACCTGAAAGAGCAGGCACTCCGTCTCTTGGGGGAGGCCAAGGAGAAAGCGCGGAAGACCGACAAGCAATAATTCCTTCTTAACCTTACAGAAATGCTGGTAAAACTCTATTGTGCAGCCCTTCAGGGCGTTGAAGCGACACTGGTGACCATCGAAGTAAACAGCTCGCGCGGTATCAAGTTCTTCTTGGTCGGTCTGCCCGACTCGGCGGTGAAGGAGAGTCACGAGCGCATTGTCTCCGCCCTGCAGGTGAACGGGTACAAGTTTCCCACTTGCCAGATTGTGGTGAACATGGCACCCGCGGACATCCGCAAGGAGGGGTCGGCCTACGACCTTCCTTTGGCTATCGGCATCCTGGCAGCCACGGGAGGGGTGGCAGCCGACCGCCTCGACCGCTATCTCCTTATCGGAGAACTGAGCCTCGACGGAACGTTGCAGCCCATCAAGGGAGCCTTGCCCATCGCCATCGCGGCCCGTGCCCAGGGGTTTGAGGGCATGATTCTGCCGAAGCAGAATGCCCGCGAGGCAGCCGTCGTGAACCGTCTGCAGGTGTATGGGGTGGAGAACATCACGGAGGTGGTCGACTTCTTCAACGGACAGCGGGACCTGGAACCGACCATCGTCAATACCCGCGAAGAGTTCTACAGGAACCAGACCGATTTCCCCTTCGACTTTGCCGATGTGAAGGGACAGGAGAATGTGAAGCGGGCCTTCGAAGTGGCGGCTGCAGGAGGGCATAACATCATCCTAATCGGGGCTCCCGGCAGTGGAAAATCCATGATGGCCAAACGCCTGCCGGGCATTCTTCCTCCGCTCACACTCAACGAAAGCCTGGAGACGACCAAGATTCATTCGGTGGCCGGGAAGCTGGGCATGAATGACTCGCTGATTGCCGTCCGGCCGTTCCGCAGTCCGCACCATACCATTTCGCAGGTAGCGATGGTGGGAGGGGGAGCCAATCCTCAGCCGGGAGAAATCAGTCTGGCTCACCACGGCGTACTCTTTCTCGACGAGTTGCCCGAGTTTTCCCGGTCGGTACTCGAAGTCCTCCGCCAGCCGTTGGAAGACCGGCACATCACCATTTCCCGTGCCAAGTATTCCCTGGACTATCCGGCCAGCTTCATGCTGGTGGCTTCCATGAACCCTTGTCCTTGCGGCTACTACAATCATCCCACCCGTCCCTGTGTCTGCGCGCCCGGTCAGGTACAGCGTTACCTGAACAAGATTTCCGGTCCCTTGCTCGACCGCATCGACATCCAGTGCGAGATTGTCCCCGTCCCGTTCGAGCAGATGTCCGACCGGACACCCGGTGAGTCCAGTGCGGCCATCCGCGAACGGGTCATCCGGGCCCGAAAGCTCCAGGAAGCGCGGTTCGCCGGCACCTCCGGTGTGTATTGCAACGCGCAGATGACGTCGCGCCAGCTCCAGCTGTATGCGCAGCCTGACGAGGCCGGACTTCAGCTCCTCAAGGCAGCCATGCTCCGCCTCAACCTGTCCGCCCGTGCCTACGACCGTATCCTGAAGGTCTCCCGTACCATAGCCGACCTGGAAGGAAGCGAGCGGATACAGCCCCACCACCTGGCCGAAGCCATCAGCTACCGCAGCCTCGACCGGGGCGACTGGGCGGATCGGGGAATATGAACCTGCAAAAAGTGAGGGTATTTTCTCGCTGATCGGATTCTTTGTGTTATCTTTGCAGAAACAGCTAAAACAACCCGTATGATGAAAAAGAATCTCAGCATTGTCATTGCCTTGCTGTGCTGCCTGTATGGAGGAGCCTTACAGGCACAGAACCAGGCAGAACCGTTTATGAAGCAGGCGCAGGAGGCTCTTGCCAAAAAAGAATATACCCAGGCCCGAAGTGGGTTCATGCAGGCCTACAGGGCCTTTTCGGCCGGTGCCCAGTACGAGAAGGCCACCGAATGCGGTGTGCAGGCGGCAGCCCTGTACTACCGGGAGAACTTCTACAAGGAGGCGTTCGACCTGTTGAGGGAGGTAGACCAGCTGATTGCTGCCTGCGAGCAGGCTACCCGAAAGAATCGTCCCGACCTGCGGTATGCCACCGTGAAGGAGCGGCTGCGCATCTATACCCGCCTCAAGCAGGCACCGCGTGCCCAGGATCAGCTGGCCCGGCTGGAGGGACTGGCCAAGGCTGCGCAGGCGGACTCGTTGCAGCAGGACCTGCTGTACACGCAGGCCAGTCTGTACTATACGTTCGGCAGGGACGAAGAGGGAGATGCCACCGTCCATCGCCTGATCGGTCAATACAAAGCGTCCAAGCAATACGACAAGATCCTGCAATGCTGCCGCACGCTGATTGAGGTGGCGGGCAAAAGCGGCAATGCCACGCTGATGTCGCGTACCTACGAACAATACATCGCCTGGAAAGATTCCGTCGGGGCCATGAAGAAGCAGGACGAACTGGCGGCTCTCCGCCGGGAATGCGTGACGAAGCAGGTCACCATCAACCAGAAGGAACAGTCCTTGAAGGGACGGCAGTATATCATCTTCGCCCTCTGTGTGCTGGCTGGTCTGCTGGCTGCCGCGCTGGTGGTGGCAGGAGTGGTACTGGTCCGTTTCGTCCTGTTGACCCGCAAGCAGAAGAAGGCCATTGCCGTGGCCAACGAGCACAATGAACTGAAGAACGGTCTCCTTCGCAATATATCGGCCCAGCTGTCGCCTACGCTGGACCAGTTAGACCCTGTCCATCCTGCTGTCCGGGCACTGAAAGCGTTCATCGCCCACATCGAAGAACTGTTTGAACAGGAGAGCCGTCTGGCCGACCCGGGCGAGCGGCAGGAGAAGAACGTGGTCACCTTGTGCGAGGACCTGGTGAAGCGGATAGAGGGCAAGACGCAAGAAGGGGTGAGCGTGGTGGTCAATGCTCCGAAACTCAGGATTGCCGTCCAGCCGGAACTGCTCGAACACGTGTTGCTCCATCTGTTGGAGAATGCGGCCATCTATACGCCGGCAGGTGGAAAAATCACGTTGGAATACAAGAAACGGGGGGCACACAGCCATCAGTTCACCGTAAGTGATACCGGCTGCGGGATTGATGTGGAGAAACGTGCCCGCCTGTTCCAGCCCTTTGCCGAGGTCAGGGACCTGACACAGGGTGACGGACTGGGCCTGCCTATCTGTGCGCTGATGGCCACCCGCATGAACGGTGCCTTGACGCTGGACGAAGGCTATACCAAGGGAGCGCGTTTCGTACTGGAGCTGCATAGCTGATGCGGCTGCGTCATGATGGGTGAAGAGCGGGAACCATGACGGAAGAAGAGCGGTTCTTCTCCTTCTTGCTCCTGTATGGGTAAATCGACCGCACCTTGTCCGGTCGATTGATTGACAAAGGTCGGGCAGGTGATTGACAGAGGTCGGTCAGTTGGCCGATTTCGTCCGGTCGATGTCTGGAAGCAGATAATAGGGGAAAAGGATTCTCTCTTTTGGACAGATACGTAAAGGTAGAAGTGCGTACTTCCAATGGTCATGTGGATATATGGATGAACTCAGCGGTAAAAGGGAAAGAGAATTCTGTGAAAAAGTGACGTGGAATGGCGGGAAAACCGTATCTTTGCGACCGAATTACAAAGACCCTTAGCATAGAAACAACACATGAATATCCAGTTTACCCGAATGGCACTTGTTGCCTTGTTCAGCAGCTTCATGCTGTCTGCCTGCGACCACGACGATGACCCTGTTCCCGAAGAACCCCAGCAGCCGGAGGCCGAAACACGTATTTGTCTTCGTCCGGACTATCTACAGCCCGGCGACAAGATTGCCGTCATCAGTCCTTCCTACTGGTCAGACAGTGCCAGCTTAGCCAAGGGGATGGATGGGCTCCGCGAGATGGGCTTCGAGCCGGTCCTCGCCCCCAATGCCGCCCGGAAGTACCTGGAGAAATATGCGGGGACCCCTGCCGAACGCGCAGCTGACTGGGAGTGGGCTTACCGACAGCCCGACGTGAAGGCCATCATGGCCTCCCGGGGAGGCTACGGTACCATCCAGCTGCTGCCGCTGCTGGATGCCGGACTGCTGCAGGAGCATCCCAAATGGCTGATTGGCTACAGCGACATCACCACACTGCTCTCCTTCTCCGTTACCGCTGACGTGATGGCCATCCACGGAACGCTGCTCAGTTCGTTGAAGAATACGGGCGGAAAGAGCGAAGACGACCGGCTGCTCCGACAGCTCCTGCTGGGCGAGCTGCCCCGCTACGAATGGGAGTCCGGCGGACATCCCAACCGCACAGGGACGGCCCGGGGCATACTGGTGGGCGGCAACATGTGTACCTTTACGCCTCTCATCGGCTCGGAGTATGACTTCACCTCGAAGGGCGATATCATCCTGTTCGTAGAAGAGATCGGCGAGAATGCCCGCAACATCGACCGCATGATGTACTCGCTGAAGATTCATGGGGTACTGTCGCGGGTGAAGGGCATTCTCGTGGGCGATTTCTATGCGTGCGGCGACGAGTTCAAGATCGGCAGCATCGAAGAGATGTTCGACAAATATACG
>SFDG01000083.1 GCA_004558305.1 Phocaeicola plebeius
ATGCTTCCGAGCACAAGTGAAAGGAGTCAGAGACATACCTTTCTTCATGTATCGTTTGGCAACAGTTTTGGGTTAGCATCCGTACGCCCTCCCCACAGGATTTGTCGGGTGCGCCGTCCTTCCGCGTCTCCATCACACGCGTGTGTAACCATTCGAGGATGACACTGGAGGGGGAGACTATAAGGTTTTGGGACAGACTCCTCCTTTATTGAACAGCCGTGAAGAATCATTGATAAATTTGAAAACAGGAACATTGTTGGAGGGAGACTTGTTTTCCTATAAAAAAACTTTGTACCTTTGCGTCTCTGATGAACTAAGAGAAATCGACAATAAATAGGTCCGACTATGACGAAAAAGAGAAAATACCTCCGACGGTTCCTGCTGGCACTGGCATCGCCTTTCCTGCTGTTCCTGCTCGTATGCCTGTTCATCTATCTCCCGCCGATACAGAATTACCTAGTGCGGACAGCCACGGAAATGGCCTCGGAAGCGACAGGAATGGACATCCATATCCGCCGCATCTCGCTGCGCTTCCCGCTGAACCTGGTCGTCGACGAAACGACCGTGACGGACAAGGGGGACACCCTGCTCTATGCCGGACAGCTCACCGCCAAGGTACAGCTGCTGCCGCTGCTGAAAAAGAAGGTGGAACTGGACGGATTGGAGTTGAAAGAAGCACGGGTCAACTCTGGCGCACTCCTCGAAGGCATGCAGCTGTACGGACAAATGGGATTCTGTTTCCTGGCCTCCCACGGCGTGGACCTGGCTCCTTCGACGGCCATCGTCAACGAAGTGACCTTGCGAGATACCCGACTGACACTCTGCCTGAACGATACCACTGCTGTAGCTGATACGACACAGACGGAACCGACCTTGTGGAAGGTGCGCCTGCAAAAGATGGCCTTGGAGAACTTCGACTTCCGCCTTCTGCTGCCGGCAGACAGCATGGACCTGCAGCTGTCCCTGCAACAGGCGGCACTGACGGAGGGAGCGGCCGACCTGCACCAGGGCTGCTACTCGGCGACCCGCTTCGAACTGAAGGAAGCGAGGCTGCGCTACGACTGCGGTGCCCTGCCGCCACTGCCCACCGACTCCGCAGCCGCCCCGAAAAGACTGGACCCGAACCACCTGCTGCTGACACGCATCCACTTCGCCGCCGACTCGCTCTACTATGCCGGCAACGACATCCAGGCCCAGCTGAAGGAACTGACGCTTCAGGAACAGTCGGGACTGAAGCTGGTGCAGACCAGCGGACAACTGCTCTCGAACGACCAGGCCATCAGCATTCCCCGCCTGCGCCTGACCACAGGAAACTCGACGGTGGAGCTGAGTGCCTCGATGGACTGGGCCGCCGCCGAAGCCCGGCAGACCGGAGCCATACGGGCCCGCCTGCTGGCGGAAATCGGCAAAGAAGACATGATGACCTTGCTGGCCGGACAGCCGGAAACCTTCGTGCGGCAGTACCCGGCCGAACCGCTGCAACTGAAAGCCGGCATCGACGGCAACCTGGGACGGCTACAGCTGACCCAGCTCTCCCTGACCTTGCCTTCGGCCTTCCGGGCCACCGCTACGGGCAGCATCGAACTGCCCTTGGACAGCCTGCGGCGGAAAGGAGAAATGAGCCTGGCCCTGGAATGCGGACAACTGCAGTTCCTGCAGGCCCTGACGGGAGGCGTCCTCCTGCCGGAAGGGCTGGCCCTCCACGGAAAAGCCTCCATCGACGGCCCGCAGACACAGGCCCACGTGCAGGTGATGCAGGCGGAACAGGAACGGATGGTGCTGGATGCCGGCTACCACCTGCAACGCGAAGCCTACCGGGCCGAACTGAGCGTGAACGGCCTCGACCTACATGCCTTCCTGCCCGATGACTCCCTCTTTGCCGTCCATGCCTCCCTCCAGGCAGAAGGGGAAGGGACCGACCTGTTCTCTCCGCGTACCCGCACCCACGTGGAAGGCAGCCTCGACCATCTGCAGTATGGAAAGCGGGTCTTCTCGGGCATCGGACTGAACGCCGACCTGCAGGACACCCGGCTGACGGCTGCGTTCAGTGCCCGCGACCACCTCATCGACCTCACCACACAGCTGCATGCCACCCTGCATCCTCACCAGGTGGTGGCCGACCTGCGGGCACAAGCCGACCGCATCGACTTCTATGGCATGAACCTGACGGAGAAACCGCTGAAGACCAGCCAGCAGCTGGAAGTACACATGGAGTCTGACCTTCGCGCCACCCATGCCATAAAGGCCGACATGACGAACATCCAGGTCATCACCGACCAGAAGACCTTCCGTACCAAAGACCTGCATGCCGGTTTCCAGACCCGCCCCGACTCGGTGAAGTGCTTCGTCAACGCCGGCGACCTGTACTTCCTGTTCCGTGCGCCCCACAGCCTGGAGGCCCTGCTTGCCCAGACCGAACGGCTTACGGCAGAGATGGGCCGGCAATGGACGGACAAGCACATCGACCAACCCAAGGTGCGCCAACTGCTGCCCACCACCGAATGCCGCCTGTTCTCGGAAGGGGACAACCCGATTGCCAACATGCTGTCGGCCCGCAACCACCTGCGCTACCAGCGGCTGGATGTGCACCTGCAGACCTCTCCCGAAGAAGGGCTGAACGGCAACGCCTACCTCTACCGCCTGCGGACCGACAGCTTGGAGCTGGACACCCTCTACTGCGAAGCACGGCAAGATTCCGCCCTGTTCTATTTCAACACCGGCGTGAAGGCCCTGGCCAAGCCCTGGCAGGAGGCCTTCAGCATCGCCCTGAACAGCCACATCGGTGCCACCGAGGCACAGATGACCGCAGAATACCTGAACGGGAAAGGGCAGCGGGGAGCCTACATCGGCTTCCATGCCAACCTCCGCGAGAAAGGCATCAGCCTGCACGTGGTCCCCGAAAACCCCACCCTGGTCTACCGCACCTTCCATGCCAACCCCGGCAACTACGTCTACCTGAGCGACCAGGGACGTATCCATGCCGACCTGAAGCTGTACGACGGACGAAAGACGGGACTCAGCTTCTATTCCTCCCCCGACTCGACGGCCCAGCAAGACCTGACCTTGTCGCTTCACCGCATCGACATCGGAGAGCTCAAACGCATTGTCCCCTATATGCCCGACATAGCTGGAGCCGCCTCACTGGAAGCCCACTATGTGCAGCGCAACGAAATCCCTACCGTGGCCGCAGAAATGCGTATCGACCAGTTAGCCTACAACCAGGAGCCGCTGGGCGACTGGGAGATGAATGCCGTCTACCTGCCCCTGGACAACGGGGATCACACCGTCGACGGCTACCTGCTGCGCAACGAACATCAGGTGGCTTCGCTGAACGGTTCCTACCAGTCGGACGAGACGAAGACCGGTCACGACCGCCTCGATGCCTACCTGTCGCTGGAGCATTTCCCGCTGTCGGTGGCCAATGCGTTCGTCCCCGACAAGATGGCCACCCTGACCGGCGACATGGACGGCACCTTGAGCGTCACGGGGTCGGGCAGCCGTCCGGTGCTGAACGGCGAACTGTCCTTAGACAGTGTGAGTGTCCGTGTCCCCCAGGCCTCCCTGCTGCTGCGGATGGACGACCGGAAGGTACGCATCGCCGACAGCCACCTGCACTTCGACCGCTACAACATCTATACCTCGGGCAAGAATCCGTTTACCATCGACGGCGACGTGAACCTGACAGACCCGTCGAACCCGCGCATGGACCTGACGATGGATGCCCGCTACTTCGAACTCATCAATGCCAAGCGGACCAAGGATGCCCTGGTCTACGGCAAGCTCTACGTCGACTTCCAGAGCACGCTGAAAGGCAACCTCGAGGACCTGAAGATGCGCGGCACGATGAGTGTGCTGGGCAGCAGCAACTTCACCTACGTGATGAAGGACTCTCCCTTGGAGGTGGAAGACCGGCTGAACGAGACCGTCACCTTCGTCAACTTCGCCGATACGGTCACTACTCTGCATCCCTCTACCCTGCCCTCGCTGACCCTGGGCGGGATGGACATCCTGATGACCCTCCACATCGACGAGGCCGTACAGGCCCGCATCGACCTCACCTCCAGCGGGTCGAACTACATGCTGCTGGAAGGCGGAGGCGACCTTTCCTTCCAGTACAAGCCCGACGGCTCGATGCTGCTCAACGGCCGCTACTCGCTGATGAGCGGAGAGATGAAATACGAAATGCCCATCATCCCGCTGAAGACCTTCCACATCAAGGAGGGCAGCTACATCGAATGGACGGGCAACCTGATGAACCCGGCACTCAACATCCAGGCCTACGAACGGATGCGGGCATCGGTGAGCGAGGAAGGACAAAGCTCGCGCATGGTGAGCTTCGACGTGGGCGTGAACCTGACCAACCGCCTGGAGAACCTGGGCTTCACCTTCACCCTCGAAGCTCCGGAGGACGGTACGGTGCAGAACGAACTGGCTGCCATGTCGGGCGAAGAAAGAAACAAGCTCGCCGTCACGATGCTGGTGACGGGCATCTACATGACCGAGAACAATGCGTCGGGCAACTTCAATACCAACAGCATGCTGAACTCGTTCCTGCAAGGACAAATCAACAACATCGCGGGCAGTGCGCTGAAGACCATCGACCTGAACTTCGGCATGGAGACCAACGAGCAGGAGGACGGCAGCAGCAGTACCGACTATAACTTCCAGTTTGCCAAGCGTTTCTGGAACAACCGTTTCCGGGTGGTCATCGGCGGCAAGATTTCGTCGGGCAACAACGTGCAGCAGGATGAGTCGTTCATCGACAACATCTCGTTAGAGTACCGTCTGGACAGCTCTGGAACGCGCTACATCAAGGTCTTCCACGACAAGAACTACGAGAGTATCCTCGACGGGGAGGTCATCGAAACCGGTGCGGGTATCGTCTTGCGGAAAAAGGTCAGCAAGCTGGGCGAGCTGTTCATCTTCCGCAAAAAGAAGAAACGAGCTACTGTGGAGGAGTCTGTAGATGTTTCCGTGGATGTTTTCAATGGGGCCACAGATGACACAGATTTCTACAGATGACCACAGATTTTTTATTTTTAGGTATTAATAATTTTTTGTCATGATACTACATTGTTATAAATATATGACCAAGGAAAGACCACAGAAAAACAAAAATATCTGTGGTCATCTGTTCCAATCTGTGTCATCTGTGGCCCATTTGCCAGCAACTGTGGCGCAAAACAAAAAAAAATCTGTGGTCATCTGTACATATCTGTGTCATCTGTGGCCCATTTGCCAGCAGAAATGGCCCATCAGCCTGCTACTGGTAGGCATACTCCTGCTGGCCAGCTGCTCCACTACGCGCCACTTGCCGGAAGGGGAAACGCTATATACAGGCATCAAGCGAATCCACATCGAGAACGCGGACAAGAGCAACAACGGCAGCCGAACCCTCGAAGAGGTGGAGGCAGCCCTGAGCATCGCCCCCAACAACTCGCTTTTCGGGAGCGCATCCCTGCGCACGCCCCTCCCCTTCGGACTGTGGATCTATAACGGATTCCAACACTACGAGAAGGGACTGGGGAAATGGATTTTCAACAAGCTCGCAGCCGAACCGGTGCTGCTTTCGACCGTCAATCCCACTACGCGCGTGAAGGTGGCCACCAACCTGCTCCACGACTATGGGTATTTCAACGGAAGGGTGAGCTACTCCACCGACAGCACCCGCAACCCCCGGGCCGTGAAACTGAGCTATCACATCGACATGGGTACACCTTATTATATAGATACCCTCACCTACGAAAGGTTCTCGCCCCAGGCCGACAGCCTGCTCCACGACAGCCTGTTCTTCAGCCAGCGGCTGGTGCGCCGCGGACAGCCCTTCGACGTGACGGTGCTGAACAGCGAGAAGGAACGGGTCGTCGGCCAACTGCGCAACCTGGGCTACTACTATGCCCGCAGCGAGTTCCTGACCTTGCTGGCCGACACCCTGATGCACCCGGGCCATGTGGTGCTGAAGATGGTGCCCCGCCAGAACATCCCCGCCGAAGCCTTGCGCACCTACCGCATCGGACGGACCGATGTCTACCTGACCGGCTACAACGGGGAGCCGCCGACCGACTCGGTGCGCCGACGCGACTTCACCCTGCACTTTCCCGGCGAGCGGCCCGGCATCCGCTACAGCGTGTTGCGCAACCGCTTCATCTACCGGTCCGGCGAACTGTACTCCGAGCAGCGGCAAGGCTATACACAGGAAGCCCTGGCACGTCTGGGAGTCTTCAAGTTCAGCGAATTCCAGTACATTCCCCGCAGCGCCGGCAGCGACACCTTAGATATCCGTGTCAACTCCATGTTCGACCTGCCTTACGACAGCGAACTGGAACTGAACGTGACGACCAAGAGTACCAAGCAGACAGGACCGGGGGCCATCTTCACCCTCTCGCGGAAGAATTTCCAGCGCATGGGAGCCACCCTGAACCTGGAACTGAAAGGCTCCTACGAATGGCAGACCAGTTCGACGGTGGACGGCGAAAAGTCGGTGATGAACTCCTACGAACTGGGGGCCGCCCTCTCGTTAGAATTTCCCCGTATCATCCTGCCCTGGGTGAAGCGCAAAATCGATCCCTTCCGCTATCCCTCGAAAACGAACTTCAAGATTTACCTGGACCAGCTGAACCGGGCCCGCTACTTCAAGATGCTGTCGTTCGGAGGAACGGTGGGCTACAGCTTCCAGCGGTCGCGCTCGTGGAAACACACGGTGACCCCGCTGAACCTGACCTTCAACCACCTGCAGCACCGTACGGCCGCCTTCGACTCCATCTCAGCAGCCAACCCCAACCTGTTCCGCAGTCTGGACGACCAGTTCATCCCGTCCGTCAGCTATACCTTTACCTACGACAATTCCTGGCGGAAGGAGCGCACCCGCTTCTGGTGGGAACACTCGTTCACCTCGGCCGGCAATGTCACCTCCCTCCTCTATGCTGCCTTCGGCAAAGGGCTGGGCGAAAAGGACAAGCGGCTGTTCGGCACACCCTTTGCTCAGTTCTTGAAGATGACCAGCGAAGCCCGCTACCTGTACTACCTCTCGGACAAACAGCAGATTGCCGCCCGGCTGATGGGAGGCATCATCTGGTCGTACGGCAACAAGACCATCGCCCCCTATAGCGAGCAGTTCTACGTGGGCGGTGCCAACAGCATTCGTGCCTTTACGGTGCGCTCCATCGGTCCGGGCAGTTTCCATCCGGCAGAGGGCAGCCAGTTCTCGTATGTAGACGAGACGGGTGACATCAAGCTGGAGGCCAACCTGGAATACCGTTTCCGCCTGATGTCGGGCTTCCTGGGCGGCCACCTCAACGGGGCTGTTTTCCTGGATGCCGGCAATGTCTGGCTGATGCGGGAAGACCCGGCCCGTCCCGGAGCGAAGTTCACCCTGAACCGGTTCTTCGACAGTCTTGCCTTGGGCACCGGTATCGGCCTTCGCTACGACCTTTCCTTCCTGATTCTGAGGTTGGACTGGGGCATTGCCCTTCACGTACCGTACGACACGGGCAAGAGCGGCTACTACAACATCCCCCGTTTCAAGGACGGCACCGGCCTGCACTTTGCCATCGGCTATCCGTTCTGACCCTTATTGACAAACCATATACAACCTGATATGAAACTGCAAAAACAACTACTCGTCTGCCTGCTGGCAGTATTCGGCAACTGCTTCATGAACAGTTGCCAGGACGATCATGAAGAAGTACTGATCCCTGAACAGCCTTCGGAGGAAGATCCTTCGTCCGGTATTCCCGAAGAAATCAGAAGCGGCACCCGGTTCGCCGCAGACCTGCTGAATATCTATTACGTATGGAACAAGGAAATCGAGAAAGACCTGCCCCGGCTGAATCCAGACACGTGTACGAATCCCTTCCAGGTGGTCTACGACCTCCGCTACAGCGACCCGGCCACCGGAGTGAAAGACAAATGGACGTTCCTGACCAATGACCTGAACAGCCTGCAGGAAAGCATCGAGGGCATCGAGACCACCTACGGCATGATGTATAAAGTGGGAAAGACCCCACAGGGTGCGGCCAACTACCTGGTCGCAGCCGTGGTCTACGACGACAGTCCTGCTGCCAAGGCCGGCCTGCAGCGAGGCGACATCATTGCCCTGATCAACGGTAAGGCCGTCAGTGATGAGTCGATGAAGGAAATGAGCCAGCAGTCGTCTGTCTCCCTCACGACGGGAAGCCTGAAAGACGGGCAACTGGTTCCCGACGGCCAGACCCATCAACTGACCGCCGTGAAAATGTACACGAACCCCATCCTGCACCATCAGCTGTACGATGTCAACGGCAAGAAGGTAGGCTATCTGTGCTATAGCTCGTTCGATCTGGAGTCGGTAGGACCGCTCATCGAACTGTTCAAGGAATTCAAGACAGCGGGCATTGAGGAACTGATTCTTGACCTCCGCTACAACGGGGGCGGCTACGTGGTGACGGAACTGGTACTGGCCTCCATGCTGGCTCCGGAGGCGGTGGCCCACAACCCGAAGGCAGTCTTTGAACGGGAACAGTACAATTCCGTACTCATGGATGCCTTTGCCAAGGAGGGTTACAGTACGGAAACCTGCTTCCAGACTTCCTGGAACTACACCCAGGAGAAGAACGGCATCGATTTTGTCCACGACACCTCGGATGCGAACATCGGGCTGCAGAAGATCTATGGATTGATTACCGCCAATTCGGCCTCTGCCTCGGAAGCCCTGCTGGGCGGACTGATGCCTTACATGGAGGTCGAGACTATCGGCACGAACAGCCACGGGAAATATTGTACGGGGCAAATGCTGTCACCGGAGGACATCTATTCCAAGTACAATACGGCCATCAAGGAGTGGGGCATGTATGTGATGATCAGCATCTATCAGAATTCGAACGGAGATACGCCCTGTATGCCGAACGGCATCGTACCTGACAAGGAAGTGACCGAGGGTGTCGACCTGGTGCCTTGGGGAGACGAGCGTGATCCGTTGCTGCGGGCGGCCCTGAAAAGTGCAGGGAAGGTATATGAAACATCTGCTACGAGCCGGAGTGCTTCGCAGGGGCAACTGGTCAAGGATATTCCCCACAATGCTGCCTTCGGCAAACGGATAGCACTGCCTGTTTTAATGAACACAAAGGTGCATTAATTAAACACAAAGGTGCATTAATCAAACACAAAGACACAAAGGCCACAAAGGGGATTTTTGAAAGAGAGTATAACACTCTTTTAACTGTCATTCTGAGTCCCCATCACACGGGGTATGAAACGATTCGATGATGACGCTGTAGGGG
>SFDG01000084.1 GCA_004558305.1 Phocaeicola plebeius
CGACTGTCATTTTGTTTGTCATTCTGAATGACAATTAGATAGGCGACTTTGAATTTTGACACAACCTTCTCGGAATAACAAGTGAATAGAGGCTCTCAGGTTCTCGGACAGCCTCCAGTTTATTTCACGAACTGGCCCCACTGGGTCAGGCGCATGTCGCCTTCGGCCATGAATACCTGATGCATGCCGAGAGCAGCAGACAAGCAATGGGAAGTCTGGCCTTTGGTAGAAATCTTCAGATAATCCCACAGCAGTTGCTTATAGTCCGGATGGGCACACTGCTCGATGATGGTCTGGGCACGTTCCATCGGACTCTTTCCGCGCAAGTCGGCCACTCCCTGCTCGGTGGACAATGGAACTGATACAGCCGCCCTTGGCCGTAGAAGGACACGTAAAGATGGAAATATAGGCAGAACGGGTGAAATCGCCCGAACCTCCGATACCGTTCATCATCTTTGTGCCGCAGATATGCGTGGAATTGACATTGCCATAGATGTCGGCTTCGATGGCCGTATTCATGGAGATGACTCCCAGACGGCGTACCACCTCCGGACAGTTGGAGATTTCCGAAGGACGGAGCACCAGTTTGTGCCGGAAGAAGTCCATATTCTCATAGATTTCCTGCAAGCAGTCGTTCGTCACGGTGAGCGAGCAGGTGCTGCCGAACTTGACTCGTCCTTCCTTGATGAGTTTGATGACGGAATTCTGCAGCACTTCGGTATACATTTCAAAGGGCGGGATGCTGGTGTCGCGACCCAAGGCACCGAGCACGGCATTGGCAATATTGCCTACTCCCGACTGCAGAGGAAGGAACGTGGAAGGAATGATTCCCCGCTTCAAATCGGCTGCCAGGAAATCAGCCACATTCTGTCCGATACGGTCGGTAATAGGGTCCGGTTCCTGGAACGAACGAGCCTCATCGGGGAGGTTGACTTCCACCACACCGACAATCTTCGACGGATCGACCTGTACATACGCCAGACCGATGCGGTCGCTGGGACGGACGATGGGGATGGGCCGGCGATAGGGAGGACGCTCCATTTCGTAGACATCGTGGACACCGATCATCCGCTTGCTGTGGGCTTCGTTCAGCTCGATGATGATCCGGTCGGCCAGACGGGCAATCGTGGGAGAGATACCTCCGGCTGCCGTCAGGTAGACACGCCCGTCGTCCGTCAGTTCGCACGCCTCGATAATGGCAGTAGTGACATGGCCCAGAAAGCCGGAGCGCAACCGCTGTGCCACCTGCGAAAGATGAATGTCGGTATAATGAATCTTGCCGCTGTTCACGGCCTTACGGAAATCCACATTGGTCGTATAAGGAGCCCGGAAACGGATGCTATCGGTGCGGGCCAACACCCCGTCGCACGAATCACCGGTAGAAGCTCCGGTAATGATACCTACTTGGAAATGCTCGCCACGGGCATGACGTTCTTCCGAGAGTTTGGCCAAGGCAGCAGTCACCGCCTTGGGACTGCCGGCCGGAGTGAAGCCACTCAGGCCCAGGATTTCACCGTCTTTGATAAGGCTGGCCGCTTCGACGGGAGTCATTCGAGTATAATTCATGGTAGTCGTATAATTGAAGTTATATTATAAATAGGGTTTATTCGTACTTTCGGCGGAAAATCTCACTATAGACAAAGGCTTGCCGGGCCGCACGGACGGAATCAAGCCGCATGGAAGAAGGAGGAGCTGTAGCTGACCGTCGTCGGGTATCAACCGGTTTCGACGGAACTGCCGGCTGCTCTGATTTTGCCGGAGAAGAAGAGGAAAACGGCTTTTCGGACAAAAGGGAAGCCAACGGATGACAGGGCGAAACCGACGGCCCGGTTACCCCTTCCGGCTGCTCTTCAGCAGACAAGGACGCCACCGGTGGCGGAGGGACAGCCACGGTTTTCTTCTTTCCGCCTGACTGCTGCGCAATGACACGGAACAGGATAATGGCTACAAATATCAGTATCGGCAATAAACTTTCCATAGTTGTTTCAATATGGTCCAAAGATACTAATTTATTTTATATATCCACATCTTTTTATCGAAGTTAACACAGAAAGCGGTATCTTTGCCCCTGTTTTATTAACTGAAAAAAACTGATATGACAACAACCACTACGGGAGCGGACTTTAAATCCGCAACTGAACCCCAACCGAAGAAACTCTTCATCGAAACGTATGGCTGCCAAATGAATGTGGCAGACAGTGAAGTCATTGCCTCCATCCTGCAGATGGCCGGCTATTCGTCCTGCAACTCGCTGGAGGAAGCGGATGCCGTATTGCTGAACACGTGTTCCATCCGCGACAATGCCGAGCAGAAAATCCTGAACAGGCTGGATTTTTTCCATTCGCTGCGCAGCAAGAAGCACCGTCAGCTGATTGTGGGTGTCGTCGGCTGTATGGCCGAACGCGTGAAGAACGACCTTATCGAGCATCACCACGTAGACCTCGTGGCTGGACCGGACGCTTATCTCAGCCTGCCGGACTTGTTTACCGCCGTAGAAGCCGGACAAAAGGCCATCAACGTGGAACTTTCGACCACCGAAACCTATCGTGATGTCATCCCTTCCCGCATCTGCGGCAATCACGTGTCGGGATTCGTGTCCATCATGCGGGGATGCAACAATTTCTGCCATTACTGCATCGTGCCGTACACACGCGGACGGGAACGCAGCCGCGACATCGACAGCATCCTCAATGAAGTCCGCGACCTGGCAGCCAAAGGGTACAAGGAGGTCACCCTGCTGGGACAGAACGTTAATTCGTACAGCTTTGAAAAGAAAAGAACCACGATTACGTTCCCTCAACTGCTGCGAAAGGTGGCCGAGACAGTGCCGGGCATGCGTGTCCGTTTCACCACTTCGCATCCGAAAGACATGAGCGACGAGACGCTGCAGGTCATCGCCGAAGTGCCGAATGTATGCAAACACATTCACCTGCCGGTACAGAGCGGCAGCTCGCGCATCCTGAAACTGATGAACCGGAAATATACCCGCGAATGGTACCTGGAACGGGTGGCTGCCATCCGCCGCATCATTCCCGACTGCGGCCTTTCAACCGACATCTTCTCCGGCTTCCACAGCGAGACGGAAGAAGACCATCGGCTGAGCCTGTCACTGATGCGCGAATGCCAGTACGATTCCGCCTTCATGTTCAAGTATTCGGAACGCCCGGGCACGTATGCCTCCAAGCATCTGCCGGACGATGTGCCGGAAGAAGTGAAAATCCGCCGGTTGAACGAACTCATCGAACTGCAGAACCAGTTGTCGGCGGAAAGCAATGCAAAAGATGTAGGGAAAACATTTGAAGTGCTGGTGGAAGGGGTATCCAAACGCTCCAAAGACCAGTTGTTCGGACGGACTGAACAGAATAAAGTCGTCGTGTTTGACCGGGGAAGTTATCATATCGGTGACTTTGTGAAGGTAACCATCACAGAGTCCAGTTCGGCGACTCTCAAAGGGGAAACGGTTTAATGAAGAATTCCTACATTGTCATTTTGAACGAAGTGAAAAATCTGGAAGGGCACAGTAGATGTATTCAGATCCTTCACTACGTTACCAATGACGAAATTGTAGGGGCAGACCTATGTGTCTGCCCGGAAACATCCACCTCGGCATCCGGGCGGACACGCAGGTCCGCCCCTACAGCGTCATTATCGAATGGTTTCACACAACGTGTGATGGGGACTCAGAATGACAAAAGGGGAAGAACCATCCTATTTCTGCGGCATGATAATCCACAAGACCAGATAGATAATGACACCACAGAATGCAGTCAGCAAAGTAGCCAACGCATAGACAATACGTACCAAGGTAACATCCCAGCCGAAATACTCTGCAACACCTGCGCAGACACCGGCAATCATTTTATTGCTCGAACGAGCCAGTTTTCTATTTTCCATATCATTATTTGTTTTACTGTGCAAAGGTAGTTAAATTCTTTTAAAGAAAAAGCATGTATAACCGATTTCTTTGTTATTTTGCAAGAAATTAGGGAATAAAGTGAACGTACTCAAGATAGACAAGTGTCCGCTCTGCGGAAATAACCGCTTCGAGAAAGCATTGGAATGTACCGACCACTACGCTACCGGCGAATCGTTCTGCATTTGCCGATGCCGGCAGTGTGGCTTTCTTTTTACACAGGGCGTACCAACAGAAGCTGAAATAGGAAGGTACTACGAGAGTCCTGACTACATTTCACACAGCGATACGAACCGGGGGTGGACCAACCGTGTGTATCACTGGGTGCGTCGTTTTATGCTGAAGCGTAAGGTGCATCTGGTGAAACAAAGCAGCGGACTATCGCAGGGCACCCTGCTCGACATCGGTACGGGAACCGGTTATTTCCCGCATGCCTTGCAACAGGCCGGATGGAAGGTGACGGCTATTGAGAAAAGTCCGAAAGCCAGGGCGTTTGCTGCCGAACACTTCCAGTTGGACGTGCTGCCGCCGGAAGCCCTTTCCTCCCTTCCCGACGCTTCCTTCGATGCCATAACCCTGTGGCACGTACTGGAGCACCTGGAAGCCCTGAACGAAACATGGCAACAGCTCTACCGGCTGCTGAAACCCAACGGAGTTTTGGTGATAGCTGTTCCCAACCCGAGTTCGTATGATGCGGCCTACTATGGCGAACGATGGGCGGCCTACGATGTCCCCCGCCACTTGTGGCACTTTGCGCCTGCCATCCTGCAACAATTCGGGGTCAAGCACGGCTTTATCATGGCCGAGCGGCATCCCATGCCATTTGACGCGTTCTACATCTCCATGATTACCGAACGGTATTACCGGAAAAGCCTGCCGTTCCTGCGTGGGTTATGGGTCGGCACCAAGGCATGGATGGCCACGTTGGGCAAAAAGGAACGCAGCAGTTCCATGATTTACATTTTCCGGAAAAAAGAACTATCAACAACTCTCTGAACAACAAGTACCATGGGCAGAAAATCGGGTCTATTCAGTATGCAATTCATCACGTCCAGCATCAGTACGATGCTGGTCCTCCTGTTGTTAGGTCTGGTGACATTCTTTGTCATGACGGCCAGCAACCTCTCCGTCTATGTCCGCGAAAACATCGCCTTTACCATTCTGATGGACGAAAATGCCCGCGAGGCAGATATCCTTGCCTTCCAGAAACGACTCAATGAGAAAAACTATATCCGGCAGACCACCTACATTTCGAAAGAACAGGCCTTGAAGGAGCAGACCCTGGCCATGGGGACCGACCCTACCGAATTCCTGGGATACAATCCGTTCACCGCTTCCATCGAAGTGAAACTGAATGCCGAATATGCCAACAACGACAGTGTACAATGGATCAAGGAAGAAATACAGGCCAACAAGCAGGTGACAGACATCGACTATCCTCAGGAACTGGTGGATTCGGTGAACCGGAACATCCGAAAAATCAGCTATTTTCTGCTGGGACTGGCCGGACTGCTGGCCCTGATTTCGTTTGCCCTCATCAACAATACCGTCCGACTGACCATCTATTCGCAACGTTTCCTGCTCCACACCATGCAGCTGGTAGGGGCCAGCTGGAGCTTTATCCGCCGTCCCTTCCTGACACGCAACATCTGGGTGGGCGTGCTGGCCGCCTCTTTGGCCGACGCATTGCTCATGGGAATGGCCTGTCTGCTGATTCGCTACGAACCCGAATTGCTGACGGTGGTGACCCCACAGGTCATGCTGACCGTCATGGTCACGGTATTCGTCACCGGAATATTGATAACCACTCTTTGCGCTTACATCTCCATCAACCGATTCTTGCGCATGAGAGTGACCGAATTGTATTATAAATAAAGGTAGAGAATGAACAAAAACAATTTTGCCTTCGACAAGACCAACTTTCTGCTGTTAGGTATCGGAATGGTGGTCATCCTCATCGGTTTCTTGCTGATGACAGGACCTGGTTCGACCGAAACGGCTTTCGAACCGGACATATTCAGTGTGCGCCGCATCAAAGTGGCTCCCGTAATCTGCTTCCTGGGATTCGTATTCATGATGTACGGCATCCTGCGGAAACCTAAGGGTACAGGAAAGGAGGAACCGAAAGCATGAGTTGGGTAGAAGCACTGGTACTGGGCCTTCTTCAGGGACTCACCGAATACCTGCCGGTGAGCAGCAGCGGCCATCTGGCCATCGGTTCGGCCTTGTTCGGAATAGAAGGGGAAGAGAACCTGACATTCACCATCGTGGTCCATGTAGCCACCGTACTCAGTACGCTGGTCATCTTGTGGAAAGAAATCGACTGGATATTCAAAGGACTGTTCAAATGCCGGTTGAATGAAGAAACGAAATACGTACTGAACATTCTGGTGTCGATGATTCCCATCGGCATAGTGGGGGTGTTCTTCAAAGATACCGTAGAAGAAATCTTCGGTTCCGGCCTGAAAGTGGTAGGGGGTATGCTGCTGGTGACAGCGGTCCTGCTCATCTATTCCTATTATGCCAAGCCCCGCTCGAAAGAACGTATCGGACTGAAGGATGCCTTCATCATCGGCCTGGCCCAAGCCTGTGCCGTCCTTCCGGGTCTGTCGCGCTCCGGCTCCACCATTGCCACCGGACTTCTGTTGGGCAACAAGAAAGAGTCGCTGGCCCAGTTCTCTTTCCTCATGGTCATTCCCCCCATCGTAGGGGAAGCCTTGCTGGATGGACTGAAAATCATGAAGGAGGCCTCGGCAGCCGAAGCCAGTCTCTCCACCCTGTCTCTTTGCATCGGTTTCCTGGCTGCTTTTCTTTCCGGATGCGCAGCCTGCAAATGGATGATTACGATTGTGAAAAAAGGAAAGCTGGTGTATTTCGGCATCTATTGCGCCATCGTCGGTGCCGCGACTCTTATCTGTAGTGTCTTATCTTAACTACGACGGAATGAATTTCAAAGAAGGAGAAGTATTGTATTTCGACAAGCCCTTGCGGTGGACCTCGTTTGCCGTAGTCAATAAAATAAGGTATCACCTCTGCAGGGCCATGAAGGTGAAGAAACTGAAGGTAGGACATGCCGGAACCCTCGACCCGCTGGCCACCGGCGTCATGATTATCTGTACAGGCAAGGCCACCAAACGGATAGAGGAATTCCAGTACCACACGAAGGAATATGTGGCCACGCTGCAGTTGGGAGCCACCACTCCCTCCTACGACCTGGAAAAGGAAATCGATGCCACCTACCCGACGGACCACATTACCCGGGAACTGGTGGAGACCACGCTCCAACAGTTCGTCGGAACCATAGAACAGGTGCCTCCTGCCTTTTCGGCCTGCAAGGTAAACGGCAGCCGCGCCTATGAACTGGCCCGCAACGGTGATGAAGTGGAACTGAAAGCCAAGACACTGGTCATCGACGAAATAGAACTGCTGGACTGTCGGCTACCCGAAATAAAGATCCGGGTAGTCTGCAGCAAGGGAACCTATATCCGGGCACTGGCCCGCGACATCGGGGAAACCCTACACAGTGGAGCCCACCTCACCGCACTGGTCCGCACAAGAGTAGGCAATGTCACGCTGGCCGACTGCATGAACGTAGAGCAGTTCCCCGAATGGCTCGACCAACAAGAAATAGAACTAACAACAGTATAAGGAAAAAAAGGAAAGAAAGATGAAGCTGTCACAATTCAAATTCAAGCTGCCGGAAGAGCGGATCGCCTTGTATCCGGCCAAGTACCGTGATGAATCCCGCCTGATGGTGGTCCATAAATCCACCGGCCAATTTGAACATGTCCTGTTCAAGGATATCCTGAACTATTTCGATGACAAGGACGTGTTTATCTTCAATGATACCAAGGTCTTTCCTGCCCGCCTTTACGGCAACAAGGAAAAGACCGGTGCCCGCATCGAAGTCTTCCTGCTGCGCGAACTGAACCAGGACCTCCACTTGTGGGATGTGCTGGTAGACCCTGCCCGCAAAATCCGTATCGGTAACAAACTGTATTTCGGCGATGACGACTCGATGGTAGCCGAAGTCATCGACAACACGACATCGCGCGGTCGTACCCTGCGGTTCCTCTATGACGACGGCCCCCATGATGAATTTAAAAAGGCACTTTATGCCTTGGGAGAACCTCCTTTGCCTCCCTTTATCCGCCGGGCTGCGGAGCCGGAGGACACCGAGCGCTTCCAGACCATCTTCGCCAAGAACGAAGGAGCGGTCACTGTACCGGCTGCCGGACTGCACTTCAGCCGTGAACTGATGAAGCGCATGGAAATCAAGGGCATCGAATCGGCTTTCATCACCATGCACTGCGGACTGGGCAATTTCCGCGACATCGATGTGGAAGACTTGACGAAGCACAAGATGGATTCGGAGCAGATGTTCATCAATGCAGAGGCTTGCCGCATCGTGAATACAGCCAAGGACGAAAACCACAAAGTGTGCGCAGTGGGCACCTCGGTGATGAGAGCCGTTGAAACGGCTGTCGGTACAGACTGCCGTCTGAAGGAATTCGAAGGATGGACCAACAAATTCATCTTCCCTCCCTATGACTTCTCACTGGCCGACAGCATGATCAGCAATTTCCACATGCCCCTCTCCACCATGTTGATGCTGGTCTGCTCCTTTGGAGGTTATGAACTGATTATGGAGGCTTACCATACAGCCCTGAAAGAAGACTATCGCTTCGGAACGTATGGAGATGCCATGTTGATTCTGGACAAGTAATCCATGGCAAGCGTCTATCTGAGTTTAGGAACGAACCTGGGTGACAAGACGGCTCATCTGCAAGCTGCTGTCGCACTGATACAAAAGAGGATAGGGAAAGTCGTTTCCCTATCCTCTTTTGTAGAAACCCTTCCTTGGGGATTCGTTTCCCAACATTCTTTTCTCAATGCCGCAGCCTGTGTAGAAACATCGCTTTCTCCCCAGGAGGTATTGTCCGTCACACAGGCCATTGAGCGGGAACTGGGACGGACGCACAAGTCGGTCAATGGAATCTATACCGACCGGATTATCGACATCGACCTGTTGCTCTACGACCAGCTGGTCCTGCATACCGAAGAACTGAAACTTCCACACCCCTTGATGACAGAACGTTCGTTCGTGATGGTTCCGCTTTGTGAAATCGCTCCCGATGTGATGCACCCTGTTTTCCACCGTCCCCTGAGGGAACTGCTGCCTCTACAGGAATAAGCTCATTCCCTCCAGGTGTATGGTTAGTTTTCCCTTTCTCCTGTCATTTTCTGTAATAAGCAAATTTAAAAGCATCATTTTTTCGTAAAGTTGATGCATCACCTTATTTTTGTTCAAAAAATCTCATCGGTCGGGGAGCGCCCAGCGGCA
>SFDG01000085.1 GCA_004558305.1 Phocaeicola plebeius
CGATACAGGCGTCTCACCGACGATACGCGAGATTTCAGACGGAACCGGCCTCACCAAATCCACCGTCGCGGATTACGTAGCGTATATGCGTGAAAGCGGCATTCTGGACGGTGACGGCAGTCACCGCAGCCTCGTTACGAAGAAGGACAAATCGACAAGGCAGCAGACCCTCCGAGTACCAGTCCTCGGAGCTGTGTCCTGCGGAGTTCCCAAGCTGGCGGAGGAAAACATTGAAGAATATGTGCGACTGCCGGTCGCGCTATTCGGCAGAGGCAGCTTCTACCTCCTGCGGGCAAACGGCGATTCCATGATCGAGGCAGGCATCGACGACGGTGACCTTGTCCTGATCCGGCAGCAGTCCACCGCAGAGGAAGGACAGATCGTCGTAGCTCTTATGGAAGACGAAGCTACCCTGAAACGCTTTTTCCCAGAGCCGGAGAATGGCATTATCCGCCTGCACCCGGAAAATCACACAATGGAAGATATCATCGTTACCGACTGCATCATACAAGGTGTAGCGGTCAAGGTACTCAAGGACTTGGAGTAACGGAGGAACCAGCATGCCAGAGCAACACACCTACATGGTCATCGATATGAAATGCTTTTACGCATCGGTAGAGTGTGCGGAACGGGCCCTTGGCATCAAGAACCGGTGCCGCCTGTCGGATATCCCCAAGAACGTCAAGTACATCATCGCCCCGCCCCGGATGCAGCTGTACATTGACTATGCCGCCGACATCTACTCCATCTACCTGAACTACTTCTCCCCGGATGACATTCACGTGTACAGCATCGATGAGAGCTTCCTCGACGTGACCCACTACCTCGGCACCTACCACATGACCCCGAAGCAGCTGGCGAAACGGCTCATGAACGAGATCGCGGACAAGCTGCAGATCCCGTCGACGGCGGGTATCGGCACAAACCTGTACCTCGCCAAGATCGCGCTGGACATCACAGCGAAGAAGGCCAAAGATCACATGGGCTACCTCGACGAAGACCTGTACAGGCAGACGTTATGGGATCACGAACCCCTGACGGACTTCTGGCAGGTCTCCACCGGAACAGTAAACCGGCTGGCCAAGTACGGTATCCACACGATGCGCGGGATCGCAGAGTACCCGGAGCAGTACATCTACAAAGCCTTCGGTAAGAACGCGGAGCTCCTGATCGACCATGCGTGGGGCCGGGAAAGCTGCGAGATGAAGGACATCAAGAACTACCGAGCCAAGACCCATTCGGTGTCCTTCTCGCAAATACTCCCCCGCGATTACAGCTACGAGGAAGCCCGGATTGTGATGCAGGAAATGGTGCTCCATGGCTCCCACGAACTCATGAAGCGGAAGGTCATCACCCCGAAGATCTGGATAGGCGTCGGATATACCTACTCTGCCACCATCCCCACCAGCAAAGGAAGCACAAGGCTGATCAGCGCCACCAGCGTCAACTCGCTGCTGCAGGATGCGGCCATGCCCCTCTATGACAAGCTGGCCGACCGGCACACCCCGATCCGCAGGCTGGCCATCGCCTTTGAAGATGTGGTGGATGAAGGCTGCGAGGGCTACGACCTTTTCACGGACTGGCATGCGGTCGAGCGAGAAAAGGCCAGAGAGCGGGCCGTCATGGAGATCAACGGCAGGTACGGAAAAAATGCTGTCCTGCGCGGCACCAACTATCTGAAGGGTGCTACCCAGCGGGAGCGGAACGAAATGATAGGAGGACACAGAGCTGGTTATGATGACAACAGCAGAACGGGCTAAACAGTTTGCGCCCTTCGATGCAATGAAGGGTCTGCAAGAGGCTCTGCGCGACCGGGAGGAACGGCACTCCCGTGTCCAGCGGCATGATATTTCCGAAGAGCAGATGGAGCGCAATTCTGAAATCTTTGCCAAGCTGACCAAGGGAGCCGTGGTGAGGATCGAATGCTACCGCGCCTTCCACGACATTGCCGTGACCGGCACCGTGACCGTGATCGATACGGTTTTCCGGTACCTGAAGATGGGGACAGAGAAGTTCCAGTTCAGCGATATCTACACAATAGAAATACTCGACCTGCCATAAAGCACGGTCGAGCAAAGGAGATAGCATGAAACAGTATGATGTAAAATGCCCCGTGTGTGGGAAGATCAACCACGGGCTGTTCCTCGAAGAAACAAAGGGCTGGATGGAGTGCGAGCACTGCGGAGTCAGCGTGGAGACCACCATCGCTCCCGATGGATGCGCCATTCCGTTTCTGACGGCGGAGATTTGCAAGCTGCGACTGACCCGTGAAGCAGTATAGGCAGACGAAACCGGACTGCTTTCACGGGCAAAAAAGAGGAAGAAACGCCCTATGGGCCTTTTCCTCCAACATACACAGCTTTGACATTATATGTCAAGAAAACCATCGTGTCAACCACATTTTTAGAGGAAAGCACAAATTCGTAGGGCTGCACAAGATAGGAATTGATCTTCCCCACAAACTTTGGAATGCCGTTTTCTTGATTCAAACGAGCTCCTGTATTATAATATAAAACAGAAGCAAGGGCGATCTGCCCATCGATTTTTGAAAGGAGGAAAAGTACGGTGACTAAAATTTTGTTCCACGATCTCGCAGGCATTGAATCCATCACCCCGCGCTTGGGAAAAACAAGGGAGTAGTTTCACCCTAAACGGTTTCTCAGGCGCGGATGGGGCGACCCCACCGCGCTATTTTTATGCGCTTTTGTTCCAAAACACTTCCAGCAGAGCGGCACAAAGGAGGAACCAAGTATGTCGATTCTGTATCCGATCTACACCCCCGAAAAGCACATTTGTCTTGGCGAGCTCGTCGAGACCGACGGCAAATTCGCCATCCGCGTAAAGAAGCCGGGCAAGAATGACTATGAGATTTTGCCCGTGGAGAATCTGCTTAGCATCATTTTCCATACCGAGGAATCAAAAATAGCAGCGAGCCGCGCACCGGAGGCGTCCGTGTAGCGTAGCCGTTTAGAGATAAAGAGTAAACGCTCTTGATAAAGAAATACGAACCAACTCGAGTAGACCATCAGCACCACCGTGAAGATAGGATCACCGGGATTGGACAGCAGGCAGAGGCCCACACCCTCTCCTCGCATAGTCCTACCCGGTGGTCTCTTTTTTTCCAAAGCGGCTGGTAGTTCGCTCCAAAAAAATGGAGGAATTACCGATGAAACAAGAAGAATTCAAGCGCGTTATCACATGCCCCTACTGCGGGAGGCCAGAGATCCTCGTAGATGGGAAAGCGCCCGTGAGAATATCCGTGCGCTGCACAAAATTCAATAACCGGTTTTACATCGCAGATCTCCTGACAGGTAAAACCGAACAGTCCGTAGCCTATAAGAGGCTGGGACGCCAAAGATGACAGTCAGCTGACTGGCCGTTGGGGCAAATGCCACCGCTGAGGCCGGAGCATCCATTGGGATCAGAGTATTCCAATGGGCTCCGGCCTTTTTTATTTTTCTAAAACTTTTTCTTCAAAGTACCAATTAGGCTGGTACTTTGACCTCTACCATAAAGACATCAAAGGACGAAGGGAGGTGCAGAGCAATGAGCGCGATCGAGCGTCGCCAAATGATTTTGGAATATCTGAGCGACTACCGGCAGGCAACATATCGTGAGCTGGCAGAATGCTTTGGTGTTTCAAAAAACACCATCGTGACGGACATTGAAGAACTTACCTGCTCTGCACCGATCTTTACCGTGGCAGGTAAATACGGCGGCATCCGTGTCGCGGACGGATGGTACATAGGCCGCAGATACCTACACGAAGATCAGGAAGCCCTCCTGCGCAAACTGCTCCCCGGACTGCAGCTGGAGGATCAGAAAACAATGGAACGAATCCTGATGTCCTTTGCAAAACCCATTACCCTGAAGGAGGCCAACCGTTGAACGCAATAAAAGATGGCAATCACATCCGCATCTACGATGCCTTCCTGATCAGAGAGTCGATTAAGGAAATCCCCGGCAGGTTTTATGATCCGGACGACAAGGCATGGCTGGTACCGCTCACACCAGAGAACGCAGCCACGCTGGCCCTGCTGGGTGTGGAACTTGAAAAAAACTTGATTTCCGCCCCGGAAACTGACGATGCACTTGAAAAAGATGAAAAGCCCATCGTCCCGATGCCAATCAAGGCCACACCTTACCAGCACCAAGTCCGGGCATACAATTTCGCCCTTCGGCTCTTTGGGATTGGAGGCGCTGCCCCGTGAAAGTCCAATGCGCCCTATGCGGCGCGGAGCTTGAAAGAGCAAACCCTACTACCCATTGTTTCTGCTGCGCCGAACACCGAAACGAATGGATGCGACAGAACGTAGACTTCGCAGCCCTGTCCCGTGGCCACAAGGCAAAGCACCTGACCAAGCTCAACGCAGAGCGGAATCCGCACTGCCGTGTATCGGAGCGCGGGAAGGTCAATTCCAAGAAGGCCCGACAGGAAGCGGAGGCATACCTCGGACGGCCCCTCCAGCCCGGAGAAGTCGTCCACCACATGAACGGCCACGCCGATGACAACCGGCACGAAAACCTACTCATCATGCCTGACCGGCAGCACCGGCAGCTACACATGGCGCTGGCGATAGAGAAACACAAGGACGGTGATCACGATGCAGACAAGTAAAGGCTGTGCCTTCCTCATGGATATGGGAACCGGCAAGACGATCACGACTATCGCAGTCGCTGGAGCTATGTTCTATCAGCACAAAGCCCTGAAAATGCTGGTCGTCGCCCCGAAGTCCATCGTGGACGTGTGGGACGAAGAGTTCCGAAAATTTGCTGACTTCCCGTACTGCCTTGCCGTCCTCGACGGAACCGGTGAAAAGAAGGCCGACACGATCCGCAACATGATCGGCACCGGCCTGCAGGTCATCGTAGTCAACTACGAAAGCTGCTGGAGGCTTGAAACCGAGCTAACCCGCTGGAAGCCAGACATGATCGTCTGCGACGAAAGCAGCAAGATCAAGAACACGCAGGCCAAGTGCAGCAAAGCCCTCCACCACCTCGGCAAGATCAGCAGCTACAACCTAATCTTGACCGGCACCCCCGTAACCAACAGCCCGCTGGACTTTTTCAGTCAGTACAAGTTCCTCGACGATTCGATCTTTGGCCAGAGCTTTTACGCCTTCCGCTCGTACTATGCGGTCATGGGCGGGTACCAGCAGCACCAAGTGATCGGATACAAGCACCTCGCGGAGCTGGTGAGCAAGGCCCACGCCATTGCCTACCGGATCAGGATCGACGAAGCCGTAGAGCTCCCGGAGTTTGTGGACGAAATACGCTCGGTCCGGCTGGAGCCAAAGGCCCAGAAAATATATGACGGCATCAGCAAAGACAGCTATGCCGAGCTCGCCGCCGGAGAAGTAACCACCCGGAATGTGCTTACCCAGCTGCTTCGCCTCTCGCAGTGCACCGGCGGGTATATCCGCAACGATGACGGAGGTGACGTCCAGCAGGTGTCAACTGCAAAACTGGAGGCGCTGGAGGACATCGTGGATGACTGCATGGACTCCGGTAGGAAGGTCGTGGTGTTTGCCCGCTTCATTCCAGAGATTGATGCAATCAGCAAAATGCTCCGGAAGAAGGATATCGGCCACGCCATCATCAAGGGCGACGTCACAAACCGAACCGAGCAGGTGGAAGCATTTCAGAAGGACCCGAACTGCAAGGTGTTCATCGGCCAACTGGCCACCACCGGCATGGGGCTCACCCTAACCGCAGGAACCGTGGCCGTATATTACAGCCTTGATTTCTCCTACGCCAACTACGAGCAGAGCCGTGCCCGCATCCGTCGTATCGGCCAGACCCAGCGTGGCGTGTACATTCACTTAGTGGCCAAGGGCACCATCGACGAGCACGTCATGTCCGCCCTGCAGCACAAAGGCGACATCGCCAAGATGGTCGTCGACGATTATAAAACAATTCTTGGAGGGAAAACCCAATGAACGATAATTCCATGCTGACCCTTGCGGACAGGCTGTCCGACCTGAAGGATCAGAAAAGTGATCTCATGGCCCAGCTGAAAGACCTGAATCGGCAGATCGATGAAGCGTCCAGCAGCCTTGTCCAGATGATGGTAGATCAGGAATGCACTAGCTTCCACCGTGGCAGCCACATGTTCGTGCTGGCCGTGAAAGAGTATCTGAGCGCGATCCCGGAGGAAAAGGAACGCCTCTATGCCGCCATGAAGGAAAACGGCTTTGAGCACCTGTTCACGATCCCCACGAACACCCTGTCCGCAACGCTGAAAGAGCTAAAGACCAATAACGACGACGAGTTACCCGGCTGGCTGGAAGGCATGGTCGGCAGCTACGAGGAAGCGACCATTCAGGTACGCAAAGCTACGAAATAAGAAAAGGAGATTACAGATATGTCTACTGAAAAGAACGAAATCATGACCACCGAGGCCAGCACCTACCTGACTGAGCCCATCAACCTGAACGACCTCTTCGCAGAGGAATTCGACGGCCTGCGCCCCAGCTTCGAGCGCATCAAGATCCCTGCAGGTGGCGGTATCAGCTTCGAGGTGCCCGGCGATGATCCGGACAGTCCTGATACCGTCAAGGAGTTCACCGCTGTCATCCTGCACCACCATCCGGTCAATTCCTACTTCAAGGACAAGTTCAACGGAGCCAACAATCCTCCCGAATGCGCTAGTATCGACGGCAAGATCGGAGTCATCCGTGAAACCGGTGAGTGCCGCGACTGTAAGAGCTGCCCGATGGGCCAGTTCGGCAGCGGCGAGAACAACAGCAAGGCTTGCAAGGAAAAGCGCTGCCTGTACCTCCTGCGTGAGGGTGAAATCCTCCCGATCATTATGACCCTGCCCACCGGCAGTCTCAGTGAGTTCACCAAGTACGTCACCCGCCTTGTCGCCAAGGGCAAGCATGCCAATACCGTGGTGACCCGCTTCTCGCTGAAGAAGGCACAGAACAGTACCGGCATGTTCCGTCAGTCCGGCCTATTCCGTGAAAAGTGGGACGAAAAGCACCATGCCAGCGGCAGCACCTACGGTGAAGAGACGCTGGACAAGGCCATCGAGAACACCGACGAAGTGTACTCGCCCCGGAGCAAGTCGCCCATCTTTGAATACGAAGGCCAGTATTTCCGGCAGAAGGGTGACGCGGTTTACCCTATCACCAACTTCCTTGTGCAGCCGGTGGAAATGATCGTGAGCGACGAGGAAACCCAGCTCACCGCAGACTTCGTGACCACGCGGGATGAAACCTTCCGCCTGACCCTCATGACCACAGACTTCGCCAACACCCAGCGGTTCAAGACCCTCTTGAACGGAAAGACCATTGCGCTGGCCTATTTCGGCGGCGACGGTGATCTGGAGCTTTTCAAGTTTTACCTCTCCGAGCTGGACTGGCCGATGAAGACCGGTGTCAAGGCAGTCGGCATCTATGAGCACAACGGCAAGCAGGTATTTGTATCCACGAAGCAGACCGTTGACGCAGACGGCAAGAGCGTCGAAGACATCGTGCAGCTGACCAAGTATGCAAGCATCCGCAGCGACATCCTCGACGCAGACATTCTTCCGGTGGATTTGGTCAAGCCCCTGTGTCGTGACCTGCTCACCTATACCGAGCCACAGAAGGCCGTGCCCATTCTGGCATGGACAGCAGGCTGCTTCCTGAAGGACTACCTGAACCGAGCCGGAAAGAAGTACCCGCATCTGTTCCTGATCGGTGAAGCGGGCAGCGGAAAGTCCACGACCATGGAGCGGGTGATCCTGCCGGTATTCTCGACGAACAGAGTGAGCGCATCGACGCAGGTCACCGCATTTACGCTGATGAAAGAATCCGCATCCTCCGCCCTCATTCCGCAGCCGCTGGATGAGTTCAAGCCGTCGAAGATGGACAAACTGCGCATCAACGCCCTGTATAACCATTTTCGTGATAGCTACGACGGACACAAGGGTGAGCGCGGCAGAGCAGATCAGAGCGTGGTCTACTATGACCTGCGGGCCCCGCTCGTGGTCGCCGGTGAGGAATCCGCCGAAGAGACCGCGATCCGGGACAGAGGCATCGAGCTGCTGTTTTCCAAAAAGGACATCCGCAAACCGGAGTGCCGTCAGGTTTTCAACCGTATCTGCCGGAGCGAGACGGCCATCCGTAACCTTGGCCGGACGCTGCTGCAGGTGGCGCTGAAGACGGAACCGGAGATAGTCAATGCATGGTACGAAGAAGGCGTCGGCAAGTTCCTTCCCGACATGGATAACCGCATCATCAATAATCTTGCCTGCTGCTACGCCGGGCTGAAGCTCGCAGAAGCCTTGTGCGCTGAATACCATTTCGCGTGGGACGATGTTTTCCCGTACAGCTTCGACGCCTGCGTCAGATACATGGAGATGGCAGCCAAGGACTATATGCTGGACGGCGGCACCCACAACCAGAGCATCATCGAGCAGACCTTCGAGATCATGGCAAGGATGCAGCTTGATCCCCGGACGGATTATACGCTGTCCGAAGACGGCAACACCCTGTACATCCGGCTCACACAGGTGTACGACAAATACACCAAGTACCGCAAAGACTACGCCATTCTGGGCGAAGTCCTGCCGTACCAGCAGTTCAAGAAGCAGCTGCTGCATTCCGACCTGCTGATCCAGTCCAACGCGCAGAAGAGGATCGGCCCCAACAGCGTCAAGTGCTGGATCATCGACTTCGTGGCACTGTCCGCAAGGTGTGATGTGTCGGGATTCATAACCACAGAAATTGAGCCCTTAAAATAAAGCACAAAATGTTACTTGTTACCTTGTACCCTAAATAAATAGAGCTACGCAGGAGAAAGCAATCTCCTCTCGTGTGCGCATGCGCGTGCGCGTGTGCGCGTAAAAAGACGAATACCTCTACAAATGGCGGTTACAGGGTAACAAGTAACGGGAAGGAATACACCGTGAAAGAAGCAGAACTCATCACCGCAATAAAGAAATACCTTGCCTCTGTGCCGGACACCTTCGCGTGGAAAGAACACGGCGGACAATACGGCACCGCAGGCATCCCGGATATTATCGTCTGCCACCGTGGTCACTTCATCGCTCTGGAAGCCAAGGTCGGAAAAAACCAGCCGACCAAGCTGCAGACCGTGACCATCGAGCAGATCCACAAAGCCGGTGGCACGGCAGCGGTCGTCCGCAGCGTAGAGGATGTAAAAACCATCATATCTGAATTGGAGGACTAACCCATGAAATACGAATTTCTCACAAAATGCTGCTCGCAGCAGTACTGCGACTGCTTCGCAAATAAAGACGGATAACCGCTTCGTGATCGAGCGGCCCTGCGGTCACTCCGTCAGAGCCATGGAGATCCGCGTGAAAACCCTGCAGGATGAAGAGCGGGACTTGGCCGGTCTCGCGCTGAAGCACCTGATCCCGGACGCTGCCTTCCGGGCCGAGCAGAAAAAACTCAAAGCTGAAATAGCAGCGCTCACGGAAAGG